>JAZSGT010000017.1:0-66290 GCA_045532865.1 Alphaproteobacteria bacterium
GCAGAAAAATTAAAAGAAATGAGCAAAATGGAGTATTATGACTTTATGGAAGAGTATGAAAAACTTATCACTGATACAGATGCAGATATTGAAATAGAAAGTGGTAATGTGAATCCATTTTATTGCACAGTCAACATTATACCGGGTGATGGGACAGAACACATCTATTTACCACAAACAGTAGCAGCATATAATGAAGCACGTCTCGTTTGTGAATGTTGTTATAAAACAATCGATGAGAACATTGCAGATCAAGAATTTCTATATAACCATAAATCTCAACAAATGTGTTGTGCAACTTATCCATTGAATAAAATTAAGGAACAGATTATATCGTTTGAATTTTTGGATAAAGAAGGATTGATTAATAAGAAAAACAATAATTTCTACTATCTGTTTATTAACCCAAGAAAAGAAGTTGTGGAATATGCTTTGGAAAACAAGGAATATTTTTGTTCAGATAATTTAGTGCAAAAATTCTTTATTCAGGGATTTGTTGAGGAAAATCAAGTCAACCCAGAACTCAAAGAATTGGTTTTAAATGAATTAAAACAATAAAAAAAGCAATTTCTGTTCAGATTTTGACGGACGGATAAGAAAAAGTACGGTATTCTAATGACATAAGGAGACTACTTATGGTTCAAAGATATCCGGGACTGATTGTCAAAGGTCGTGCTTTTTATTTTAGGGTCGGAGTGCCCAGAAAGTATTGGACATTGGCAAAATGTAAAGAGATTTGTTATACATTAGACACATCAGATTACAAACTTGCTGTTGCCAGATGGCGAACAGAAATTGCTCATTTACAAACATTTATGGATGTATTTGAGGATATTATTATGAAAATTAACAAAGAAAACAAAGTTGTTCTGGATGAAAATGATGTTGATAAGATATTGCTGGCAAGATTAAGTCAAATTCAATACTTTTTGGAAGAAAATGCTGAAAACATTGTAGAAGGCAAGAAAACCATTGAAGACATCAAACTACCCACAGAACAAAGAAAAGAACTGATGGTTCAAATGATATTGGACTATTTAAGGAGTTTGGTTGAAAACTCACAAGCCAATATTACTTTGCGAACAACCTATACCAAGTTAAAGGAAAAAGAAATTGAACTGGGTTTAGAAGAGAAAGCAAAAGATGGGTATGAATGGTTTAAAAGTTTTGGCAGTCATGTTTCTGCTTTGGAAAGATATGCAGAAAAAAGCATTAATGCCATCAAACAAGATAAACCCTATAACCCGAGCAATCCCAAGGTTAAAACCTTGCTTAAAAGTTATGATGAGATGAAGACCACAGAACGTCTGACTAAATCAATGGCCAAAACATCTTGGGAAAAGTTCTTTAAAAAGTATGCTTTATATAAAAAGAATATAAAAGGAAATACGGATTATTTGCTTGAAAGAACCTTTTTATCGGTTAAAATTTGCTTTTTACTGATGAACAGATTGTATATAGAAGAAATCACAAGACAAGATTGTCGCAAACTATGTGAAAAAATCTATCAAGTTCCCAGAAGATGGAATGTTGCTATAACCCAAGGAAAATCTATTCAAAATATTTTAACCACATCCGAAAGAAAAGTACTATCAAAGAAAACAATCAAAGGAATTTTGGTTAGTTTTAAAGAATATCTTCGCTATGCAGTTAAAGAAGAAATTATAGATAATAACTTAAATGAATTCATTGATTTACCTAGCAAATTGGAAGGAACTGCCCGAACGCCATTTGATAATAAAGAATTACATAAAATCTTTAATCCCAAGACATACCCTAACCCTCAAATGAGAAACAAACAGGCAAAGTTTTGGGTTCCATTAATTGCTTTATACCACGGATGTCGTTTAAATGAAATCTGCCAATTGAATACAGAAGATATTGTATCTAAAAATGGGGTTGCCTGTATTTCTATTAATGCAAACGGAGATGATAAAACATTAAAAAACAAAACATCTGAACGTATTATCCCCATTCATCCCGTATTACTTGATTTAGGATTTTTGAGATATGTTGATTTCCAAAGAAAATCCAAGAAAAAGAAACTGTTTAGTGAATTAACCCAAATTGACAGAGGACGATACAGCAGAACGGTTCAGGCTTGGTTTGCCAGATATTTAGATGAATTAGATATCACAGATACAAGCAAAGTATTCCACTCATTTAGACATACCTTTGAAACAAAAGCAGTAGAAGTCAGAATACCAGCAGAGTATCAAAACGCTTTGGGTGGATGGTCTGATTATGGCATAGGGCAAAGAGTCTATGGTAAGACGAAAGACATCAAGGTTATGTTAGAGGAATTAAGTAAAATATCTTATCCATTGTCTAAAGAATTAAAAGAATTTAAAGAAATGATAAGCAACAGTTTTTATTGTAGAGAATAAAAAAATGAAAAGACTCTGTGAAAGCAGAGTTTTTTTATATTCATTCCATAAATAAATCATATATAACCAAAGGAATGAACATGAATACAACTATACAAAAATTAGATGAATTATTAGCAAAAATAAGAACTCAAATTATTGAGAAAAAAGGTCTAAAAGAAGAACCAATAGAGCAACCTAAACCAGCAGATGAACAAACCGAACCCACAGAAGAACTCCCTCAACACCCTGATACAGATTATTTAATTAAGGTCTTTAATCATTTAAAGGATTTGGGATACATCAATACTCAATATGAGTTTTCTGAACAGTTTTTAAACAAAAACAAGTATTATTATGGGATGATATTATCTGAACGCAGGCATCCATCCATAGATGCATTACATTTTTTAATCAAGTCAATCAGTGAACTGAGCGAAGCAGAAACCAATCATCAAAGACTTGATGCCCTTTACGAAGAAGGTCACAATTTAATTACAAAAAGGTTATTAAAGAACTTTTAGAAGACAGAAATTTAAAAAATTCGTTCAATGTCTTAAAGTGCGAATGAAATCCAAAAATCCAATCGGGCAAAAGTCATCAAAATCTTACAAATCCGAACGGGAAAAATGGTACTAAAATCTTAAAATATAGATGTGTCTAAAAGTCTTTATCGGGCAAAGTGACGTGTAACTGTGACGGGAAAGTAAAAACAGGCGAAAAATAAGCATTAAAAAAAGCCCCATTTTTAGGGGCTTATTTGATTTTTGGTACCTCTAGCCGGACTTGAACCAGCATGACCTTGCGGTCAACAGATTTTGAGTCTGTCGCGTCTACCAGTTTCGCCATAGAGGCATTTTTCACTAGACAAGTTGATTATACTCATTTATAATCCCATGTCAAGAGTTTTTTTATAAAAAGGACAAAAAAATGAAAAAAGATATTTCTACACCTTCATCAATCTTTATAACTGGCGCATCTAGTGGTATTGGGAAAGCCATTTGTGAAGCCTATGCCAAACCAAACATTCACCTTTTTTTATGTGGTAGAAATTTAGAACGCCTCAATGCCATTGCAAAAAAATGCAATGAAAAAGGAGCAATTGTCCATTCTTTTCAATTTGACATAACAGACAAATTAGCAACAAGAAATGCATTACTTGATGCACACGCTATCAAACCACTTGACCTTGTCATTGCAAATGCTGGTGTTTCTGGTGGAGTTTTAGGCAAAGAAGATTCTGAATTTTCCATTCGACAAATATTTGAAACAAATATCAATGGCGTTATCAACACCGTTTTACCCACCATTGAAATTTTTAAAGAACAAAAACATGGCCAAATTGCACTTATGAGTTCAATTGCTGGGTTTAGAGGTTTGATGAATTGCCCAGCCTATTCTTCATCAAAAAACTTTGTTAAAGCATGGGGAGAAGCATTAAGAGGATCCTTAAAATCTGATAACATCAAGGTAAACGTCATCTGCCCCGGATTTGTTAAAACACCACTCACCGATAAAAATCTCTTTAAAATGCCTTTTTTAATGCAGCCAGATAAAGCTGCAAATATTATCATTGAAGGATTACAAAAAAACAAAGGGATAATTGCATTTCCTAAAATTATGCATTTTTCAATTGCACTACTAACAGCCCTACCCCGTTGTATAACAAATCCGATTTTTGAATATTTACCCCAAAAAGAAAAAAAATCCTAAAGTATTTACTTTTGTTCTACAACGCCTTAAATACTTTTTTGCAAAATCAATAAAATGTTTGCAATTCATAATCTTTTTTGATAAAATTGGAAAACAATTTTTATGTATGGAAGGATAATTTTATGAGAAAACAAACCCCTGAAGAGTTGGAAGAAATTCAACAAGCTATTTTAGCACGCGAGGTTGAAGAAGAGCTTCAAAAAGAGAGATTATTAAACTTTTGGAACAAATATCGTTTTTTAATCATCGGTGGTATTTTTGCCATCATCCTGTCAACTGCGGGGACTGAACTTTATCATTCTTGGCACAATAAAGTTCGTCTTTCTGAATCAAACAAATTTGAATCAGCTGTTGTATCAATTGCAACAGGCGAACAAGACAAAGCAATTGAAGCATTAAAAGCCATAACACAAGAAGCAAAAACAGATTACAAATATTTGGCAGAACTTCGTTTAGCAGGCGTTGCATTACAAAACAAAAAATTAGATGATGCTCTTTCAAAATTAAAATCTATTTACGAAAATAAAGATGCCCCAACAGCTTTAAGGAACATCGCCCGTTTAAGTTTTGTTGGTCACCAAATTGACACTCAAGATGGTGATACTTTATTACCAATTTTGAGCGATTTGTTAACACCCCAAAGTGAATACTATCCAGCTGCTGTTGAATTAAAAACAGCAATTCTTTTAAAACAAAACAAAAAAGAAGAAGCACGTCAACTTTTACAAAATGCCGTGTTAAGTCCAAATTTATCCCCCGATGTGGTTAATCGGTTAAAATCTTTTTTATCTGCTATCTAATATAGGAGAAATATGATGAAACATCTTATCTATGCTGTCTGTGCTGTTGCCTTACTTTCTGGTTGTGCTCAAGTCAAAAAAACGGCCCCAAAAGAAGGGCGTGAAGCCGTTCAAAAAACTTTTCAAAATCAACTTATTGAAAAGTCAGTTGATAAGATTGTTTTATCTCAACCTCAAATTATTCACTCTTGGCTTTTTTCATCAGCCAATCAGCAAAATAAAATTCCACATGCCGCCATTTCAGGATTTGACAAAAAAGTTTGGTCCGAAAATGTTGGCAAAGGTGTTTCAACAAGTTATATTCACCTTCCAAAACCCATTATGCATGAGGGGATGATTTATACATTAGACAGCCAATTAAAATTAACCAAAACAACTGCTGATGGTGATGTTATTTGGGATTTACCTATTCGTGAAAATGAAGATATCCCAGCTGTTGCAAGCGTTGGTTTGGCTTATGACAATGGTCTTGTTTATGTTGTTTCTGGTGATGGCATTGTATATGCCATTGAACCAGAGGGAGAAATTGTATGGCAACAAGATACAAAAAATATTTTACGTTCTGCCCCAGTTATAAAAGATGGCCATTTATATGTCCTGTCTGCAAACAATGAACTTTTTGTTTTAAACACAAAAGATGGTTCCATTGCTTGGACATATAAAAATTTGGAAACGGACACCAACCTTCTTGGCATGGGAAACCCTGCCTTAGCTTATGGAATTGCAGTTGTTCCATTTTCAAGTGGTGAAATTATTGCTTTTGATGACAAAACAGGTCAAGTTCTTTGGTCAAACACCTTATTATCCTATCGCACATTCAATCAAATTGCAGATTTAAGCCACGTTCTTGCTGCTCCAGTAATTGATGGTGGTGTTGTGTATTTGATTGGGAATGCGCATCAAATGGGGGCATTCAAACTCAAAACTGGGGAAGAAATTTTCACAGCACCTATCGGGGGACAAACAACACCCGTTATTGTAGGAGATGCTCTCTTTATGGTTACAAACAAAGATACTCTCATTGCTATGAACAAATATAACGGCCGTTTAATTTGGGAGAAAGAATTATATAGCAAAACTGAAAAACGCGTCTCTTGGCACATGCCTGTTCCAATTAACAATCAAATCGTTGTCACATCAGGTGAAGGTGATGTGATTGTTTTTGATATGCTCACAGGTAATGAAACAAAAAAATTAAAAATGGAAAAGCTTTTTGTTGCGCCAACAGCTTATAATAATGGTTTATTATTTTACACAGATGACGCTGATTTAATTATGTATCGTTAAGGAAAAAAAATGAAAACAGTTGCAATCGTAGGCAGAACAAACGTTGGCAAATCAACACTTTTTAACAGGCTTTGCAAAAAAAAGCTCGCCATTGTTCATGATGAACCAGGCGTTACAAGAGACAGAAAAGAAGGAACAGCCCATTTGGGTGATATTTCTTTTCGCCTCATTGATACAGCAGGGTTGGAAGATAATTCTTCCCTTGCCAAAGCCATGTGGCGTCAAACTCAAATTGCCATTAAAGAAGCTGACGTTATTTTGGCCATTGTTGATGCAAGAAGCGGACTTACCCCTCTTGATAACAAAATGGCTGAGGAACTAAGACAAGTTGATAAACCAATTATCCTTCTTGCAAACAAATGTGAAGGCGCTCAACACATTGGTGATTTTTATGCTCTTGGTCTTGGTTCTCCCCTTAAAATTTCAGGGGAACATGGCCTTGGTATCAGCGATTTGTATCAAGAATTAAAATCGCTTATCGCCCCACCAAAAGATGAATCTGAAGAAGAGGATGATTTCTTTGAAGAGGAAGAAGTTATTGAAGAAGAGTCAAAAGTAAAACCGCTCAAACTTGCCATTGTTGGGCGTCCAAATGTGGGTAAATCAACCCTTGTTAACCAACTTTTGGGACAAGAACGTTTGCTCACAGGTCCAGAAGCTGGCGTTACGCGTGACGCCATTACCATTCCTTGGAATTGGAGAGGAAATGAAATTTTATTAACTGACACAGCTGGCCTTAGAAAAAGAGGAAAAGTCACCAATCAGGTGGAAGAAATTTCAGCTCAAGACACAAACACAAGCATTGATTTTGCTGAAGTCGTTATTTTGGTTTTGGATGCCAATGTTCCAATGGAAAAGCAAGATTTAATCATTGCATCAAAAGTTTTGAATGAAGGGCGTGTTCTTTTGATTGCGCTTAACAAATGGGACAGTGTTGAAAATCAACATCAAGTTTTGAACCAATTGAAAGAAAAACTCGTTGAATCATTGCAACAAGTTAAAGGCATTCCTGTTCACACAATTTCTGGTAAAACAGGTTATGGTTTAGACAGAATGATGAGTGATGTGTTTGAAATGTATAAACTTTGGAATAAACGTGTGCCAACGCACAAGCTCAACACATTCTTGCAAGAAATGACTCAAGCACACCCAACGCCAGTTGCAAGCAATGGCCGACGCATTCCTATGAAATATATGACACAGGTTTCTAAACGTCCACCAACCTTTGTGATCTTTTCAAGCAACCCAGATCAATTACCAGAATCTTATCTCAGATATCTTTCAAACGGATTGAGAGAACGTTACGGTTTGGTTGGCGTGCCAATCAGAATTCACATGAGAAAGCGCGAAAACCCTTATGCTGAAAAAGCAAAAGAACGTGCATCAATTAAGAAAAAAGCAAAGATTATGGAAAAGAAACAAACAAAAGGCAAACCAAAACCAAAATCCAAAGTTAAACAAGGTCCAAAATCTTTACATAGAGAAAAAAGACGCAAATAAACATAAAACCCACTGTTCATTTTCAGTGGGTTTTTGTTAACAAAAATCAGTAACTTTCATATTAGCTTTTTTGCCGTTCTTGAGATGGCAAAGTTTTTTGTTTTTGAGAAGCGATTTTTCTTTCTTCTAATACAATTCCTTCTTGCACCAATAATTGTTTAAATGTTTCAAGAGCTTTGGGATGTTCATGCACACCTAAGGTAGTCTTTGTTCCTGACAAAACCTGTTCAATAAGAGGATACGCAATACCATCAACTTCAAATGTTTGTTTTTCATCACAATATTTTCGTAATTGGCGTGTGATAACCAAATCACCTTTTTTCAACAATATGCATAAATCTCGACATGTTTTCATCCCCTGACGTTTCAATGGAACATTTAATGCGACCCCTTCTTTTTCTAATAACCGCTTAAATATTTCCAATCCCTTTGGATGTTCATGTATACATAAAGCAATCTTTGAATGTGATTTAACTTTTTCAATAAGAGGATAAAAAATTCCATTAACTTCAAAAACCTCTCCTTTTTGATAATATTTTTCTATAACCCAATTCAATGAATCCGGAGATTTTTTTAACGACTTTGCTAAATCACAACAAGTTATCATCCCATTTCTTTTTAAAGGAATATCTAATTCACTTCCCTCCTGTTCCAACAATTGTTTAAAAATATCAAAAGCATTTGAGTTCTCATGTAATGCTAAACATACCTTCTGTCCGGATTTCACTTTTTCAACAAGGGGATATTCAACACCATCAATCTCAAAAGTTTTATTTTCATCATAATATTTTTGTAATTTATCTGCCCAAAACTGAGTTCTTTTATTTAATAAATTTGTCAAATCAAGACTTGATTTCATACCCTCTCGTTTTATCGGAATATTAAATTCAACCCCTTCTTGTATTAACAACTGTTTAAAAACAGCGACAGCCTTTGCATTCTCATGCAAAGCTAAAATTATTCTTCCAGCACTTTTTACTTTTTCCACCAATGGATACGAAATACCCTTAACTTTAAATGTTTGTTTTTCATTATAATATTTTTTTAAATACTCAACAAGAAATGTATCTTGCTTATTCAACAATTTTCTCAAATCAACACTTGATTTCATACCCTTTCGTTTTAATGGGATGCGAAATTCAACGCCACATTGTTTCAATAACTGTTTAAAAACAGCAACAGCCTTTGCATTCTCATGCAAAGCTAAGATTATTTTTCTGGGATTTCTTACTCTTTCTACCAATGGATATGAAACGCCATTAAATTCAAACGTTTGTTTTTCCTCATAATATTTTCTTAAATATTTAATTATACAGGCATCTGATTGATTTAACAACCGGCTTAAATCAACCCTTGTCTTCATTCCCTCTCGTTTTAAAGGGATATGTTCTTCAAATACTTCGTTATCCGCTTCATTTTCAAGAGTGATTAATTCTTCAATATCGGAAAAAACCTCAAATGTTTCCAAAGAAATATGTTGTTTTGTTGGTCTTTCACTCTTATTTGATAAAATAAAATCCAAACCATTCTCATTTTTTTGATTTTTCAATAAAACACTTTTATTTGCAATATCTCGGTACAACACTTGACCATTAGCATGAGAAGATAAAATTGGGTTATCATAATCTGGATGCGCAAAAACAACATCCACAATCAAAGCAAACTTATTTTCATTTTCTGGATCAAGACGCAAAACACGACCACCCCGTTGCGCTTCAACCACTCTGGAACAAGTTGGATAGTTAATGCACATATCCAATTCAGGCATGTCAAACCCTTCAGAGAGTTTCCCAACCTGACATAAAATGGGTAAATCACCATTCACAAATTTATTCAAAATGGTTTTATCTTTTGTATTAGTTATCCAAGTGCCTGCAATTGTTTTGCCAAACAATTTATTCAACGCTCTGGCCTGTAATTTTGCCTCAGCCTGTGAACGGCAGTTAATCATGCATTTTTTACCTTGAACTTTACCAATTGTTTCATCCACATAATTTTGATAAAACACAGCAATTTCATTTGCAATTAACTCATGCACATTTTTCCAATTTTTTGCATTTCCATTTTCTTGATAAGATTTCAGAGCTTGAGAAAGTGCTTTTTCAAGTTCGGCTTCATTATATTCACCCGTGGTTGTTTTTGAAACAGAACTTAAATCCACCTTAATTTTAGAAGAAAGTAAAACATTTTTGCAAGGCGTAAGCAATCCATCTTTCACAGCTTGCACTGTGTTCATTTCAGATATCACTGAACCAAGCAAATTTTCCAAATTTTTATCTGGGGAATAAGCTGGCGTTGCTGTTAAACCATAACAACAAGCATTTGAAAAAGATTTAATTGCATCCATTCTGCTCTGAGACAACGAATGGTGAGCTTCATCCAACAACAAAAGGCCAACTTCTTTTGGGTTAATGTTGTTAACAAAGGTATTGAGTGAAGAATAAGTTGTTACAATAACATTGCTGGTTATATCTTTACCATAAGTATAAAAAGAACCAATGCTTAATGGTTCATTAAAATACATTTGATGAAAATCTTGAAAACGCTTTATCATCCCATCGCCATTTTCATCTTTAATCAAACTTTGCGTTGGAACAACAACCACCACCTTACCCTTTGGATTATGTGATAAATAACCTTCAGCCAACACATTCATCATCCTTGTTTTACCAAAACCAGTGGCAAGATCAAAAAAACCTTTTGTTAAATTTTCATCCACTCTTGATAAAAATTCATCAAAAATATCTTTTTGAGCTGGTCTTAAATCTGAAATTGGCAAAAAAGATTTTATACCACTAACAAGAGTATTAAAATTTTGTTGTTTCATATAATTCCCCTCTAAATTTTTTGTAATTATATCATAAAACAATAAAATTGTCAATCTTTTTTGTCAACACACAAAATGCACATAAAAAAAGCCCCTTATTCTTTTTATAAATAAGGAGACTTCTTTTTGTTTTTAACTATCTTTTCCCATTATTATAGTGGGCTAAAATCCGTTGTTTATCTCTATTCCAATCGCGTTTTTTAATGTCTTCACGCTTATCTGCCATATTTTTACCAACAGCCAACGCAATTTTGACTTTTGCAATTCCCCTTGCATTAAAATAAAGCTCTAATGGAATAACTGTTTTTCCTTTTTGTTCAATAGCTGCAAAAATTTTATTAAGTTCCCTTTCATGCAATAAAAGTTTTCTTGGACGTGAAGACTTTTCTTGCACAAAGCCACCTTTAGCTCCCAAATATTCTGCAATGTGTGCATTCACCAAAAACAACTCTCTGTTTTCAGTATCTGCATAGCTTTCATTAATTGTTGCATGACCTGCACGCAAAGACTTAACTTCACCACCTGTCAACACAATACCAGCCTCAAATGTTTCCAAAATTTCATAATTAAAACGCGCTTTTCTATTTGTTGCAACTGTTCCTGTTGAAATGAGTGATTTTGACACAAACTTATCCTTTCACAAACGCATCAATAAAAGGTTTTAAAACATTTTGTTCCTGCTTCGTTAAAAGAGGAAAAACTCTTTTTTCAACCTGTTGATGATATTCTTTTAACCAAATTTTTTCATTCTCTGTCAACAAAGCAAAATCCACTGCCCTGTAATCAAACGGAATGAATAATAAATCTTCAAAAACAAGATTTTCACCATCTATAACAGATAATAGCATATTTTCTAATCGAATACCAAACTTTTCTTCATAAGAATAAAAAGCTGGCTCATTTGAAAACACCATATTGGGCAAAATACCTTTTTCATCTTTTGAATAAACAGCTGGTGGATATTCATGAACACCCAGCATCATACCAATACCATGCCCTGTCGAGTGATAAAAATCCACCCCATCTTTTCTTAAATAAGAATGCGCAACTTCATCCATTGATGCAGAAGAAGACCCAACCTTTATTGAGCTTTTTGAAACACCAATGTGCCCTTTAAGCACTTGTGTGTATCGTTTTTTCATCAACAACGATGGTTCAGAAACAACAATTGTTCGTGTCATATCGGTTGTCCCATTCAAATAGTGACCACCCGTGTCAACCAACAATAAAGGATTGTCTTTAACCTCAAACGCTGTTTCTTTTGTTGCCAAATAATGTGCCAACGCTGCGTGAATACCACTTGCTACAATAGTATCAAAACTATCTGCAAAATAAAGCGGACTTTTTTTACGCAAGGATCTTAGTTTTTTATCACAATCAATTTCATTTATTTTTGATTTATTCTTTTCAACATATACCAAAAACTTGCAAATTACAGAACTTTCAAACAAACAAGCTTCTTTGATATTTTTTACTTCATTACTGTTTTTTTGAGCTTTCATGTCATCAATAAAATCTGGAATATTTTGAATATCTACCTTGTTTTTATGAAGCTCACTTACCAAACCAAAAGTTGCCTTTGTAAAATCAAGACCAACCTTTAAGCCTTTTAAATTTATTTTTGAATTAAACTCTTTGACCTTTCCTTCTGCCGGCACAAACAATTGTTTATAAACAACAGGATAATCACTTTTTTTAATCGCTCTTTTATTTAAAAGCCAAGAAACATTTTCTGTTGATAAAACAAGAATACCATCTAAAGATAAATCTTTTATCTTTTTTTGAACAAGATCTAATTTTTCTTTTGATGAAACACCTGTATAGCATAAAGGATAATCAAATAATTCTTGCTTAAAAGGTTTATTTTTAAACCAAGCAGAAAGTGTTTTTTGATCCAATGGAACGAGAAAAACAGAACTTTCTTTTAACAGTACATTCATTGCTTCATACCACATAAACGAATGCGCCCGTGGATCAAAAGCTATTTTCTTATTCCCCATATTTTCTTTTATCCAAAGTGACAAACGTGTATCCCTTGGTACTTCAAACACTTCAAAAGAAGATTGTCCTTTTGCTTGCTCTGTATATCTTGAATCAACGAACAAAATGCCTCTATCTTTTAAAACAAGAGCTACTCCCTCAGACCCAGAAAAACCCGTCACTTTTTTTAATCTATTTTTATATGGCGGATAATAGCCAGACAAAAAAGGATCACTTCTTGAAATGAGAACACCATCCAAGTTTTCTTTTGTTAAATACTGTTGAATTAAACTCAATAAATCAGACATTTTTATCCTTTTTTAAGAACAAGTGTGCTCCAACCATTAATCCGATAGCGTTTTACAAATTCAAACCCAATATCCGTATGGGCTTTTAAAACCCAACGTTCTTGTCTGTTTAAAAAGCCGGAAAGAATGGCAATTCCACCTTCATTCAAATGCTCTTTCAAATCAGCCGCCATATCCATCAATGGTCGAGCTAAAATATTGCATAAAACTAAATCATATTTTTCAGAAACATCTTTATATCCATTGCTCAACCATACACGCATTAAATTTGACAATCCATTAATTTCAGCATTTGAAGTTGCCACACGCACGGATTCAGGGTCAATATCAACTGCATCAACAGGCTTATTAAAAGTTTTAGCATATGCCATTGATAAAATACCAGAACCACAACCAACGTCAATGACTTTGCTAGGCTCAAAATCAAGTTCATTAAGCGCAGTCAAACACCCATGTGTCGTTTGATGTTCACCCGTTCCAAAAGCTGTTGCTGCATCAATTTGAAGTGGGATCATCCCTTTTGGAGCTTCTTCTTCAACATGGGAACCATAAATATAATATTTACCAATTGAGAGTGGTTTAAAACTTTGATAACATTCTAACAACCAATTTTTATTTTCCATTGCATTTATTTGAATTTTTGGCACCTCAATCCCTGCAATTGAAGCAGCTTGCTCAATCACTGTTTGAACAATGTTTTCATCTGGTTTTCCTTCAAAAATAGCTTGCAATTCCCATTTGCCTTTATGCTCACCTTTTTCAATCATAACAGTCAAAACAGCAGCTGCAACTTCTGATAGCATATCTTCAAAAACAAAAACATTTTCTGGATTTAACAAAATTTTAAAATCATAATTCAAAATATCAGTCATTTATATCCTTTCAGTTAACAAAAAAATACGCTAATTTTCGCAAAAAATCAAGGGAATAATCTATTTTGTAAATCTGATATAAAAAAAAATAACTTATACTTGCTTTATATATTTTTTTATGATACTTTTTTGAATAAAATTAAGGTAAATAAAAATGAAAAAAAATGAACAACTTCATCGTTCACTAGATTATGTTTTTCGAGGCGGTGTTGCAACATCTGCCATGGACTCTTTGGCCGTTGGCAGCACATTGATTGCCTATGCTTTGTTATTGGGTGCCGGCAATGTTGCTATTGGTATCTTAGGCGCCATTCCATTCATTGGGAATATGATTCATCTTTTTGCTTCCTATCTCATTGAAAAAGGTATATCAGCAAAAAAAATTGCTCTTATTTCTTCTTTTGTGGCACGCCCATTTTATCTTATTGCAGCATTGCTTTGTTTTTTTCCTAACGCTCCTTGGGCAGTGCCCGTTTTGATTATTTCACTTTTATTTTCATATTTAATCGGGTCTATGTGTGGTGGTGCTTGGATGCCTTGGATGAAAGCATTAATACCAGCTAAGTTGATGGGGAAATTTTTTTCTCATCGTTTTAAATGGATGATGATTGCTAAAATTGTTTGCTTTATTTTTGCATTTGCTTTGGTCAAAATCGCTACGCCTTATAAAAATGGGGAACTTTATTCTTATGCCTTTTTAATCTTCCTTGCTTTTTTAATCAGCTTATATGGCGCATACACCTTCATTCATGTGGAAGATAAAAAAATTGAAACAAAACCAGATATGGCTTTTATTCAAAAAGTTGCACACACATTTAAAAATAAACCTTTTTCAAAACTATTAACAGCGTTGAGTGTATTAAATTTTTCAACAAACTTTATCACCCCATTTTTAACTGTTTTTATGCTCAAAAATTTAAATGTACCAATGTCAACAATCATCGCACTCACACTTTTGCAATGGGTTGTTTATACTTTTATTGTAAAAAAATGGGGTAAAATGTCCGATAAAAAGGGACCTGAAAAAATATTAATTGCCTCTATTCCTATCTTTATTCTTTGCACCCTTGTCTTTTTAGGATTAAACATCTTCCCTGTTCAAGGAATTCTTTTGCTTGGCATTTTAATTTTTGTGAATATTTTATTAGGCATTTCAACAGCAGCCCTTGCCCTTGGTATTAATAATACAAGTCTTCTTTATATGCCAAAAGATATGTCTTCTGTTTATCTATCAGTCAATTCTGTGTTCAAATCGTTTGCAGCGGCTCTTGGCTCAATTATTGCAGGATACGCCCTTCAAGGGTTTGCCGCTTTAGCTGATATCTTATCAATAACCAATCAAACACTATTTCAATGGAATATGTTCTATTTAACAACGATTATTCTTTGCATTTTATCAATTTATTTGCTAAAAAAAGTAAAAAAGTGTTTCTAGCATGAAGGATTAACAATGTATAACGGAAAAACTATTTTAGCCCTTATCACTGCACGTGCTGGCTCAAAAGGAATTATTGATAAAAATCTTTATCCTATTAATAAAAAACCACTCATAAACTACACAATTGAAGCTGCCAAAAAATCCAAATATTTGGATGCGATTTATTGCACAACCGATGGTGAAAAAATCAAAAACGCCTGCTTAGAAGCTGACATTGACGTTATAGACAGACCTGAAGAATTAGCCAGCGACACATCAAAATCCATTGACTGTGTTATTCACGCAATTGAAGAATTAAAAAAACAAGGCAAGGAATTTGATTATGTCCTTCTGCTTCAACCAACCAGTCCTTTAAGACAATCCTTTCACATTGATGGAATCATTCAAGAATGTATCGATAAAGGATTAGATCAAATACTCTCGGTTCATCAAGTGGAATATAACCCTATCTTGGTTCGCTTTGATAACAAGGGAAAACTCACAAATATTTTAAACCAACAATCAACTGTTCGCAGACAAGACATGCCCAAAACCGTTTATGTCAATGGGATGCTTTATTTAAGCAAATCAGAGTTGTTAACGCTTGAAACAAGTTTGAACGATATTCCAAATGGTTATGAAGTTGATCCACATTTTGCACTTGATATCAATGATATGCACGACATTGAGCTAGCTGAAATAATGCTAAAACAAATGGATTAACCTCTTTACATTTTATTTTTTTTGTATTTTAATAATCCTGTTAAAACTGAAAGGACAAACAATGAAAAAATGGCTACTTTCACTTATTACAGGATTATTTATTACTTCAAGCGTAGGAGCTCAAACAATGGATAAAGAAAATACACTTTACTTAGACACTGAAAATGGTCGCGTAACAATTGAATTATACCCAGATGTTGCCCCAAATCACGTTGCAAGAATCAAAGAATTAACACGTGAAGGATTTTATAACGGTGTTAAATTCCACCGTGTTATCCCAGGATTTATGGCACAAACAGGTGATCCAACCGGCACTGGTATGGGTGGTTCAGGCAAAAAACTCAAAGCTGAATTCAACAAAAAACACCATGGCCGTGGAACTGTTTCTATGGCAAGAGCAATGGATCCAAACAGCGCTGACAGCCAATTCTTCATCTGCTTTGATGATGCAGGTTTCTTAGATGGTCAATACACTGTTTTTGGTCAAGTAACATCAGGGATGGAATTTGTTGATATGATTAAAGCAGGTACTTCAGCAAACAACGGGAAAGTATCAAACCCAGATATCATTGTTAAAATGCAAGTTGCAGCTGATGCTGATAAATAATTTTTAACCTCTTATAAAAAGCGCCGATATTCTCGGCGCTTTTTTTATAGAAAAAATGATATAATATTTTTATATCAATATTAAATAATGATAATTTATAACAATAAAAAAAGAGAGTGGATTTACCACTCTCTTTTTTTGTTCACATAAAGATTATTCTTCAACTGATTCTTCATCTTGAGAAGGAGTATCTTCAACAACTGATGCACTCTCTGCCTCATTTACTGTTACCACTTCTGAATTATCTTCTTCAGGAACTTCTTCATCCACATCTGTGATACAAGTTGCAGAAACAACTTTTTCCTCTTTATCTAATCTAAAGAGAATAACACCCATTGTGCTGCGCCCTGCAATTTTGATGTCACTGACACGCATACGAATGAGTTTACCTCCATCTGTAACCATCATCAAGTGAGCATCATCTGGGACAGGCATTGTTGCAACAACGTCAGCCTTTCTGCGTTCATCCATCTTGATATTGGTTACACCTGATGTCCCACGAGCTGTAATGCGATATTCATAAGCACTGGTGCGTTTACCAAAACCTTTATCTGTGATTGTTAAGATAAATTCTTCATCTTGTGCCATTTTTTCAAATTCTTCAGCAGACAAAGTAGCATTTGTTGGTGTTTCAATTTCAGGTGTTTCACCCTCTTCTACCTCACCCAATGCACGACGACGAGCAGCAGCTTCTTTTAAATATGCATCCCGTTTTTCAATATCAGCTTTTGCGTGTTTAACAATTGACATTGAAATCACACTTTCGCCTTCTGGCAACTTCATCCCACGCACCCCTGTTGATGCACGAGATTCAAAAATACGAACATCTGAAACAGGGAAACGAACACACTTACCACCAGCAGCTGCTAATAATACATCATCTGTATCATTACAAATTTGAACACCAATGAGCTTATCGCCTTCATCCAACTTCATCGCAATTTTACCATTTGATTGGACATTGTAGAAATCTGTCAATCGGTTACGGCGAACACCACCAGAAGCTGTTGCAAACATCACTGTTTGATCACCACATTCTTCTTGTTTTTCAGGCAAGGTTAAAATGGTTGAAATCGTTTCTCCTTGTTGTAATGGCAAGAGGTTAATCAATGCCTTACCCAAAGATTGAGGAGAACCTTCTGGCAAGCGATATGTTTTAATTTTATAAACAATACCTCTGCTTGAGAAGAAAAGAAGTGGGCTGTGGGTACAAGCAACAAAAAGTTGAGAAACTTGGTCTTCATCTCTTGTTGACATACCTGAACGACCTTTACCACCTCTGTTTTGAGCACGATATGTTGAAAGAGGAACACGCTTAATGTAACCATTATTTGAAACAGTAACAACCATTGTTTCTCTTGGAATTAAATCTTCCATATCTTGTTCAAATTCAGCATTTTCAATTGTTGTTAAGCGTTCACTTGAAACTTGAGCTTTCACAATTTCTAATTCTTCTTTAATGATTGCATAAATTTTTTCACGAGAAGCAAGTGTTGATAAATACCCTTTAATAAGAGCGGCCAATTCACCAACTTCACCATGAATTTTATCTCTTTCTAAACCTGTCAAACGGTTCAACTTCAAGTCCAAAATTGCTTTGGCTTGAGCTTCTGAAAGCATATAATGCCCTTCAACAACCTTGCGATCAGGTTCATCAATCAATTGAATGAGTGTCTCAACATCTGCTGCATCCCAGCGTGTTTCCATCAAACGCATTTTTGCAACTTGTGGATCTGGAGCACTCTTAATCATTTCAATAACAGCATCCAAGTTTGCAACAGCAATGGCTAAACCAACTAATACGTGAGCTCTATCACGTGCCTTATTGAGTTCATAAACCGTACGACGTCGAACGACTTCTTCTCTAAAGGCAATACACGCTTCTAAAATTTGTTTCAAATTCATCAACTCTGGACGGCCATTGTTAAGCGCCAACATATTCATGCTAAAACTTGTTTGCAATGAAGTATATTTGTACAATTGATTTAAAACAACATCAGGATGAGCATCTTTTTTAAGTTCAATAACAACACGAACACCTTGACGATCTGATTCATCTCTTAAATCAGAAATACCTTCAATCACCTTATCTTTAACAAGCTGAGCAATACGGATAATCATTTCAGCCTTGTTCACTTGATAAGGAACTTCAGTTACAACAATTGCCATACGATCTTTTTTAATTTCTTCAATTGTTGTGCGACCACGCATAATCACAGAACCACGACCTGTTTGATATGCAGAACGTGCACCACCACGCCCCAAAATCAAAGCACCTGTTGGAAAATCTGGCCCTGGGACATAATCCATCAACTCTTCAATTGTTACTTCAGGATTTTCAATCATTGCAATACAAGCAGAAATAACTTCGCCAGGATTATGTGGTGGAATATTTGTTGCCATACCAACAGCAATACCACCTGAACCATTCACCAACAAATTTGGAAATCTTGCAGGCAAAACTTCAGGTTCTTGACAAGTTTCATCATAGTTAGGTCTAAAATCAACTGTATCTCTATCAATATCTTCTAACAAGCAATGTGCAGTTTGAGCCAATCTTGCTTCTGTATAACGCATAGCAGCTGCTTTATCGCCATCCATAGACCCAAAGTTCCCTTGTGACCCAACAAGAGGAACACGCATGGAGAATGTTTGAGCCATACGAACCATTGCTTCATAAATTGAACTATCCCCATGAGGGTGATATTTACCCATAACGTCACCAACGATACGGGCAGATTTTCGAAATGGCTTATTATAATCGTATCCATTTTCATGCATTGAAAACAAAATACGACGATGAACAGGCTTTAACCCATCTCGAACATCTGGCAATGCACGAGAAACGATAACGCTCATTGCATAATCCAAATAGGACTTGCGCATTTCCTCTTCAATGGGTGCAGCAACCGTATCAACGGCAGTTGAACTTATTGATATATCAGTCATTTTTTCTACTTTCGTATGATTATTTTTTTACAAACAATTAAAATGGAATTTCATCATCAAATGAATCAGCCCCACTGGAAAGAGATGTTGCATCCCACCCAGATGAGGAAGTGCCTGCATCAGAAGACAATGAAGATGCAGAACCATCTGCACGACCATCTAACACAACAAGCTCTCCTCTAAATGCACCCAAGACAACTTCTGTTGTATATCTATCTTGGCCACTTTGATCCGTAAATTTACGTGTTTGCAAAGCCCCTTCAACATAAACTTTTGAACCTTTTTTCAAAAAACGTTCTGAAAAATCTGCTAAATTAGCATTAAAAATAACAACTCTATGCCACTCTGTTCTTTCTTGCCTTTCTCCAGATTTATCTTTCCACGTTTCACTTGTTGCAACGGACAAATGCGCAATTTTTTGACCTGTTGCTGTGTGTCTAATTTCTGGATCACGTCCAAGATTTCCAACTAATGTGACTTTGTTAATGCTACCAGCCATCTTAAATTTCCTTTCTTTTTAACATTTAAAAATCTCGTATTTTTATTCACAAAAACGATCACATTTACTTTAACTTTTTTTTCAAAAAAAGAAAAGCATTTTTTCACTTTATTTCAAAAAAAATCGCTCTTTTTTGGGCTTTTTTACAAATCTTTTGGCAAATAACTTAAATCAGTCATCAAAACTTTTTTTGCAACCTCATGCCCCATCAAAACGGCCTGTTCAATATTTTTATCTTTTAACCATTCATGTAAAAAACCAGCCGCAAACGCGTCCCCTGCGCCATTTGTGTTAACAATCTTTTGAACCGGCTTAGTTTTGAAAAACATTTTCTCATTTTTTGTTAAAATTTCAACACCTTTTTTACCACATGTTTTGACACAAATTGTATTTTGAAGTATTTTTTGATTAACGTTCAACACTTCAAATTCATATTCATTACCAAACAAAACACTCATTTTAGGTAACAACTTCAAAAGTATATCTCTTTTATTTTTGACACAATGAACATCGGACAATGTAAAACAAACATCCACTCCAAAACGACTGGCTCTCTCAATCAACTCAACAACAAGGTCTTCCCGTCGGTTAAGCATATATCCCTCTGCCAAAATAGATTTTGATGTTTTTAAATATTCATCTTTAACTTCCTTTGTTGTTAACAAATTAGAAGCACAAGCATGAGCGCATTGAGTTCTGTCTTTATCCTTATGCACCATCACAACACTACACCCTGTTCGATCCAAATCTGTTTGAATAAGGTACGATTTCACATTATAATCAACCAAACTTTTTTGAAAAAAGGTTCCCTCATCATCTACACCACATTTACCAATAAATCCTGTTTTATCCCCCAAAAGAGCCATATCTCGAACTGTATTAGCAGCAGAACCTCCAGCATAATATGCCTGATGAGGTTTATTTCTTAAATATGTGTGCTCTTCAGGTGTTGCAACAAAAAACAATCCCTTCACTGGCAAAATTTTTTGCATCACCTCATCTTGCTCATCAAAAGAGATAATCTTATCGACAATTGCATCGCCTATTGCAAGAACATCTAACATTTTTTTCTCCCACTATTCTTTTTACATCATTTAACACTGTTTTTGGATTATATACAAGTGATTTTATCCCCAACTGAAGCGCAACACTCACATTTTCTTTTTTATCATCAATAAAAAGCATATTTTGAAATGGTATTTTTGTTTGCTCCTGCACTTTTTTAAAAATCAATGCATCAGGTTTAAGTATATTCAATTTATAGGATGGGAAAACAAACTCACGGTCAAAAGGCAAACCTTCAATTGTTGACTCAAGTTGTGGCAACGCATTTGAAAGTAGGCCTATTTTTATATTTTTTCCTTTTAAATAGGATATCATCTCTTTTGTTTGAGGATAAACAGAGCCCACCCCATTTAAAAGAGAACAACCAATCTCTTTTTCTTTTATTGCATCAAAAGGAACACCACACAAAAAACAAACATCTTTATTAAAATCTGAAATACTTATCCGACCCAACATCAAATCTTTCCATTTAAAATGCAAAGATTTTGCTTTAATAGAATATTTTTCTAAACACTGATAAAACGGCTCCAATGAATAAGGATAAACAACCCCTCCACAATCAAGCAAACAGAGTTTTATATCCTGTCTTTGTTTCATTTTTACACCTAGCGCTTATTTTCCCAAGGCAACAAAGGTTTAAAAGGTGGATAAATAAATCCACAAATATCAGGCAAATATGATGATTTTTCAGACTGAAACAAAACACAAGTTACAAACTCATATTCTGGAAAAATATTCTTCACATCTTCAAAACTTTTTCCTGTTTCTGTTGCATCATCAACCAATAAAAACCTTGTATTTTTTTCAAAATGCTTTAAGGAAGACCCACCATATCCATTTTTTCTAGAATAGTTAATATATTCAAGTTTTTTTCCTAACTGATAAGCAATAAATCCAGCAGGAATTGCGCCACCTCTGCCCAAAGAAACAACAGCTTCAAAAGTGATGTTTTGTTCTTTTATTTTCTCCAAACAATTTGCTGCCGATTCTTGAACATCTAACCATGAAAAACGTATTTTTTTCATTTTTTATCTTTCCCCTATTTAATCAATGAGAAAGATTATAGGCATATTTTTAACAAAAAACAATCATTTTTATCCTTTATTTATTTTATATTATCAGATATAATAAATTCAAGGAGTTTATTCTATGAGTTTTACTATACAAATAACAACAATCATCACATTAATAATTTTGAATATTACAGCGTACATTTTAACATTTAGTAATGAATTTGCAATTCAAAACAAGGATTTTTACGATATTGTATCTATTTTTAATGAATTTATTTTCTTAACCAGTTTAATTGCAGGGTTTAAATTGTTAAAAAAAGCCAAATTCATTGGCGCTATAATTTCTTTTTCAATTCCTCTTCTTTATACAGCTGTTTTGTATTATTTTTTTAGATAAAGGTTAAAGATGAAAAGAAGCCTTCATGTGAACGAAGACATTACACTTATTCAGCAAAATTCTAGAAAAAAACAAGTCTTTGCATTTTTAAACTTGCTCAAATCAAACGAAAGTAGAATTAAACCTTACTTCCCTGGATTTTATTTAGATGGACTTTCTAAAGAATTAGTTGAAGAATTAATTAAAAACAAAGAAAAAGCATTCAAGAACAACGAAATAACAAGTTATGCCATTTGTTCACGAAAGAAAAAAAGAATTGTTGGAGAAATTTTAATTTATCATTCTCCTAAAAATACGGCATCTGTTTCCTATTGGATTGATAAACAATCAGAAGGAAAAGGCATTATCAGCCATTCTTTTGATACTGTTCGAAATGAACTATTTCAAACAGATATTGAATCCATTTTTGCAAGTTGTGATGCAAAGAACAAAAAATCCATTCAACTTCTTAAAAACAAAGGATTAAAACAAGTTGCAACATATCAAAATTCAAAGGGCAAAAAATTCATTGATTTTTGCCAAAGCAAACAAGAATATTTACTTTTAAAAATGAATTTTCAACAAAATGAAAGAATATAAAAAATGGATTTTATCACACAAAAAGAAAATGGCGTTGAAATAAAAGTTCGCATTCATCCAAACGCAAAAAAAGATGGATTTGCAGGCCTTTGGAATAACACACATTTAAAAATCAACATCAACGCACCTGCTGTTGATGGAAAAGCCAATTCTTGTCTTATTCACTTTTTAGCAAAATATTTTCATATTAGAAAAAGTGCTATTGAAATAATAAGTGGTGAAACCTCTCGTGAAAAACGCCTTTTCATTCAAGATCTCACCACACAAGATATTTTAGAAAAAATTCCCCTTTAGCAAAGTGCTAACAAAATACCTGCTGCAATAGCAGAACCAATCGCACCTGCTACGTTTGCTCCCATAGCCTGCATTAACAAATGATTTTGAGGGTTTGCTTCCACGCCTAATTTTTCACTCACACGTGATGCCATTGGAATTGCAGAAACACCTGCTGATCCGATTAATGGATTAATTTTATTTTTCAAAAATAAATTCATAAATTTAGCCATCAATACACCAGAAGCTGTTCCAACAATAAAAGCACATACCCCTAACAATAATACAACCAATGTTTTTGATACTAAAAACATTTCAGCAGACAACTTAGAACCAACAGAAAGCCCCAACATGATTGTTACAATATTAATCAATTCATTTGATGCTGTTTTTGAAAGTCTTTCCGTAACACCCGATTCTTTTAATAAATTACCAAACATCAACATCCCAATCAATGGCAATGCTAATGGGACAAATAAGCCTGTCAAAATAACAACCATAATTGGAAAAATAATTCGTTCTTTTTTAGAAACAGGTCTTAATTGAGGCATTTCAATCAATCGTTCTTTTTGTGTAGTCAACACACGCATAACAGGTGGCTGAATAACTGGAACCAATGCCATATAAGAATATGCTGCCACTGCAACTGCCCCCAATAACTCAGGAGCCAATTTTCCTGCTAAGAAAATAGATGTTGGACCATCTGCACCACCAATAATTGCAATTGAAGCTGCCTGCTTTAGTGTCAATCCCAATTCAGGAAAAAGACCAGACAAACAAATAGCGCTTAAAAAAGTTCCAAATATCGCAAATTGTGCTGCACCCCCTAAAAGAGCTGTCTTTGGGTTTGCCAATAATGGAGAAAAATCTATCATCGCGCCAACACCCATAAAAATCAAAAGAGGGAAAATTCCGTTTTCAATTCCCATGTTGTATAAAACAAAAAGCAAACCACCCTCTTGTGTTAATCCAGCTCCTGGAATATTTGAAAGCAACCCACCCATTGCAATTGGGATTAAAAGCAATGGTTCAAATTTTTTGCAAATACCAAGATAAAAAAGCAAACAACAAATAGCTATCATAATTAGCCTTGAAAAACCAATTGGTAAAAACATTCCTTCAGGTGTTGCTTCTTTAAAAAGTTGACTAATAGCTGTTTGATCTAAGATAGAAAAAACACTTGTTGAATAAAGCGACAACTCTATCACTAAAAATAGCGAAAAAAGTACAAGTGCACTCCAAAAAAAGAAAGGATATTTTTTCATTTAAGCAACCTCAACTAGCTGTTTATTCGTTTCAACTTGTTCACCAACTTGAACAAAGATTTTTGAAATTTTACCTGATTTAGGAGCTTGAATAAATGTTTCCATTTTCATAACCTCAATAACACACAAATTTTGACCTTGAGAAACATTATCTCCTTCTTTGACCAATATTTGTGTAATTACTCCTGGCATTTTAGCTGATACAATTTCTTTTGCTCCACTTGTTTCTTTAACTTCAGGCAAACCTTTTTGAACCTCATCTAAAACCTTTAAAGATGAAACTTGATAAGATTTTCCATTCACAAGAGCTGTATCTCCCTTAATTTCAACCTTAAACTCTTCACCATCAATTTGTACACTATAAGATTGATTTGAAGAAACTAATGCAACAGCTGGTTTTTCTTTATAACGAACACCAACTTTTCCTTTTCCCTCAAGGAATGCAATTCCCTTGGCACCACAAGCTGCTGTAATAAAAACATTTTCATCAGTTACTGGTAAATTATGTTCTTTTAAAACACCTTCATAATGGGCTCGTGATTTTTGTGGATTTTTATCATTCAAGGACAATACACTTGCTTTGGTTGGTTTTAAACCTAATTGTTCGGATGCAATTTTGACAACTTCTTTATCTGGTGCAACAGGTGTTTTACCAAAATATCCCAAAACCATTTTGCCATAACCTTCGGCTATTTTGTTCCATTTACCAAACATAACATTGTTAAAGGCTTGTTGGAAATAGAATTGTGAAACTGGTGTAACAGAAGTGCCAAAACCACCTTTTAAAACAACCTCTTCCATTGCTTTAATAATTTCAGCATATCTATCCATCAAATTGTTATCACGAAGCATTTGTGTATTTGCAGTTAAAGCACCTCCTGGCATTGGTGACCAAGGAATCATTGGCTCTGTATGTAATGCTTCAGGAGGGATAAAATAATCATTCAACGCTTCTTTAAAATGATCTTCGACACGCATCAAAGCATCAATATCACAATCTAGCGTATAATCAGACTCTCTTAAAGCATGCCACATGGTTGCAACATCTGGTTGACAGGTTCCTCCAGAAACTGGAGCCATAGACAAATCAACCATATCTGCACCACCTTCAACTGCTGCTAAATAACAAGCTAAACCTGTACCTGCTGTTTCGTGGGAGTGATACTGAATCATCACATCATTACCCAACAACTTTCTAGCTCTTTTGATTGTTTCATAAACAACTTTTGGAACAGCTGTACCGGAAGCATCTTTAAA
This sequence comes from Alphaproteobacteria bacterium, assembly GCA_045532865.1. Lineage (GTDB taxonomy): Bacteria > Pseudomonadota > Alphaproteobacteria > CAAHEQ01 > UBA3637 > RGIG4140. The sequence goes on from JAZSGT010000017.1 coordinate 25,698, forward strand.
ACAAATTGAGTCAAAAGGCATTTTACTTTTTAAAAATGCTTTTAATCTATCTTCATAAAAATCAGGTGTATGAGCCCCTGTGCAATGAGGAGGAAGGGACATCATCGCTACACATAATTGATGTTTTAATCCTGCTTCCGTAATGCATTTTGCACTATAAATCAGATTTTCAGGATCATTTAATGCATCAAAATTGCGAATCGTTGTCATCCCATGTTTTTTAAACATTTGAGCATGTAATTTAATCATTTCAGAACTTTGAGAATCAAGCGCAACAACGTTAACTCCACGTGCTAATGTTTGTAAATTGACTTCATCTCCACAAATTTTACGAAACGAATCCATAACGTCAAAGGCATTTTCATTGTTATAAAAAAAGGCCGCTTGAAAAGAAGCTCCACCACCTGCTTCAATGTTTTTTACGCCAGCATCAACAGCCTCTTTCACAATTGGCAAATAATCTTTTGATAAAACACGAGCTCCAAAAACTGATTGAAACCCATCTCTAAATGCCGTACACAACCATTGAACTTTTTTTTGTTTTTTTGTTTTTGAAACCATTTATTTCCCCTTTTGAGCTTGTAAAGCCAACACAATTGCTAATGCTTTTTTATCCATATTTTTATTCTTATCTTCTTTTACAAGAACGGATAACAAATGCATAAAACAAACCAAAAGGAACAAGAAGAAAAAAACGCTTCCCATTCCTAATAATGTAATAATTAAACTTTCTGTGATCATGTTTATCCCCTTTTTTTATTACAATAACATCAAAAAAAAACGTTTGCAAGCGATTTAAAATTTTTATTCCTTTGAAACCTATTGAAAATTATTAAAAAAAAATGTACTATTATTTCAATTACACATTTATTTTAAAATAACAAGGACGAACATGCTAGATTTTCAAAATAAAACTATTTTAACAGGCGTTAAACCAACTGGAACACTTCATATTGGCAATTATTTTGGTGCCATCGCTCCTATGGTTGATTTAGGTAAAAAATTTGCTCAAGAAGGTACGCATATTATGTTTGTGGCTGATTACCATGCAATCAATGCAATTAAAGATGCTGAGTTTTTAGCCAGAACAACCAAAGAAATTGCTTGTGTTTATTTGGCTGCTGGTCTTGACCCAAATAAATCCATTTTCTATCGTCAATCAGATATCCCTGAAATTTTTGAGTTAACAACTATCTTAATGGCGTATACACCAAAAGGGTTTATGAACAAAGCACATGCTTATAAAGCTGCTGTTGATAAAAATATAGCAAAAGGAGAACCAACGGATGCTGGTATCAATATGGGGCTTTATACATATCCAGTTTTAATGGCTGCCGATATCTTAGCTTATGATACAGACATTGTCCCTGTGGGGAAAGATCAAGTCCAACACGTTGAAATCGCAGCTGATATTGCAGGATCCATTAATGCACTTTATGATAAAGAAGTTTTAAAAATTCCGGCAAGTTATTTGAAAGAAGAGGCTCAAGTTCTCCCTGGAACAGATGGTCAAAAAATGAGCAAAAGTTACAACAATGTGATCCCATTATTTGGTACAGATGCAGAGATTAAAAAAGCTGTTATGAGTATCAAAACAGACTGTCAAGATATCAATGCTCCAAAAAATCCTGAAGATATTCTTTTATACCACATTGCAAAAGGGATTTCTCCTCAAGAAACTCTTTTAGAGATTAAAGAAGGTCTTGAAAAAGGTGGAATGGGTTATGGCACAATAAAAAAAATGTTACTCCAAAATATTTTAGATATCATTAGTGAAAAAAGAGAAAAATACAACTATTATCTTTCTCATTATGATGAAGTAGAAGACATGTTAAAACAAGGAGCTGAAAAAGCAAGAAACATTTCAAAACCTGTGTTAGAACGTGTAAAAGATAGCATTTTTAACAGAAAGTAGGAGTTCAGATGAAATATGGCATTTTTTTTGCAAGTTGTTGTCTTATTCCAAGCATTTGTTTTGCATCCATTGAAAGGGTAAGCGTTATCGCATCAAGCGAACCCGTCTTTAACAACTCATTTTTAAAAAATGCCTCACAGCTTGCAATCAACCTAGTTAACCAAAAAAAACAAGTCCTTTGTAGCAACGAAGGAACAGGTATTTCAGGCGCATTTTTAAAAACACTTTCCGACAGGAAAGGAACATTTAAAGCTATTGGATATAAAGAAAAAGACAACAGTACCTGTCCTAAAAATCATCCCTGTCAACTAATTGAAGATCAAAAGGTTTCAAACATAGAAGCCCAAATTGATTTTTTCCTCTCGTATGGGGATGGAATTGTATTTTTACCAGGTAGCTTTGATGTTTTATACGCATTTAACTATTTGCAAACTCTTTCAAAGCAAGAAATTATGGTTTATAAACCTGTTGTCTTTTTAAACACAAACCATTATTGGGATAGATTACAAGAAATGCTTGTTGAAATGAAAAGACAAAACGTTATATCTCAAAATGTTCTTGATACAATTGCTTTTGAAAACAAACCAGATTCTGTTGTAAAAACTCTTGAAAAACTCGAAAAAACAATTCAAAAACTTAATAAAGATAAAAAGTTATAAAATAACCCATTTGATTTTTTCAAATGGGTTATTTTTTTATTTAAAGAAACGTCCTAAAATCCCAGGAGCAATACTAGATAGTGGATTAAACGAAACTCGTGGATTTCCTGGTGTACCTGTTAAGTCATACTTCACACCAACAAGACCACCACCTTTTGAATCTTTGAATAAATGTCCAATAATTGGGATACGCCCAGGGAGTGAATTAATAATATAAGCAGGAACAACAGATCCTGAAATTGACAACGCAGAAAACGAGGCTCTTCCCGAGAATGTGATACCTAAAGCTGTTCCATATGCTACCCCATCCCGAATAAAAAATGTGAAATTAGGAGATAAATCAAATGGGATACTCCCATTTGAAAAACTCAAATCATTTCCACTAAGAGCATCCCATATTCCTAAAATGGTAATCGCTTGCATAACAAATCCTGGTTTTTTAAGATTAATATCTTTCAATGTCAATTCACCAGAAAAGCCTCCATTCGGTAAAACTTTAGCTTCTATTTTTGCACTTCCTTTTTCAAATTGATCAGAAAAGCCCAAACGATTGAGTAAATCACCAACATCATTTGTTAATGCATCTAACGTTCCTTTTTTAGGTGTTAAATTCACTGAAACAGCTTCTCTTCCCATCGCAAACAAAAATAAGTTCTGCCATAATGTTCCATTTCTATAAGCTTTTAATGAAACTTGTTTTAAAGGCATACCTTTTCTTAATGTCAAAGAATCTAAATTCACATCAAAATAAATTTCTGACAAATTATTTCCACCAATCGGGGTCATTTTTTGTTCTGCTCTTGGATTAGGCAAAGAATTTTTGATTAATGGAAAATCTTTTAATCCACTCAAATTCCAAGAACTTCCCTTCAAATTAACTTTTAAAAATTCTTTTTGATAGTATTCAATTGATCCATTAAAAGAAGAGTCTTCTGTTTCAACACCATCAAGAAACAAAGAAAATCCACCTTTTTCTACATGAGATTTTCCTTTTATATGAACTTTTTCACCTTCTTTATAATCAAATATAATATCTGTTAACCCTTTTTCGGGCAAAATAGAAAACTCATTTTTTAAGACTGCTTTTTTCCCTGAATTTTTAAAATATGTAAGAGGATAAATTGAAACATTAGAGGGTGTTAAATCCGAAGATATATCAAAATTATATGTTCCATCATACAATTTTTCAATTTTCATATTGGTATAAAAATGACCATTTAAAAATGCAGTGATGTCTTTATAATAAGGTTCCAATAAGGAATCACTTAACAATCCTGAAATTTCATAAATACTTTGTTTTTGATTTGCCTTTGAAACATCAAAAAACTCTTCCCATTTTAATTTAAATGGTGTCTCAAAAACTTGTGCATTTCCTTCAACTTTGAGACCCTCATTGTTCACTTCTAATCCTAAATAAGCAGCATCAAGCATCAACTGATCAAATGGCAATTCAATTTTTCCATTTTGAATACTAGCTTTCACATCAGCCCGAACATCAATTGGTTTTAGATCTTCAATTAAAGGGAAATTTAAAATAACTTGACCATTGGCAAGTCCACTTGTTTTTTGAGGTTCAAGGCCAAATGATTTAATCAAATCAAATGGTTTTGAATCAACAATTTCCAGCATTTCATTCACAGGACCTGTCACATTCAATTCAATTTTCGCATTTGAAATATCATCTAACAACTCTGTCAAATAAACATTTCCTACGTCCAATCTGATATTACCTAATTGACCTGTATTGGCAAAAATTTCAACTCTATCAGGATAAAGCATAACTTTTCCACCAACTTTTTCAACTGGTGATAAAGGTCTTAAATAGTGAACTGTGACATCTTTAAAATCAATATCACCAATCAAATCCGTAATTTCACTTCCTGTAAAATAAAGTGTAAACAGAGCTGTTGAAGCTTCACCACCAATTAAATTTTCCTTCACCCAAGCATGTGCAGTTGTTCCCAAATAAGATGGCCAAACGTTGGAAACTTCACCCATTGGAATATTTTTTAATCGTGCATTTATTGTTGTTTGAATATCATTTATATTATTCGTATCAAAAAAATTTCCAATACCTTCTATTAAAATACTAACATCAGCTTTTAAACCTGTTATCAATGCCACTTCGGCAGATTGAAGCATCAATTTGTTTAATCCTTCAGAAAAAACACCTTGAGCTGTTATTTTTTTAATTGGATAAACAATATCTAATGGATGAGGCAAATACACGCTTCCCGTATTTGTTGTTTCAATTGAAAAATCCATCTTTTTAACTATATTTTGTAATGTCGCATTTTTTTGGGAAAAATCCATTTCACCATTTATATAGCCTTTTAAAGTTACTTTGAATCCTTTAAACAACTCAAAAGCACGACCTATTTCATCTAATTTAAAATGATCAAACTCAGCATTAAACGACAAGCTTTTAGAGGATGATTTTAATTTTCCTTTCAAACTCAACTGCATTGGTTCATTATTTTGAATTATAACTTTTGCTGTTGAATCAATATCATATTGAAAAAATCTTCTTCTTTTTAATGTTAAATTCAAATTTGGGAATACTATTTTTTTATTTTCTTTTAAATCATTTAAAACCAAAGAAGAATCTTTCAATGTAAATCTTCTTATCTTTAAAAACAAATCTAAGGGTTCTACAAAATCATTGATAATAATAGCTTGATGATCCACAACCACAGGTTTTGTTTCATTATTTAAAAAATCAATAGGAGTACTATATGCAGTTATTCCATCTTGATCTTCTAAAATAAATCGACCATCTTTTGTCAATGTTACATGCAAATAGGCTTGTTCAATATAAACCGTTTTAGGTATTGGATTTAAACTTAAAAGTTGTAAAATACCATATGATATTTTAACATTTGGCAATTCAATAATCGTTAAATTTTGTTTGTCTTTAATTTTTAAATTATCTACTTGAACATGAAACAATCCCAAACGTGTTGCCGATGCATTTAAAATAATACTATCAGCACTGAGGCGTAAATTTCCAGAAGGGGAAATATAAGATTCAACTTGAGGCAATAAAAAGCTTAAGTCAACCGGTTCTTTTTCAAGTTTATAATACAAAACACCAATTAAACTAGCAACTAGAAGAACCAATAACAAACAAAAATATTTTAATCCTTTTAAAAATAATCTTAGTGGTTTGTTTATTTTCTTTTTCATAAAACACTCTCAATTAATTTAGATAAGTATAAAAACATATAGCAAAAAATTCCAGCACTTAAAGGGGCAACTATCCATGAAGAAACAACTTGCCCCACAACTTTTAATTTAAGTCCGTCAATTCCTTTTGCCAAGGCTATTGCAACAATTGATCCTATAACTGCTTCTGATAATGGTACCGGAAGTAAAGGAAATGAAGGCAAAGATAAACTTGTTAAAACCGATTTAAGCGTAACACTTGAAAAACAAAACAATGTCAAAGCACTTGCAAAGATGGTTATAAAAGCCTCAATTGGCGATAAAGGGAACATTCCACTACTCACTGTTTTAATTACACGTTTATCCGCACTATAAAAACCAACAGCGACGGCAAGAGCCGTCAATGAGAACAAAAGATTAGTCATATCTTTATTAACTGAAATATAAGGTCCTGCTATACTTGCAATATTATTTGCACCTAATGCATAAGCAGAAAAAGCCCCAACAATCAACAATCCAAAACGAACAAACATATCTCTATGCAACAATTTTACAGGATGCTTTTTCAATAAATATTTAAACATCCAAAATAAAATAAAAGCTATAGCGCCAGACAAAAAAGGTGTATAAATCCACCCCATAAAGCTCTTCACAACCAATTTTGTATCAATTAAAAGTTGATTAAAAATATTTAATGCAATCAAAGCGCCCGTACTTGTTTGTGTGATAGATGCTGGAATTCCAACCATACTTAACAGGTAAATAACACATCCTGCCGAAACACAAACAAAAAGCGCCTCTTTATAAGAAAAAATTTGCGCTAAATTATTCACATGCTTTGTTGTTGCATATCCACTGACAAACACACCTAAAAACACAAACAAAGAGGCAAACAAAACAGCTGTTTTAAGCGATATCATTCTTGTTCCAATCGCACTACCGAATAAATTGCTCAAATTATTTCGCCCTAACGACCAACCTAAAAAAACAGCACCTAAACAATAAAAAGCATCTATAAAAGACATCTATTATTTCCTCTATCTACAAAGAATGCTTCACTGCCATAATGTTCAAAATATCAGCCGTATCCTCAGCTATATCTGATATTTTTTCAATATTATAAATAAACTCTTTCAACTGAATTTTTCTTGCCAACTCTACGTCTGACTGAAAAACCAATGATTTCAATTGAAGTGCTTGACTGTCAACCAAATGCTCCATTTGATATGTTTTTTGCGTAAACTCTTTAATTTCTTGTCCATCGAAAAACACTCTAACACCCGAGACCAATGACCCAACGCACTCCAAATCTGTTTGAATCATTTTTAATAAGTTTTCACGCAAACTATCTAATAATATAGGTTGTTCAACAGATACAACCAACAAGTTGGATTCATATTTATTAATGACTTTATCACACATTTCAAGTAATCTTAAAATATCAGATCTCATATCAGGTAAAATCATATATGCATATAAATTATTTTCAACCAATCTTCTATATGCATCATTTTGTGCTTCCAAATCTGAAACTTTTTGCATTAAAGATTTAAACTCAACATCCACACCTGAAGTGGCATAGCAATTCATTGCTTGACCATAAAAAATACCCGCTTGGATAATATTGAGCAAAAATGCTGTAATCATTTTTTCAATTTCATGCGTTTTTTTAAAAACATTCCAACCGAACAAAGTTTGTTTCTTCATCTTAAATTTCCTCATTTTTATTATCTTTCAGAGACAAACCGGATAAACTAGCACGCATAAATGCATTTAAATTTCCATCCAAGACACCAGAGGTATCTGATGTTTCATAACCAGTTCTCAAATCCTTAACCATCTGATAAGGTTGTAATACATAAGATCTAATTTGGTTTCCCCAACCATTATCACCTTTTGCCTCTTCAATGTCACCTTGTATTTGTTGCCGTTTTTTTAATTCAAGTTCATAGAGCCTTGATTTCAACATATTCCAAGCTTCATCTTTATTTTGAAACTGAGATCTTCCTGTTTGACTTTGCACCACAATACCCGTTGGAATATGCGTAATTCTAACAGCACTTTCCGTTCTGTTAACGTGTTGTCCACCAGCACCAGAAGCTCTAAAAACATCAATTCTACAATCAGCTGGATTAATTTCAATATCAATTGAATCGTCAACAACTGGATACACCCAAATAGATGCAAAACTTGTATGACGTCTAGCATTTGAATCAAATGGTGAAATACGAACCAAGCGATGAACACCAGATTCATACTTTAACCACCCATATGCATTGGGTCCTTCAACTTTAATTGTTGCCGATTTAATACCTGCCTCGTCTCCTGGGCTTTCCTCTAACAAAGTAACTTTATATCCATTCTTTTCAGCCCAACGTATATACATACGTTCTAACATACTGGCCCAATCTTGTGATTCAGTGCCACCAGCACCTGAATGAATTTCTAAAAACGAATCATTTGAATCGCCCTCTTTACTCAACAAGGAAGATAAAAGCATTTCTTCAATTTCAGCATCTAATGCCACAAAAGATGCCTCTGCTTCAGATAACAAAGCTTCTTCACCTTCAAATTCTGCTAATTCAATCATTTCATACAATGATTTAACTTCATTTTCAATTGATTGAATCTTTTCAATTTTATCAATTAAACGAGTTCTTTCACTAATCAATTTTTGAGCACGAGAAGGATCATCCCACAAAGACGATTCCTGTGTTAAAGAATCTAATTCATCTTTTCTAAGTAATGCATTATCCCAGTCAAAGACGGCCTTTCAGCAAATCAATTGCCGTTTGATATTTTTGATAAAAAGATATTATTTCTGTTTTCATTATCTCTCCTCAAGATTTTACTTGAACCCCTGTTTGAAAAAAGCCTCTTTTTGTAGCATTTGCTTTCTTGATTAAATCTCTTGACTTTACTTCATCTTTAGAAGCAACACCTAAATTTTCTTCCAAACAATTCAAACAATAAGAAACATCATAAATAGAGCATTCTTTCGAAACAATTTTAACCATTTTTTTTCGCACATCTCCATTTTGCTTCAGTATATGGCGCAATTTCTGAATTTTTTGATCTGCATATTTATCCGTTTCAAAAACCATCAAATCTAAATGATTTGAGTCCTTATTTTTATAAACTGGCATATTTTTAAGGTATTCAACAGCACCTATCATCATTAAAAATGCCTCATAAACTATCGGTGATTTTAGCATTTCTTTTGTAGCTTTTAAAACCAACAACTCATCTGTTTTATTTATTTTTTCCATTTTAACTCTTTTCATTCATATGAGAAGAAACCCTTAAAAATTTCCCTACATGACGAACAATTCGCCTTGGAAAACTTGGATTTAGATTTTTCAACAATCGATTACAACACTTATTAAAATATTTTTCCTGATCCAACCCTTCTTCATTTAAAATATCTTTAACAACTAGCATACAAACTTCTTTTGTTTTCAAAAGAATATCCATTTTGCTTCGTTCATGAGCTAAAATCTTATGATAATTACGAAGCCTATCCGGCAAAATACATTCTTCGCGAATAACACTTGCATAATCTCTTGTTTTATCAAAATTTTCTCGTTCTTTTTTCTTTTCAATTCTATCAGAATCTGATGAAATATTATTTTCATTTTTTTTCAACATCAAATCTTTAACATGATTATAAACCAAAGCAGATCTGAGCAAACGCTTTGCCATTTTCAATTTAGAATCTAACGTTAAATAATCAATTAATTCATTTTCCATTTTCTATCCTAATATAATCCACCAATTTCTGGGATTGCTTCATCTTTTTCTTCAATAAGATCTTTACCTCCAACAACAGATTTTGAAGGAACATCACTATCTGTTGTTTTAAAAGCTTCCTGAATTGTATTACCAGTAGACTGAGGAACACCTGTTGTTGGGTTAACACGAACAAGACGAATCCCTTGAGGAACACGGAATGGAGCATCTGGCTTATCTTTCAACGCTTCACTCATAAAATCTCTAAAAATTGGACCTGCCACAACACCACCAGTATCATTTGCCCCCAATGTTTGAGGATTATCAAACCCAATCCAAACACCAGCGACTAAATCTGGAGAAAATCCAATAAACCAAGCATCAAAACTATCGTTACTTGTACCACTTTTTGCACCCAACGTTCTGCGAACAGCTTTTGCAACTCTCCCTGTTCCTCGTTCAACAACACCTGTTAAAATATTTACCATTTGATAGGCACTAACAGGATCCTGAATTTGTTCTCTATCATCAATAATTTCAGGTTTATGTTCAGGACTTGCCAGCTCTCCTGCACAATTTGGACAGGGTCTCATATCATGTTTATAAATCGTATTACCATCTCTATCTTGAATACGGTCAATTAAATTTGGTGTGATTTTTTTGCCCCCGTTAACAAATGCACCATAAGCTGTTGTTAACTTCATCAAAGTGGTTTCATGTGCGCCTAAAGCAGATGATAAAACTTCCTGTAAATCATCAGCAATACCAAATTTACGTGCATAGCTTGAAACTTTGCGCATTCCTATTGATTGGGCTAAACGAATCGTCATTAAATTTCTAGATTTTTCAAGTCCAATACGAAGCGTTGTTGGTCCATAGAATTTTTTGCTATAATTTTTAGGTTTCCAAACACTTCCATCAGGCAATCTCATCACAATTGGTGCATCTAAAATAAGTGTTGATGGGGTATATCCAGAATCCAATGCAGCTAAATATACAAAAGGCTTAAAAGACGAACCTGGTTGACGCATAGCTTGAATTCCACGATTGAATTGGTTGCGATAAAAAGAAAAACCACCAACCATTGCCAAAACACGACCTGTATGTGGATCAAGAGCAATCAAAGATCCTTCTGCTTTGGGTTCTTGTTGCAACAAATAGGTTCCCTCTTTTTCATCCTTCGGACTTACAAAAACAACATCTCCTGCTTTTAACACATCAGAAACCTTTTCAACAGGTGTTAAAGAGATTCTTGCATTTTCCAATGCTTTTCGCGCCCATTTTAAAGTTGTTAATAAAATTTTACCACTTTTACCATTTGATAAATGAATATCAGCCTCTTTAGACGACACATTTGTTACAACAGCATAAAGCCAATCTTCAGGCACATATGCAGGCACCTCTTTTTTTTCAAAATCAGCCCTCCAATTTGACGTTAAATCAACTCGTTCAATTGCACCTCTCCAACCATGGCGTTTATCATAATTTAAAAGACCTTCTTGCAAAGCATTTACAGCTGCCGTTTGTAACTTTGGATCCAAACTTGTTCTGATAAATAAACCACCATTATACATGGCATCTTCACCATATTTATCAACAATAAAACGTCTGACTTCTTCAGCATAATATCCATTAATTCGCAAGGCATTTTTAGGGCGTTCTACAACAATCAAATCAGCCTCAACTGCCATTTTTGCATCATCTTCAGAGATATATCCATCATCCAACATACGAGATATAACCCAATTTCTTCTCGTTAGAGCTTGTTCTTTTTTACGTATCGGATGATAATTATTTGGCGCTTTTGGAAGCGCAGCCAAATAAGCAGCCTCAGCAACTGTTAAATCTTTCAAATCTTTGTTAAAATAATTAAGAGCCGCACTTGCTACCCCATAAGCACCTTGCCCCAAATAAATTTCGTTCAAATAAAGTTCTAAAATATGATCTTTTGTATACGTTTGTTCAATTTTCCTTGCAAGCAAAGCTTCTTTAATTTTTCTTGCAATTGATTGTTCAGAAGAAAGCAAAAAATTCTTAGCAACTTGCTGTGTAATTGTCGAGGCCCCCATTGGACGACGCCCTGTTCCAATGTTTTTAACATTGATAATCATAGCACGTGCAAGCCCCATAAAATCAATTCCTGAATGTTCATAAAAATTTTTATCTTCAGCAGACAAAAATGCATTTACAACCAATGGCGGTATACTTTCAATTGAAACAAAAGACCTTTTTTCATTTGCATATTCAGCCATTAAGGAACCATCATTTGCATACAATCTAGATGTTACTAAAGGCCTATAATCTGCCAATTGCTTGTAGTCTGGCAATCCAACTGAAAAATGTATAACAACAGCAAAACCGATAACAAAAACTATAAAGCAACAAAAAAATGCCAAACTCACCAAAGTTGAAAGTATTCTCATTATCGTTTTAATCCTTTTTTAGCCGTTATTTACAAAAAAATCCATCTAATTTCACGTTAGAAAATTATACACATCTTTAAAAAAAATTTCAAGAATAAAATCAATGTGTTTTAAAATATTCTTTCTAAAATATCGCTATTTTCAATAGCTCTAAATTTATTTTTCTCTCTTTAACTTATTTTCTTTAAATCAACAAAAAAATATTAAAATAATTCTTTAAAAACTCATGGAATAAAAGACATTATTTTTTTATTTAAAATATAAAAAAACTCCCAAAAGGGAGTTTTTGGTGCGGTTAAGAAGACTCGAACTTCCACGGATCTCTCCACAGCGACCTCAACGCTGCGCGTCTACCAATTCCGCCATAACCGCAAAGTGTAGATGCATTATAAAAAACTTTTTTTAAAAATGCAAGATTTTTTTTCACATCTTAAAAAATATTTATCTCATTTAAAAATAAAAAGAGGCAGTATCTAAAATGACACTGCCTCTTTTAACTTATTTTCCACAAGGAGAAACAATTTCAGATAATGACAAAACACCAAACAAGTATTGGTTTGTACAAACTTTTTGACCACCAATACGACCGCGTTCACCCATACAACCTGACAATGTTGAAACAGCCAAAACAAGAGCCGCAACCATTAACATTTTTTTCATCTTAATATCCTTTCTTTTTTTATTTACAACATCAACATTACACCAAAATAAAGGCAAATGTCAAATATTATTATATGCATCAAAAAAAGAAAATTTAAGAACTTAAACTTTCTAAAATAACAGTTCCTTTTTTCTGACGAGCAGCCATATATTGTTTGCGAAGCGAATCCCTTACTTTGTGAGGCTCTCTAATTTTATGCATTTTTAACAATCCCGTTTTATCTGTTGAATTGATATAAATATCCCCAATATCAGCCCATACATCTATCATTGATTGCGATGCAGAACTATCCACTATTCTGAACAACTCAATTTCATCAACATCTTTTGAAAAAATCCCTGAAATAATTACCAATCGTTGCGATGTCAAAACATAACTGTGATAAATTCGATTATAGTGTAACGCTATTAAAAAAATACCACAGGTAACAATTGTTAAAATCAAATAAAAAATATTAAATTTAACATCTCTGATAGACCCTGTTACTTCCCAAATAAAAGTTTCATCTTTATCAATAATACTTTGAATTATTCGATCATTTAAACTCATCACATGTCTCCTTACACACTGTTTTTCCTATTGGTACCATATCAAGACAAAAAACTCAAGAATTTTATTCACACATATTAAAATATAAAAAAAGACATACCACACATAACAGAATATTTTTTTTGTAATTTTTTCAAACAGTTACCTAGACAACCCCTTTTTTCATACCTAATGTAAACTTGCTTCAGTTTATTTTAAGAAAGGAGATTAAAATGAAGAAACATTTATTATCAGGCTTTGCTGCTGCACTTATGTTATTTGCAGCAACATCAGCTTCTGCATACGATTTTAGCAAGCCTTATGTATTAGCAGAAGGTGGTTATTCAATGGGTACAAATGCCAATGGTGATGCAGGTATTTTAGGTGTCGGCGCTGGGTATCATATCAACAAATATTTCCGTACAGACTTAACCGTTGGCTACCGTGGTTGGGGTAATGTAGATATGCGTGCAGACAGAAGTAAAAAAACTGATGTTTGGTCCATTCCTGTTTTAGCAAACTTTTATTTATCATACCCATTAACACAAAAATTTGATGTATATGGTATGGCAGGTCTTGGTATGGCTTGGAACAAAACAGATGATATGCCAGATGCAAAAGGTGCAACAAAAAGTAATTTTGCTTGGACAATTGGTGCAGGTATTGAACACATGTTCACAGATTGCATGGCTTTAGATCTTGGCTACCGCTACTCAGATCTTGGAGAAGCTCGCGTCAAATCACGCGCAGGATACACAGGAAAAAGCAAAGAAGATATGCGTTCTCACGACATCAAATTAACAGCAAGATATTATTTTTAAGACTCCCACTTAAAGATAAACGTGCGTGGTATTCTTAAGCAATACCACGCATTTATTTTATTACAAATTCATCTTCAAGCAGACATTTCAACTCTTGCATGTCTAATGGCATTTTAGCTTCAAAAGACAATCTTTCACCTGTTCTTGGGTGAACAAAACTCAAAAAACCAGCATGCAATGCCTGCCTATTAAAAAACCTTAAACGTGTATCTGCCATTTTAGGAACCACACCATAAACACTATCACCAATCAAGGAATGCCCCAATGATGCTAAATGAACTCTAATTTGATGCGTTCGCCCCGTTTCCAAAACACACTTAACATATGAAGCTGGCGCTTTAGGATAACTATCAACACATTCATAATGCGTCACAGCATGCTTTCCACCCTGGGTTACAATAGACATTTTTTGCCGATTAGAAGAACTACGCCCAATCAATGAAGAGACAACACCCTCCTTCTTTTTCATAACACCCCAAACAAAAGTATGATAAACTCGTTCAATTGTATGTTTTGCAAACTGTTCTGATAAATGGACATGTGCATAATCATTTTTTGCAACAACAAGAATACCACTTGTATCTTTGTCAATACGATGCACAATTCCAGGGCGCAATACACCACCAATACCCGAAAGCGAATCCTTGCAATGATAAAGCAACGCATTTACAAGCGTTCCTGTATAATTACCTGCACCTGGATGAACAACCATACCAGCTGGTTTATTCACAACGATCAAATCATCATCCTCATACAAAACATTTAATTCAATTTTTTCAGGTTCTGGAACAGAAGGCACACTTTCTGGCAATGTAATAATAAATGCATCACCTTCTTTTACTTTCAAATCCGGTTTATCTGCGCATTTTTCCATCCCCACGTATTTTACACAATCTGCTTCAATAAATTTAATAATGCGCGCTCTTGAATATTCAGAAAAACAAGAAACCAAAAACTTATCTAAACGCATATTTTTTTCATCAAAAGATACTTTTTTCGTGACAAGAGGTTCATTTTTGTTATAATTCTCATCAGATTCTAACAAATTTTCAAAATCTTGTTCTGTGTTCATCTTGTTCTCCAACAATAAGGATTTTTTTTATGAATGCTTTAAAAATTGCAAAGTTAACTGTTTATACTTTATCCATCCTCTTAATAGCAGGATTTTGCCTTATTGTTTCAAAAATAGCAGATACCCAAGCAAAAAGCAACCCAAAAAACATTCACAAAACAATTAAAACAAATCTGTTATTCAACAAAAATGAAGCTTTAACACTTACATTTTCTTGTGGCAACTATCTTTGCCTTAAGATACAAAAAAACAATCTGCCTTACAAAATTATTGTTTTAACACCTGATACTGGAAAAATCATTAATGAAATTTCATTTCAAACAAAATAACTTTTTATATTTTTTATAAAAAACAACTTTTATTAACCATTTCTTCACTCTTTTTGGTGCAAAATTATGTATATTTGTTTGTTAAGAGTGAGCGACCAAGTAAACATGGAAAAATTCTGGCATCGACTTAGCATTTTAATAACAAGTGAAAGTCTATTTTTAGGCATTTTTTGTTTTGCACCTTTCTTAATACTCGAATCCAATAGTATTGCCTTTCAAAAAACAGCAATTAAAATATTAATTTATCAATATATTGCTATTTTATTTATTTGTTGTTCTTCCTTGTTTTTATTTTTTTATATAATCCCAAAATTCATAAGGAAAAAACACATTAAAAACACTTGTCAAACACTTTCTTCTCAAATTCTTTTACTCAATGAAAATGCAAAACTAAGAAATGACACGAACCAATTAATTCAAAAACTTCAACAAATTGCCAACACAACTCCAGAATTAATTTTAAAAATTTTAAGATACTATTCAACCCGATCTGCAACAAACCAACAACAAAGCATTTTTTCACTTCCCCAACAAGCTGGAATCATTTTGGATTGTCTAAACAAAAAATCTTTAAAAAAAATTTTTAAACATATGTCGAAAAATGAAATTAATTTATTTCAACAATTAAAACTTTCTTTAGGCACCATTTCAACAGAAGAAAAATTTACAACTCTTTCTCATTTTTTTGACACATTAATGGAACCAACTTCAAAAATTGAAAAACAACACTTTACAGAAAATATACTTCCATCTCAACACGTTATCAAAATCTTAAAAAAAGAAAACCATTTTAAACCCCAATCAGATATTTGGAAAACACTTGAATCAATTCCTTCCGAAAAAATATCAAATTATTTAAAAACCGAATCATCACAAACAATTGCTATTATTCTTTATAATCTTTCAGAAGAAAAAGCTGGTGAAATTTTGAATCAACTTCCTAAAGAAATTTCAATCACCTCATTAATAAGACTAACAGCACTTAAATCACTCTCAAAAAAAAGAATCAAACACATTGAAATATCATTAGAATCTTATTTTTTAAACATTACACCTCGCATTATTTATTATGGAAAAGAAAAAGCATCTTCTATTTTAAGTTTAATGCCCACTCACCATAAAAACAAACTACTTTTAGAAATTGAAAAAACATCCCCCAAAATAGCTCAACAACTCTCTCAACAAATTATTTGTTTTGATGATTTTGCTTTTTGGAACAATACTGATATTTGCACTCTCATAAAAAAAACACCTGAACATATTTTGCTTCTCGCACTATTAGGTGCAAACAATAAAACAAGAGAGATTTTCTCAAAGAATATATCACCTAACCGGTGGGGAAAATTTTTAAAGCAATTAAACACTCCTCAACCTGAAAGAATAAAAGAGATTGACGAAGCACAGTATTTTATTATAAAAAAAGCTCACGTTTTGATAAATAAAAAACGAAAACAAGGATAAAAAATGAAATTAAAAACCTTTTTTGCATCAAGCATTCCCCAAGCAATAGAAGAAATACGTGAGATTTATGGTGAACAAGCGGTAATTATCTCAACAACTCGTGTTTCAAATAAAGGCATAAAACTCATTGTTGCAACTGAAGAAAAAACATCTGAAGCTGATCTATTTTCCAGTATAAACGATGAACGCATTGAGCAAAGGAGGATTTTTTTTCAAGATCTACTCAGTTCTTCAGCATTTCCAAATGAATTTATTGAACGTCTTGTTTTTGCATCGTTTAAAAAAACAATTAAAACACAAGATGAAAAATTATTAACTCATTCTTTTGATGAACTTTTTCATTTCAAACCACTTTATCCAATTGAAGAAAACCCTATTTATGTATTAATTGGAAATGCAGGTTCAGGCAAAACACTTTCTCTAAAAAAAATGGCTTTACAAGCCAAAAAAGAACATTTCAAACCCAGCATTGTTACCTTAGATACTCAAAAAAGTGGTGCTGTTACTGATCTTAAAAATTTCTCTAAAATGCTTCAAATTCCCTGCACTGTTGTTAAGAATATAAAGGCTTTGAACGAAATTTTAACAATAATGCGTTTATCTTCTAATTATATTTTAGTCGACACTCCTTGTATTAACCCTTACAAAGCAAATGAGCTTGAAAAATTAAAAGAAATAAAACAACAAATTAGTGATGCACAATTTATTTTAACAATGCCTGCCGGTCTTGATCCACAAGAAGCAACAGCTCAAGGTGCATTATTTTCAAAAAATGGCTGTAATTTACTTATGGCAACAAAACTTGACTGCTCGCTAAGGTATTTTAACATTTTACAAACACTTCTATACAATCAATTATATCTAACAGCTTTTTGTTTTTCAAACAAAATCATTGACGCTCCAATTGAGGCAACAGCTCAAAATTTAACAAAACTTTTTACAACAAACAACTCTCTTACACACGAGGCTTTATCATGACATCACAACAACAAAATAAAAATAACATGTTATCTCGTATTGCTGGCCATAATATTATTGCTGTTGCATCAGGAAAAGGTGGTGTTGGAAAAACCTGGGTTTCTGTTTCTTTGGCTCACGCACTTGCATTAAAAGGAGAAAAAGTACTTTTAATTGATGGCGATTTAGGTCTATCTAATATTGATATTCAACTTGGTCTTTCTGCTATACGTGATATCGGAGTTGTCCTCACACATAACGCCCCATTAAACAGTGCTATTATTCATGATAAAAGCATTCAATGTGATGTTCTCGCCGGCCATTCTGGAAGCCAAACTTTAGCAGGATTAGAAGAAAGTAGATTACAACTTTTATGTGATGATATTAAAATTTTAGCAAACCATTATGATAAAGTTATCATCGATCTTGGCACTGGAATTCAAAAATCAGTTACAATGCTTGCTCAAATTGCCCATGAAATTTTAATTATTACAACAGATTCACCAACGGCACTTGCTGATGCATATGCCTTTATTAAAATTATGTCTCTCTCAAAACCTGCTTCAACATTTAAAATTTTAATAAATATGGCCGGCACAAAAAAAGAAGGAGAACATACTTATCATACCCTGCTAAAAGCTTGCCAATCTTTTTTAAATATTTCGCCTTCATTAGCAGGGATTATACATTTAGATACAATGGCTCGAGAATCTGTTCGAACACAAACACCGATTTTGAATATATCACCTCTTTCTCCGGCTGGAAAAGATATTTTAGAAATAACTTCTCAATACTAAATTTTACACCGTTTTTTATAAGATGAATATTACATACAATAAAATATAGAAACCCTTGACTTTAGCATAAAAATGGATTATTTAAAATTCATTCAGCTCAATGAAAGGAAGAGTATGTTTTTAAAAAGTATTTTCGGATCTGCAAATGACAGATATTTAAAAAAATTCAAAAAAACAATCAACAAAATCAATGAATTAGAACCTCAATATGAACTCTTAAGCGATTCACAATTAAGGGATAAAACTGAGGAATACAAAACACGCATTCAAAATGGCGAAAGTTTAGAAAGTATTTTGCCAGAAGCATTTGCAAGCGTTAGAGAAGCATCTAAACGTGTTTTAGGATTACGCCCTTTTGACGTTCAATTATTGGGGGGTATTATTTTAAACAACGGTCAAATTGCAGAAATGAGAACAGGTGAAGGTAAAACACTTGTTGCAACAATGCCTGTTTATTTAAACGCCTTAACTGGAAAAGGAGTTCATGTTGTTACTGTAAACGACTATTTGGCTCAACGTGATAGCGAATGGATGGGTCAAATTTATCGTTTTCTCGGCTTAACTGTTGGCTGTGTTGTGCATGATATGTCAACAGCAGAAAGACGTGCAGCTTACAATTCTGATATCACATATGCTACAAACAATGAACTTGGCTTTGATTATTTAAGAGACAATATGCGTTTTGAAATTAAAGAAATGGTTCAACGACCTTTTTACTATGCAATCGTTGACGAAGTTGACTCCATTTTAATTGACGAAGCAAGAACACCTTTAATTATTTCTGGGCCTGCTGAAAACTCTTCTGAAAGATATATCGCGATTGATAAACTTGTTCGCACCATCAGACCTGAACATTATGAAAAAGATGAAAAACATAAAAATGTTACATTAACCGAACAAGGTTCAGAATATATTGAACAACTTTTAGCTGATGAAAACCTCATACAAGGTTCATTATACGACACACATAATATTGCCTTTGTTCATCACATTGACCAAGCATTAAAGGCCAATACTCTTTTCACAAAAGATAAAGATTACATTGTCAAAGATGGACAAATTATCATCATTGATGAATTCACTGGTCGTATGATGCATGGACGCCGATACTCAGATGGTTTACACCAAGCAATTGAAGCAAAAGAAGGGGTTGAAATTCAAGCTGAAAATCAAACTCTTGCATCAATTACATTCCAAAACTACTTTAGAATGTATCCAAAATTAGCTGGTATGACCGGTACGGCTATGACAGAAGCAAGCGAATTTGATGATATATATCATTTACCTGTTATCGAAATCCCAACAAACAAACAACCACAGCGCAAAGATGAAAATGATGTTATTTATCGAACAGCTGAAGAAAAATATGAAGCCATTATTGAAGATGTCAAAGAAGCTCATGCCAAAGGGCAACCAGTTTTAATTGGAACAGCTTCAATTGAAAAATCTGAAATTTTAGCCGAATTAATGAAGAAAAAAACATCAATTCCATTTAATGTGTTAAACGCCCGCCACCATGAACAAGAAGCTAAAATTATTGCGCAAGCAGGTGCACCAGGCGCCGTTACAATTGCAACAAATATGGCTGGTCGTGGAACAGATATTCAATTAGGGGGCAATGTTGAAATACTCCTAAAAGAAGCACTTGAAAAAAATCCAACAGCAGATAAAGAAACTCTTTTAAATCAAATTAAAGAGGATGTACAAAAGAAAAAAGAGCAAGTTTTAAATGCTGGAGGACTTTTTGTTTTAGGTTCTGAACGTCATGAAAGTCGCCGTATTGATAATCAGTTAAGAGGGCGTTCAGGTCGTCAAGGCGACCCTGGATTATCTCGTTTTTATGTATCCCTTGAAGATGACCTTATGCGCATATTTGGCGCCAATCGCATTCAAAACCTACTTCCAAAACTAGGGTTAAAACGAGGAGAACCAATCACTCATAATTTCATCACAAAGGCACTTGCTGTTGCACAAAAAAAGGTTGAAACATACCATTTTGACGTTCGTAAAAACTTGCTTAAATTTGATGATGTTATGAATGATCAACGAAAAGCTATTTATGAGCAACGCAAAGAATTAATGCTTTCAAATTCTGTTACAGATACACTTGCAGAAATGCGTTTAGAAACAATTCAAAACGTTATTTATGACTTGGCTCCGGAACGATCAAATCCTGAAGATTGGAACGCTGATCTTTTAACAAAAGAAGTGGCAAGAATTTTTGCTATTGATGTTCCATTTAACTCATGGATAAATGAACTTGGCATCACGCCAACAACAATGGTTGAAAGACTGGATAATATACTTCAAAAAGATATTGAATCCAAAATGGGAATGCTTCCAGAAGATGTCAAAAACAACTTGGAAAAAAGCATTCTCATTCAAGTTATTGACCAAATGTGGAAAGAACACTTACAAACTCTTGACTTTATGAAAACAGCCATTAATTTGCGCGCATATGGACAAAGAAATCCTTTAAATGAGTATAAACGAGAAGCATTTATCTTATTTGAAACACTGTTAAATAGAGTACGAGAAAAAGTAACAGAATTAATTTGTCACATGCAATTACAAATACAAACTCAGCCAAATGACAATATCAAAGAAAGTCATCCACATCCAGTTAATCCAACAACAGAAGATCCATTTTCAACGCCTGAAGGTCAAATTTCAAGAAATGCACCTTGCCCTTGTGGATCTCAAAAAAAATACAAACACTGTTGCGGAGCCATTAAAAATTAAGGAGATAAACATGAAAAAACAAGAACAAAGTGGTCGTTCAATGATTGAAATTTTGGCTGTTCTAGCCATTGTTGGTGTCTTATCGATCGGTGGACTTGCAGGGTATAGCTTGTCGGCTCAGCGTATCCAAATAAACAATATTTTGGATGTTGCTACAAAATTTTCTGCAAAAGGCGTTGGTGGACGTTCCTATAACAGTTTATCAGCTGCTGGATTAGACAAACCTAATGGAATAGATATGTCCTTGGATGAAGCAGGCAATGTTTGTATAAAAAATTTTCCTCAAACATCATCACGTGATAAAAGAATGTTTGAGGCCTTCAAAGCTCAATCTTCTAGTTATGTTGTTTCAGGTGATCATAAAGGATGTAGCATTGTTTTATTTTTTGGAAGAAGAACAAATTAACCATCTATTAATCAAGGATAATATGTCGCTCATCACATATTATCCTTGATGTATTTTTTTATTGAAGTTTCTAAAAAGAAAGTATACAATTTTATCATTAAGGGACTAAAAAAATAGGAGAACTATGAAAAAATACAAATATATAACCGTTTGGGCTGGCGCTTCACCATCTATTTCAGCTTGTCATCATAAACCAATGCACGAAATTGGTCAAATTCTTGCTCAAAATAAAATAACCATGGTATATGGCATTGGTGATGAAGGTATGATGGGTGCTGCATTTCAAGGTGTTCGTAGCAAAAAAGGAAAAGTCAAAGGAATTACAACACCTAAACTTTTAGAATTGCAATGTAAAGATCCTGATTTGTTCCAAAAAGGTGAAATTGAAGTCGTTAATTCCTTAAGTGAACGCAAACGAAAAATGATGGAACTTGGAGAAGTTATCTTGGCCGGACCAGGAGGTTGGGGCACACTAGATGAAATTTCAAATTTTGCTGTTCTAATACAAACAGGTGAAATAAAAAAGAAACCTCTTATCTTTTTAAACTTTAATAATTTTTGGGCTCCATTTGGCGAATTAATTTTCAACATGCTACAAGAAGGAACGCTCAATCAAGAAAAGGTTGATTTTATCGATTTTGCAAACTCACCCGAGGAACTTTTTGAAGTGATTGAAAAAGTACAAACAAGACTAGACGCGATCAAAAATCAAAAAAAAATAGAGGTATAAAATGAAATATAGATATCTTGTCGTTTTTTTATTATCAGCTATTTTCTTTTCAGCATTTTCAATGGCTTCAACAGAAGGAACAAGAGCATATAATGCTGGAATGAATGCATATAAAAGACAAGAATATCAAAATGCAGTTTATGCTTTTGAACATGCAACAAATCTTGAACCAAATCTATATAAAGCATGGTGCATGCTTGGTCTGACCTACATTTTAAACGATGAACCAAAAAAAGGAGAAGCAACATACCTCAAAGCTATTAATGCTTTTCCAAATGAATGGAAAGCATATTCCTTGCTCGCAGAATTTTATGAAAGTCAAAATGATTATGAAAAATCATTAAGTTATTATCGTCAAAGTATAGAATTAATGCCAGAGAAAGAAGCTAAAAGCTACAAAAACAAAATTTCAAATCTACAAAAAGAACAATCAAAAAACTGGTCTGTTACAGAAGCCGAAAAAGAAAAAATACTTTCAAACATTATCGTACCATTAGATAAAAATATCTGGAGAACAGCTCTTGTTGAAAAGAAAGAAACAGCATTACATGTTGTCTATGCACTTAAAACTGAAAATTTTAGAGCTGATAAATGGACTAGAATTCTTGATATAACATGTACTTATACATCAAAACAAGATATAGAAAGCTTTAACAAAATTAATGAATGGATGGCATCAACATATAGAAAAAATAATGCTGATATGGATACAATTGAAAAAACATCTACAACAAGATTATATGAAAGTATTCTTCACGACAAAAAATTAAATATTTTAGGATATATTACACCAAATAAAAATGGTTTTTGTATTCATCAATTTATGTATAAGAAGAAAATATCTGCAAAAGAAAAAAATAAATGGATACAAAACATCAAAAAAGTAACTGTTAGAAAATTTTAAAAAGAGTCTTTGATTATGGGTTTTTTAGGTATTATTTTAATTCTTGGGTTGTGCTTTTTAATTTCAAACAATCGAAAAAATATCAACTACCGAACTGTTTTTGTAGGGTTAACTCTACAATTTTTAATCGCATTTTTTATTTTAAAAACCTCCATAGGGCAAGCTACATTTAAAGCTTTAGGAAATGGCATTCAAAAAATTTTAAATTTTGCCGTCGAGGGAGGAAATTTTGTTTTTGGTTTTTTAACCGATAGACCTCAAACATTGGTTGATGTTCTTGGAGAAGGGGCAAATTTTGTTTTTGCTTTAACATTGATTCCGGTTCTTATATTTGTAATGGTTCTTGTAAACATCCTCTACTACTGGGGCATTATGCAAAGAATTATCCTTGTTTTTGGAAAAGGAATGTACAAGTTAATGAACATTACTGGTGCTGAAGCTATTTCTAATATTGCAAGTGCAATTATTGGTCAAGTTGAGGCACAAATGCTCATTCAACCACACTTAAAAAAAATGACTATGTCCCAGCTTTTAGCATCAATGACAGGTTCTTTAGCTTGTATATCAGGCAGTATTATGGCTGTTTATATAGGTATGGGTGTACCAGCTGAATACTTACTTGCTGCAAGTTTTATGGCTGCACCGGGGGCTCTTGTTGTTTCTAAAATTATTTATCCCGAAGAAAAAAAGATTATCCCTGAAAAAGAGATATCCTTAAGTAAAGAAGTTTCTTCTATCAATTTAATTGACGCTATTGCTCAAGGTGCAACAACAGGATTAAAAGTTGGTGCAAATATTATTGCAATGATTATTGGTTTAATTGCTCTTATTGCCTTGTTTAATTATTGCTTAGGATTGTTTGGTTCATTTCTTGTCAACATATTAAATGCACCTGCTAAAATTGGCGTTTTAGACATTCAAAATCTTTCTTTAAGTGGATTACTAGGTGTTTGTTTTTCTGGTTTTGCTTTTATTTTAGGTGTTCCAGCATCTGAAATTTTCACTGTTGGATCATTAATGGGTGAAAAACTTGTCTTCAACGAATTTATTGCCTATTTACACATGACAAGCATGGATGTTCAACTTTCTCCCAAAGCGCTTATTATTGCTTCATTTGCATTGTGTGGTTTTGCTAATTTTGGGTCTATTGCCATGCAAATTGGTGGCATTGGAGAATTAGCACCCGAACGCAGAAAAGACCTTGCAAAACTTGGTTACAAGGCCTTAATTGCAGGAACATTAACATCCTATATTTCTGCAGCTATTGCTGGGTTGTTGCTTTAGTTTTTTGCCATCCCTCACTGGCTCGACTAATATAATCGTTGTAAAGAGTCAACTCCTTGGTTGGAATTGCTTTTCGCCCCAAAATAATATCTTTTGAGCGACCTGTAACAAAACAATCACCCCAGATTAATTTTTTTTCAAATGAATAGGCCAAATCAGCCATTAAACGAGCTTCCATATATGTCCCACCTTCTGGAAAAATAAATTTGAGATCATTTTTAAATTTACTTCTTATTTGATTAAAAATAAACTCATGTTCTTTTAAAACAAAACCAGTTCCATTTAAAATATTTGAAAATGTTTGAAAAGCAATTGGATTTTTCCATCCCCCACCAAATAGAACAAAATTTGTTGGTAAATATTCCACATTTTCAATATGTTTTAAAGCAAAAGCTGCAACATATCCTGAAAAATAAGATAAAGTAAAAAGTGTATTTACAAAACCTTTCTCATCTTGAACAGATATAATATCATCTAAATAATACAACGAAGGATCAGCAGATTTAGGCGCTTTTAATTCTAAATAATTTTCACCATCTTTTGTTCTAACAGACTGATAAAAAAGCTTTTCAAGCAACTGTACATTCAATGAGCCTTTTAGACCCCAAAAACCATCTTTATCAAAAGGTATATTTTTATATTCTCGAACAATTTTATCGCTAAACTCATTAAAAGGCCCAGCGTCAAACCCTAATTTAACTTTACCATCCATAATAAGAGCCAAATTTGATGTATTCCCTGCATTATAAAAAAATGCATCTTTCAGCCCCATTTGATGGGCAATATGCTCATTATGAGGTGGAATTAATGGTGCTCCTTCACCATTAAAAAATATATCATCAGATCTAAAATCATATACCACAGGAATTTTTAGCAAATTTGCCAACATCTGTCCTGATCCCATTTGAAGTGTATATGCTGGAAGGTTTAAAGTGGCAACACTTGGTGGATTATGATCCAAAGTTTGACCATGGAATCCTATCAAATCAATATCTATTGATTTTAATTTTTCTTGCGCAAGCAATTCATCAATTGCAAATTTAATCCAATGAATATAAGCATCGTGAACTTCTAGAAAAAACGAATCGTCTTTTAAATTTATAGATAATAAATCTCGTTTTTTTATTCTTTCTTTTAATTTTAAGATATTTTTTTGTAATGTGTCAGAAATTTTTTTGCTCAAAAAAGCAATATCTTTCATATGCCCATTATTAAATTCTGTTAAAATAATATCACAACCGTCTAATGAATTTCCGGTCATCACTCCAATAATTTTCATTATAATAATCAACTCCCTTTTTTATTTTGCTCTTATTTATTTTTTTTTGCAATAAAAAGTGTGAATTTTACTCATTATTTTCAATAGACCAATTATTTTGAGACAACTCCCAAATGCTTGGAGAATAAGGCTTCCAAAAAGAATTTTCTTGATAAAGAGCATAAACAACACCTTCACTTCCGTTTAATAATTCTTTTAAAAATATATCTCCATTTAAACTGATTGTTTTTCCACTTTGCAATGCATTTAATATGTTTTTATCTGTAATTTTTCCCATTTGAATTTTCCTTTCATGTTATATAAAAAAAATAAAATATTACTTCAATTTTACATAAAAATTTATGTAACACATTTTATGTGTAGTGTCAATTAAAAAAAATCAAGTTTACAAAATCATTTTTTTTGATATAATAAACTCATGGTAAAAGAAAGAACACACCACTTTAACTTATTGAAAACAAAAAGGCTAAAATTAGGCCTTTCTCAAAGTGCAATGGCAAAAAAAATTGGAGTAAGCCAACAACACTGGGATCGATATGAAAAAGGTTATCCCATCCCTTTAGAAAAAGTTATTTCCATTTCTGATCTTTTAGGGATTTCAAAATGGGATCTTTTACCTCCAGAGTTTACTCCACAAACAACAGGATATTTAAACAAAACACTTTTAAGCGAAATTATTATTTCAATTGAGAAACTCATAATTGAAAAAAAACTTCAATTTTCACCAGAAAATAAAGCAAGACTTATCATTTTAATTTATGAGAAATTATCAAAACGTGCCTCAAATGACAATATACAAAAAAATATTCAATCTTTAATTACAGATTTTTCATTAGAGCACTCAGCATAAGAGATTTACATGTTCCCCGATGATGAAATAAATTTACTGTTTAGACAGGCAATTCCTGCAAACTCCAATAAAAAAAACATCCTCACAAAAAAAATATTTTTTCTTTGTGTTTTGTTTATGTTTGGAGCTTTATTCACTTTTCCTATATATAACAAATCAAAAACAATTGAAAAAAATTTAAAACTTACCGAAAACATAGATTTTTATGATACAAAAATATCAAATAAAGAAAAAGCTGAATTAAGAAAACTTGTTAAACTTCTTGCAAAAAAAGAAAATAGGCATGTAAACAGCATCCACGCAGAACTACGCCCTCGTTTTAATTACCGTTCTTATCATCACCTTGATTTAAGAACTTACAACAAAGTTAAAAATTATTTAACTTTTCGCTTAAAAAATTAAATTTATTTCCCTTTTTGCCAACGTCTTAAATATTGGTAAAATTTTTGTCTGTCACGTGAATGCTTTAATTTTGCATCTATAAAACCATTATAGTGACGTCTTAATGCAACTTTAGGAAAATCTGGAATATCAATCTCAACAGTTTCCCCTATTTTAATTTGTCTGAGCGCAGGTTCAAAACATTTTTTATTAATAAATTTATGCAATGATCGTTCTATCAAACAAAAATTTGATACATGATTCGTCCCTCCACCAGACAACGGTAAAATATGATGAACATCAAAACCATGTGGTATTTTACCTCTCTTCGCACGTTCTAAATTAATAACATCTTTATACTGTTCCAAATACCCTTTTCGATATAACCATTTCACAAATTTTTGATTCATATTTCGTCTATCAAATTCTTTTCTCAAAGCTTTTGTGACGGCTGGTGGTTGTAGTGTAAATTGAAGTGCCATTGTTACCCCGCTTTCAATGTTAAAATCTCAGTCTCTTTTTGAAACAAATATAATAATATACGCAAAGCTTTTCCTCTCTCACTTTGCAAATTTGGATCCAAAGTCAAAATTGTCTTTGCATCTTGCGCTGCCGTTGCAAGCAAATGATAGTGAATTGTTAAATCTGCCATTTTAAAAACAGGCATCCCACTTTGTCGCACACCTAACAACTCGCCGGCTCCACGCAATCTTAAATCTTCTTCAGCAATCACAAAACCATTTTCGCTTTCACGCATAACCTTTAATCGTGCTATTGCAGTTTCAGATAATTTTTTTCCATGCAATAACAAACAAATAGATTTACTTCCTCCTCGACCGACACGTCCCCTTAACTGATGCAACCCAGCTAATCCAAACCGTTCAGCTCCTTCAATTACAATAACACTTGCTGTTGGCACATCAACACCAACTTCAATCACCGTTGTTGAAACCAAAACATCCAAATTGCCTGATTTAAACTTTTCCATCACAGCATCTTTTTCACTTCCTTTCATTTTTCCATGAACAAGTCCTACCCGATCTTGAAAAATCTCCTTTAAAGATTCAAATCTTTTTTCGGCTGCAATCAGATCCATTTTTTCAGACTCTTGAACCAAAGGGCAAACCCAATATACTTGAATTTTTTCATCGCTATTTTTGATTTTTTGAAAAAGTTTTTCCATCACTTCTTGAACTTTTTCACTCGAAATAACCTTCGTTTCAATTGGAATTCTATTTTTTGGTTTTTCATCTAAAAGTGAAATGTCCATATCTCCGTACGTTGTCAAAGCCAATGTTCTGGGAATAGGCGTTGCTGTCATTACAAGTAAATTAACACCTTTTTGTTTACGTGTTAACGCTAAACGTTGTTGAACTCCAAATTTATGTTGCTCATCAATAACAACTAACCCTAATTTTTGATATTCAACATCTAATGTAAAAACAGCATGTGTTCCAACTAAAATATCAACTTCCCCTGATTTTAATTTATCTAAAATCAATTGCCTTTTTTTCCCTTTTTCACGACCAGTCAACAAAGCGACTGAAATATCAAGACGTTGCAACATCTTTTCAAACGACAAAAAATGTTGCTGGGCTAAAATATCTGTTGGAGCCATAATCACACCTTGATATCCAGCATCAACAGCCATTAATAAACTTGCCAACGCAACAACTGTTTTTCCACTACCAACATCTCCTTGAAGCAATCGTATCATCTTATCTTTTGATGTAAGGTCATTTTTAATTTCTTGGATAACGCGCTGTTGCGCACCAGTCAATTCAAAAGGAAGATTTTGCAATACTTGTTCTTCATAATTTGTATTTTTTACAAAACAAATTCCTTGCTGACGTTTATGATGCGATCTTGCCAAAAACAATGCCAATTGATTTGCAAGCAATTCATCATAAGCCAAACGTTTTCTAAAAACAGAATCAAATGATAAATCTTCATATGTTTTAGGATTATGTACTTTTAAGATACTTGTCTTCCAGTCCACAAACCTTTGTTTTTTCAAAAAAGGCTCATCTTGCCATTCAGGCAAACAAGGAGCTTTAGACAAAGCATAGCGTATTGATTTTGAAAGAACCTTTCCAGATAACCCTGCTGTTAAAGGATAAATCGCCTCATATTCCGGTATTTCTTTTATGTCGCTTACAATATAATCAGGATGAAGTATTCCTAATTTTCCAATAAACTTTTCTATTTTCCCAGATACAAAATATGTTTTCCCAACACACAATTTCTTAGATAAATACTCTTCATGATAATTAAAAAACACCAATTCAAAGTCAGCCAAGTTAAAAGAACCTTGAACTTTGTATGGAGCATTTCTTTTGGGAGGTTTTATATGTTTTTTAACAAAAAAAGGAATCGTTCCTAATTGTCCCAACCGTATTTCAAACTCATTTTTATATAAAGGACGATAGTTAACTCCTGAAGGTAGAGAAAACAACACATCAACAATATGTGGACCACACAAAGACTCAATTAATTTTGATAATTTTGGCCCCACCCCATTAATTTGAGACACCTGACAAAACAAACCATTCAAACACTCAGGACGCATCAAAAAACCTTTTTATTTTTTCTTTTTAACTCTCTTTTTTGCATTTTTAATTGGTCGCTGAGGTTTTATAACTTTCCCATTTGGCATTTTAATTGTTCCATCACGATAAACAACTGATTTAAAAATATCTTGTTTTTCAAATCGTTTTAAAACCTCGCCACAACGCATTAAAGTCTTTTTCTTTTGCTCTTGAAAAGCTTTTAACTTTGCCTTTGCATAAATATTTAAAGCCTCTTTTTCTTCCTTATCGGTCTTCAATGGGTTAACAATAATTCTACTTGCAATCATCTCATAATTTTTAAGTTGATCTGTATCCACTTGACATGCAAGTGCAACACCAGCTGAAATACCCAATTGCTCTGTAACTGAAACACCTTTAGCTGTTCGACTGTTTGCCAACACCTCCAACGGCATCAATAACCCTAAACAAACGCAAAAAAACAAGGATATATTTTTTTTCATTGCTTTTCATCCTTAAAAATTCTATACTGTTTCTATCTATAGTTATGTTTTTTAACATATTTAAAACCTATTTTCAAGGGAAAATTCATGCTAAATGGCCCATCTTTTATTCCGAATAATCCTCAAAATGCTCTAGTTTTATTTCATGGATACGGGGCTGATGGTGAGGATTTATTTGCACTAACAAGCGAATTTAAAAGCCATTTTAAAAATATGGCATTTTTTTCCCCAAACGCACCTTCAATCACTTTAGGTGGGGGATACGAATGGTTTTCTCTAGATGATTATTTTTCAAAACCATCTTTAGATTTTGAATATTTAAAAATTCTTGAAAGACGCGCTATTGAGAAATTACACCTTGTTGAAGAATATATTTCTAACATTGAAAAACAACTTCACCTTCAAAGAAATCACATTTTTATTGCTGGCTTTTCGCAAGGAGGGCTTATAGCTTCTCAAACAGCTTTTAAATCTGATAAAGAATTTAATGGTCTTATTTTAATGTCTCCGGTCCCTATGGCTACGATAAATGAATCAGCAATTAAAATCCCTGTATTATTAACAAGAGGCTTACAAGATTACATCATTCCCAATCAAGCTGCTGAACTGACAAAGCCAACACTTATTCATCACAATTTTTCTGTAACCGAATCGATTGATCCTTTTTTAGGTCACGGTATTGGCAAACAACACATTGATGCAATTATTCAGTTCATGCAAAAACATATTAAAAGTTAATTTATCGGAGTAAATTATGTCAAAACCTGAAATAAAAAAAGTTAACATTGTCGAAGCATATAAGCGTATATGGCCTTTTGTTAAGCCTTATTGGTTTCGCTGTCTTTTGGCAACATTAATTACCTTACCAATTGGAGCTCTTGATGCAGTTATCGCTTTAGCTTTAAAACCTTTTATGGATACAGTTGTTATTGAACAAAATGGGACAACGCCTTTTAATTTACCATTGTATATTATTCCTATTTTTATTATTTTATTTACTTTCTTTCAATCATCTCTGGAATATGCTTCAGCTTATTTAAGCGCTTGGACTGGTGGAAAAATCACACAAGGTATGAAAAAAAAGCTCTATGAAAAATTGTTAACATTAGACACCTCATTCTTGGATAATGCATCTTCAGGTTTTATTGTAACACGTTTTGATTCTGATGCAAACACAGCTTGTTCAGGTCTTTTAAACAATGTCAAAACTTTTACAACAAGAATCTTTTCTTCTTTAACACTTATCGGAGTTTTGCTTTATACATCTTGGCAACTCGCTATTATTGCCATTATTGTACTTGGTTTTTCACTTTATCCTGTAACAAAGATTAGAAAACGCATTAAAAAAATCGTTGCACAAAGCGTAATTGTAAATGGTCAGGTTTTAACAGCTTTTAATGAAACATTTGCCGGAAGCAAAACAATCAAATCATACAACTTGCACACCTATCAGCGTAAAAAATTCTTTGATATCTTAACTCAAAGTTTCAAACTCACTATTAAAAACACACAACGAACAGCTTGGCTTTCCCCTGTTATGCATATGATTATTGCAACTGGAATGGCAGGAGCCATTTGGTATGGAAGCTATTTAATCAAAAGTAAAACCATTACAGCTGGGGATTTTGTTGCATTCATGACAGCGATGTTAATGCTTTACACTCCGATTAAAAACATTGGGAAAAATTTTAATGCTGTTCAGCTTTCTTTAATGGCGATTGAACGTGTATTTGAAATGATTGATATGCCTGTTACCATTAAGGAAGAAGAAAAAGCCTCTTCCATTCAATCGTTGGAAAAAGAAATCACATTTAAAGATGTTTCATTTTCTTATACTGAAGAAAAAACCATCTTAAAAAATATCAACTTAACCATTCCTAAAGGCCAAACTATTGCTCTGGTGGGAAATTCTGGTGGAGGAAAAACAACCGTTGTTAGTTTAATTCCAAGATTTTATGATGTAACAAAAGGTGCTATTGAAATTGATGGCAAAAACATTAAGGATATCAATTTAACCTCTTTAAGAGACAAAATTGCTGTTGTTTTTCAAGACAATTTTTTATTCTCTGGCACAATTTTGGACAACATCTTGCTTGGAAAACTTGATGCAACAAAAAAAGAAATCGACAAAGCTATTAAGATGGCTTGCTTAGATGAGTTTATCGCCTCTCTTGACAATGGATTAAAAACAGAAATTGGCGAACGGGGTGTTCTTCTTTCTGGTGGACAGAAACAACGTATTGCTATCGCCAGAGCTTTTTTAAAAAATGCACCTATTGTTATTTTAGACGAAGCTACTTCAGCTCTGGATAATAAGTCTGAAGCAATTGTTCAACAAGCTATTGACAACTTAATGAAAGATAGAACCGTTATTGTCATTGCTCATAGATTATCCACTGTTCAAAATGCAAATAAAATTGTTGTTATTAATTCAGGTGAAATTGTCGAAACAGGTACGCATCAAGAATTACTTGATAAGAAAGAAGCCTACTTTACCCTTTATCAAGCTCAATTTAAACATAAAGCAGCCTAA
This sequence comes from Alphaproteobacteria bacterium, assembly GCA_045532865.1. Classification (GTDB taxonomy): domain Bacteria; phylum Pseudomonadota; class Alphaproteobacteria; order CAAHEQ01; family UBA3637; genus RGIG4140. The sequence continues at coordinate 58,355 of JAZSGT010000017.1, forward strand.
AAAAGGAGGCAAAAATGTATTATAGTTTATTTGAAGTTTTTTCAATTGGAATTGGTCCTTCTAGTTCTCATACAGTTGGACCAATGAAAGCTGCAAAACGTTTTACAGATAATTTGGTAGCACAAAATAAAATTCACCAAACATCAAAAGTAAAAACAACACTCTATGGATCCCTTGCATTAACCGGTGTTGGACATGGCACATTAAATGCCGTTATTTATGGTCTTGCCGGCTTTGAAGCTGAAGAAATTGATTTAACTTTAAATCCGTTAGAAACAATAAAGTCATCAAAAGTGCTTTGTCTTGGAAACAAAAAAAACATTCCTTTTATATTTGAAGAAGATATCCTTTTAGAAAAAGAAATATTTTTAACAGAACATTCAAACGGATTAAAATTTGAAGCATTAGATGAAACAGGAAAAACAATTTTTGAAGAAACTTATTTTTCTGTTGGTGGGGGAACCATCGCAAGACAAGATGAAATCAAAAACAGAATCGCAAGAGCTGAATACAATGTTCCATACCCTTTTGATAGTTGCGCCGAACTCATTGAGTTAACAAAAAAACATAATATGACAATTGACCAAATTGTCATGCAAAATGAAGAAGCTATTCGTCCATTTAAAGAAATTAGAGAGGGCATGTATAAAATACACCAAATCATGCAAGATTCTATTGATGCAGGCATTCATCACAAAGGTGAACTCCCCGGAGGATTGAGCATTAAACGCAGAGCACCCCAAATATATAAACGATTGAAAGAAAACTTCATTCAAAACAACTCAGATCCTCTTATGGTTATTGACTGGATTAATCTATGGGCATTTGCCGTTTCTGAAGAAAATGCATGCGGTGGAAAAATTGTAACAGCCCCAACAATGGGTTCTGCTGGTATTATCCCTGCTGTTATGCGTTACTATCAACGTTTTGCAGCTCCTAAATCACCATTTCAAGTTGAAATTGGGAATGGTATTTTTCTTTTAACAGCCTCGGCTATTTGCTCCCTTTATCGCACAAATGCTTCCATTTCAGGAGCTGAAGTTGGTTGCCAAGGTGAAGTTGGAGTTGCTTGCTCTATGGCTGCAGCAGGCCTCACAGCAGCAATGGGTGGTGATCCAAAGCAAATTGAAAATGCTGCTGAAATTGCAATGGAACATAATTTAGGTTTAACATGCGATCCAATAGCAGGACTTGTTCAAATCCCATGTATTGAAAGAAATGCTATGGGCGCAACAAAAGCTGTTAACGCAGCAAGGCTTGCTTTGCGTGGTTCTGGAGAACATCTTGTAAGTCTTGATAGCGTTATCAAAACCATGTATGAAACAGGAAAACATCTCAACAGCATGTATAAAGAAACCTCTCTTGGTGGGCTTGCAGTTAACGCCCTTACTTGCTAATAAAAAATTATTGACAGAAAAATAATTTTCTGCTATACTCACTCCATTATTAATTAAATTATGGAGCTCTAATGGATTTACACCAAGATAAAAGAAATATAACAATTCGTGAACTTTGCACAGACATATCAAACTTTTTTGAGGTAACACCTATTCACATTTTCACAAACTCTTTGCTCGAAAAAAAGCTCGACACGCACAAAAAAACAGCTGGAAGGAATATTGTTCTACTTGTATCCAATGGTGTTGAAGAAGCGCAAACAAATATAACCCCTTCACGTGTGAATAACTCTATACGTATTTTAAACCACTACAACTTAAACGATTCCCAAGTTGTTAAATTAGGGCATGATAGAAGTCAATTGATATACAATGATGTTGTCAATTTCATCAACAGAAAAACAAATCAAGAATTGCCTCCTCATTCTCAAGCAACATTGCTTTCACATACAAATTACCCTTCTGATCAAGCTATATTAGAACAGATTCAAAATGTTATTCGAAACAAAAAAGAACCTCAATTTGTTACAGCTTTTCTGAGTTCAACTTTTTTAACACAAGCAGGAACTTTGAATCAAAATGCATTACCTATTTCTAATTTAATTGAAAATTTAAATGGTACTGGAACACTTTATCTTTTAACATCAACTCATGAATTAGCTCAAAAAACAAAAGAAGCAAGTTCAAATACATTTAAAACACACATTCAACCAATTGTTCCCCTTCTTGTTGCAGCTGAATTATTAAGACATTCAAAAAATCATAAAATATCTGTTCAAGAACCAATTGATTGGAGAAGAAATCATAAAGATAAAATTGATTTTTCGTGTTTAGCTAGAATATATCACGGCCACCACAGATAACTTTTTAAAAGATTTTATATTTTTCACTCAAAAACAAGAGCGCTTTTTTAAGTGCTCTTGTTTTTATTCTCTACTTTAAATTCTTTAATGTTTGAAACATAATATCAAAAAAACTTTTTTCATTCACCTTTCGAATAACATTTACCAAGAACCCTTCATCATCAATAAGAGTTTTACCCCTTGTATTTGTTAAATCAATTTTAAGTGGTATCTTTTCTTGAACAAAAATCGATGGCTCAATTAAATATGCCATCGCAACGGCATCATGTATAGCTCGGACAGGGTCATTCTTGTTTTTTCGTAATGCACCATAATCTAAAATATCCTCTGGTCCCACAGTTGCAAGCATATCAGCAACAGATATGCCCATCCAACCAATAGAACGTAACTTTTTATCAATTTCACCATTATATAAAATTTTTCGTGTTACGTCCAACCCTATTAAATTAATCTGTTTTATCTTAGAACTCAAAACTTGATGAACAGCTTCTGGATCAGTGGCAAAATTATATTCTGCATAAGTTTTACCTCCATCATATGAAATATTGCCAAATCTGTTGTGAATATGTTCTTTAAAAACACACCCACCCATAATTGTTAAACTAGGTATATTTGTTGCTATTAATGAATTTCTTTTTAAAGCATGCGCTATATTTGTTTGAGGAGCCAACGCACACAAATGAATATTTGATTGACTACTATACAAATCACTCAAAAAGTCAGAAGCACTTACAGAGGATATATTTCCTTTTAAACAGGGCCAATAAGATGTCCCATCCATCCCAGAATATCCAAAAACATCTTCAAGCGTCACATGTTTTTGTTTTAATGGTTTAGTTGCACCTTTATAAATTGGAATATCTTCTCTTTTTGCTAATGAGAGTATTTTGCAAGCGTTTTGTAATGTTTTATCAACACCAACATTTCCTGCGACAACCGAGAGTGCCTTTACCTTAATATTTTCAGCACCCAACGCCATCAAAATAGCAAGCGCATCGTCTTGTCCTGGATCGCAATCAATTACAATTTCTTTTATGCTCATTTATTTACCGCAAAATAAAATCAACACGCTCTTTAAATGAAAGATTTTTTGGATAAGTATCTATTTCTTTTAAAATATGAACCAATCCTTTTTGATTTGCAATTTGAATTGCAAGACCTGGCCTTGCATTCAACTCTAACATCATTGGCCCCAAATCTTTGTCCATTACAATATCAGCGCCTAAATAACCCAAGCCAGTCATATCAAAACCTTTTGCTGCAATTTCTAAATGTGTTCTCCAATCTGGCACCTTTAATGTTAACAAATCTACACCCGTATCAGGATGATGAAAAATAGGTTTATTATGTTGAACAGCTGCAATAGATTTACCAGTCCGTATATCAATACCAACACCAACAGCTCCTTGATGCAAATTAGCTCTTCCACCCGATTCTTTTGTTGCAAGTCGCATCATAGCCATTGCAGGATAGCCTTGATAAACAATAATACGAACATCTGGTATCCCCTGAAAACTATACTCTTTAAACTGATCTGAAAATGAAACAACCTCTTCAATAATTGCTTCATCATACTGCCCACCCAAACTATATAATCCACTTAGCACATTTGAAATATGTTGATAAATTTCAGTAAATTTTATTATTTTATTAGAAGCAGTTCTAAAACAGTTTTGTGTATAGTTTTTAATAACCAAAACACCCTTTCCACCACTTCCGTGAGCTGGCTTTATAACAAAACCCTTCCAACCTTTCACCATTTGTAAAATATTTTTTACTTCATACTGCGCTTTAATAACCCCAATCAAGCGAGGTGTTTGAATCCCAACACTTGCAGCCAATTCTTTTGTTTTAACCTTATCATCCACCAATGGATATAGTTTCCTTGAATTATGCAATCCAATAATTGAAAAATTACGAGCATTCATATTCAAAACACCAACTTTTTTTAAAGCACTAGAGGATGTAAACAATTTAAAGAACTTAAACATTTTTACTGCCTTTTTGTTTTTTTTACATTACTTTTTGCTTTAGCCAATGGTGCAAAACGTTTCAACTCTGAAAGACGATAACCCGTGTACGTTCCAAACAACATAATCAAGAAGAGAATAACCACATTTAATTCATTAAATGCAAATGTTATATGTCTAATTGCTTCATTTGCAATCACAAAATATATTATAACAGCAGAAAGAAAACTAAAGAAAACTTCTTTAAGTGCATTTTTAAGCCCCTCTTCCTCCCAAATAATTGATCCTCTTTCAATAACCCAAGCAATGATAATAATAGGGAAAAAGAGAGCAGAAGAAGCAACTTGCCAATCAAATTTATATCCTAAAATAGCAAAAATTTGAATCAATAAAATAACAAAAACAACAACTGCTGAAATACGTGGCACAAGCAACAAATTCAAACGAGACAAACACATACGAATAAATAAGCCAATTCCAACTATAATACTAAAACAAATTAATCCTTTTAAAAAACCAGTTTCAACCAAAGCCATTGAAATCAACATCGGAGTAAAAGTCCCCATTGTTTTAATACCAATAACATTTCTAAGAATAACAACAACTAAAATTGCCAAAGGAAAAACCATCAGCCATTTTAATGCATTTTGTTGTTCAACTGGTAAATTATAAATCGAATAAGAAAAAAAGCTTTCTACTCCTGTATTTTTGGATCTGTGTTTTGCCATACTAAATGAAGAATTAAGTGATTTAAGTACAGAATATTTTATAACAGAGTCCCCACCCCCAATCACATCTACCAAAGAGGCACTGCCTTTTTGAAAAGCAACAAAATCAGCAGGCAACCCTTTTTGGCCTGTTTCAATATTATATACATGCCATTTTTTATCATTTTGATTATAAGCTTCAATCATTACATCCGCTGAAACAGATTTTTTACCTTCAACCAGATGAACCCCTCGAATAAGTCTAGCAGGAATATTTTCAAGCGCCAACAAATCAACTATTTTTTCTGCTTTTTCTTTTGCTTTAGTTCTTTTTGGTAAAAAAGACTGAACAAGCTCTGTTGCATCTTCGTTTGTTAAAAATAAAATAATTTTTTGAACATCATCTCCTTTTTGAGTTTTTGAAACTTCAATCAATTCTTTTGCAAGCATCATTGTTTCATCATCAAACAAAGGGGGTATAATTTTAGGAGTGTTTTTTTCTTTTGAAACTTTCTTAGCTTCAACCATATCATAAAGTAAAATTCGATAATAAATATCTTGAGATTTTTTTAAACCTTGGCCGATTACCTCAATTTTTCCATCTTGTTTTTGAACGGTATAATTCCCTTTTACAATTGTATTTTCATCTAAAATTTTTAACCTTCCATCCACAATTGGCCGCGAAAAAATAATCTTTACAGTTTCATCAATTGGTTTAAATTTCAAATGCGACTCAATTGTCCACACTGGTATTTTTTTATCGATTGTCCATGTAAAATTTAAAAAATGCTGTTTGTAGTAAATACCACAAGCAGTATATACAATAGAAAGAATTAAGCCAACAAATAAAATCCATCGAACAATTGCCAATTTTTTAAACATGGTTTCCTCTTTTAATATAACGTTTTAGATAGGCTCGTATCAACAATTGCCCGACCCTCTAGGACATTACGACCAATTAATCCTTGATAATCAAATTTGGTTCTATCAGCCAATGAAAACTGAGCTGTTATTTTTTCATTTCCCATTTTAATCGTCATTAAAACAACAATTCTTTCTTCAGATTCTTTTTGCCGTTTTATTGATGTTTGGCGATAAACTTTTTTTTCAAAATGATATGTCTCTCCATTATTTTTATTGACAACATCAAAAGAAACCCATTTAACTCCTTCTCTTTCAAAAAGTTTAATATTTTTTGCATCAATTGATGAAGTTGTAGCCCCTGTATCAATTCGAGATAAAATGGCCTTTTTCATTGGCAAAAAATAAACAGGCTCATATGCCCCGATAATACCTAATTTATGTGTTTGAAGAGCTTGTTCATCCAAAGAAAGCGCTGGAACTTTCACTGTTTTGACTGTTTCAACCACCACAGGATTCATAGGTGCTATTTCTGTCTTTTCAACCGTACAAGAAGAGCAACCCAGTGCTAACAATAACACAAAAGAACTCAAAAAACACTTTTTCATTTTTACCCCTTTTTATGACATTTTTTTTATATTTTAATAAAATCACTTAAAAAGTAAAGCAAAAACTTGCTATTTTTTTTTAAATCAAATATATTTCCATCAACAAAGGAGAAAATCACTATGTCAAAAAAAAGGGGCTCACTATTTCATATTTTTAAAGCATGTGAATATTCATTTAACGGAATAAAATCGGCATTTCAAAGCGAAGTGGCTTTTCGTCAAGATATAACTATTTGTATAATTTTATTTGTTTTAACTATCTTTTTGCCAATTACCTTAACGCATAAAACACTCATGATTATGTCATTATTTACAATTATATTGGCAGAACTTATCAACACCGCCATTGAAACAGTTGTAGACAGAATTTCAACAGAAATTCACCCCCTTTCCAAAAAAGCAAAAGACATCGGAAGCGCTCTTGTATTTTTATCATTTTTACAAATGATTATTGTATTCTTAACTGGTTTTTATCTTGCTATTTTCTAACACATCATCTTCTTTTGTGATGTTTCTTATGGGAAATCGGAGGATGTTTGTGATTTTTTTTATGGTGGTTATGAGACGAAACACCTAAAATAATACCGCCAACAACAGCCCCGATACCCAACGCTGCCAACGCCGGATTCATCTGATAATTCGCTTCAGAAACAGGCTGTTCAACAACAACCGGTTTTGTTTCATAATTATTAACTACAACAGTTGTTTGCGGATATGTATCCTCCACATAAACCGTTTTGTAATAACCCGCATTCGCAGGCAAACCGGCTAAACAGCAAAAAACAGCTAACAAAGAAAAAACAACAGGTTTATTTATACTAAGCATTTTATCTCCTTTTACATTTAATTATTTTTTTCACACACCCACTTAAACGAAATAAAATCAGAAATGTTCATTTTAATAAAAAATTCTTTTTCGTTATGTCTCCTTTATAAAAGAAACAAAACACCTATCTGTTAAGAGAAAAAACTTGCCCTACTCTGACTTTTTTGTTATATTTAAAACAAAAGGATTGTAACATGAACCCAAACGCAAAAGAAAATCCCAAAAACTACACTTCATACGCCATCAATTCTTTGGCTGAAGCAACATCCCTTGAAAAAAAAGCACAACACGTTATTCATGAACTAACCAAGCCCTTTATTAAAGAAGCACACACCTCTTTAAACAAAATGAATAAAATTCTTTCAGATAGCTTTTTTTTACAACAAAAAGAAAAAGACCGATTGATTAAAGATCTTTTTTTTAAAGCTGCACATGATTTAAAAGGACAAGGATCTACTTATGGTTTTCCACTCATTACAAAATTAAGTGCCCATATATGCACTCTGATTTTAGAAGAAAAAAGCTATTCGGATAATATTTTAAAAATATTCAAATTGGATTTGGAAGATATGGAACAAATTTTAAAATATCCACCAAACGAAATAGATAAAAAACTGGCAAAGCAAATTTTAAACAGATTGGAATGTAAAAATGAATAATACAACACACATCTTAGTTGTAGATGATGATACACGATTACGCAG
>JAZSGT010000029.1:0-26567 GCA_045532865.1 Alphaproteobacteria bacterium
AATTATAGCACATTTAAATTGGAAAGGAAACTATAACAGTTTAGGGGTCAATGCTACTCCCTTAAATATTATAGCACATTTAAATTGGAAAGGAAACTATAACTTATAAAGAGCATTTATAGTTAATGATTCGATTATAGCACATTTAAATTGGAAAGGAAACTATAACACCCAACTCCTTACTTATTCTACCACCATGATTATAGCACATTTAAATTGGAAAGGAAACTATAACAACGGTAATCACATGACTTTAAGAAAAAAGGTTATAGCATAATTAATTTTTTTAATTTCAATTTTTTCTAACATTAACAAAACAAAAAACAGTGTAAGTATCACACAATAATTCCAGCTAAAAACATTCCTTTTTCTAAAATTTCGTCCGAATAAGGTTGAACTCCGTTCTCGTGAAGAATAATACCTTTCAACAGAGAAATCATAACTTCCTTATCAGTCACGTTTAATTCTTCGTCTTTTTCAAAACCACCAACTTTACAAACGTGAGCGATGTAAGCTTCGGTGTCATTTTCATTTGAAGGAGCGTATCTTGTGATAATTCCATCAACCGTATTCACGTTGTAAAGTCTATCGTAATTTAAAATCAACTTTGTTAAAGCACGAATACCCCATTCTGGAGCAATAAATACACAAAAAGATTTATCTTTTTTCTTACCGCTCTCATCTAACCCGTTCCAATTGCTTCCCCAACGAATTTTTCCAGGGTTGTTATTTCTTATTCCTATGGGTAAATTTGTCATACAACCTCCACAAATTATAATCACTTAATTGCAATATAAAAATAATCCGATCCAAGATGAAATTAATAATATATAAAAAATAATCTTAACCATCTAAAGAATCTCCTTTTTTATAAACAACACATTCGAGATAATGCTATAACACATTCTATGTAAAATTGGAATAACCTTTTCAAAAAAAACCTTGTTGCGAGGGTAAATTTTATATATATTATAAAAAAATGGCAGCTTAAAAGGAGTGTTGATGTTTTTAGTTTATTCATTTTTGTTTATGAGTGTGCTTTATGGCTATGTTGAGTGGCGACTGATTAGCTTACTTACCACACCTTTTTGGATCAAAATCGCACTTTCAATCATTTTGCTCCCTGCTCTATTAAACTTGTGGCTTATTTTATTTTTTGGGGATTCGATTCCTACTTGGGTTTCAAAAATTTTTTCAACCTCACAAGTTTTGTTAGTCTATTTATTCACAGCAACATTTATTTTAGATTTGTACCGTCTTTTTCATCCAATATATAATTATATTCCAAACATTGCTGTTATTTTTTGTATTTTGGCGAGCATTTATGCTTCATATAACTCAACACTTATTCCCAAAGTTAAAGAAGTTGAACTCAAAACAAATCTTCTTTCAAATGAAAAACCCAACCTTAAAATTGCACAACTTTCAGACTTTCACATCGGACAAGGATTCGATGGGCAATGGCTTGATAAAACCATTGAAAAAACAAATGCATTAAAACCAGACCTTATTGTTATAACAGGAGATTTAATCGACAACAGTCCTGCTGTTTTAGGACGTGATATTGAAAAACTCAAAAAACTGAACGCACCTTTAGGCGTCTATGTCGTTTTTGGTAATCATGAATATTATCACCACCCAAATGAATGGAAAAACTTTTTCAAAAAAATAGATTTACCTGTTTTAAAAAATGAAAATTTAACCCTTTCTCACCATGGGCAAAAAATCACTTTAGCAGGCATTGATTTTGGAATGAAATACACTGATAAAAAAGCTGAATCGTTGCTTCAAGAAACATTCAAAAATAGTGATAAAAACAATTTACGCATTTTATTAGCACACCATCCTCATGTGTTTAAAAAGACAAAAAATTACAACATCTTTTTGCAACTTTCAGGCCATACCCATGGTGGGATGACGTTTCCTGTTGATATGATTGTCAAACTCTCAAACAAAGGTTTTTTAAGAGGATTATATCAAAACAACAACTCTTATCTCTATGTTTCAAATGGAACAGGCTTGTGGGGAGGTTTTCCTGCAAGAATTGGCACATTTAACGAAATTACACTCATAACTATCAAAGGGGAATAACCCATGTTTGAAAACAGCTTTTTATTTGCTTTTAGTTTAACATTATTAACAGGTCTTTCAACAGGAATTGGATCACTCATCGCCTTCTTTTTGAAAAAAGAAAATTTTAAATTCCTTTCATTTATGTTAGGATTTTCAGCAGGGGTTATGATTTATGTTTCATTCACAACCTTATTGCCAGAAGCCGAAACTCTGTTAAAAAAATCATACACTCCAAAACTTACTCTTTTGATTTCAAACCTTGCCTTTTTTGGGGGTATTTTTCTTGCAACAATGATTGACAAACTTGTACCCGAACCACACGAAATTTCTGAAAAATCACCCTCAAAAAAAACAACCGTAGAAACAACAAAACTTTTAAAAACAGGCGTGTTTGTTGCCATTATTTTAGCCATTCACAATTTCCCCGAAGGGCTATCCACATTTATTTCTGCTTTAACAGAAACCTCCATCGGCTACTCTGTTGCCCTTGCTATGGCACTTCACAACATCCCTGAAGGAATCGCCGTATCTATCCCTATTTTTTATGCCACAGGAAGCGCCAAAAAAGCTTTTGCTTTTTCATTCCTATCAGGACTTATTGAACCAGTTGGCGCAATTTTTGGATATTTTATCTTATTACCACTTATTTCTCATCAACTCATGGGGTCTATTTTTTCCCTTATTGCTGGGATTATGATTTACATCTCCTTTGCAAGCCTTTATCCTTTGGCCCAAAAAACAACGAATGGAAAACTAAGCATTCATGGTTTGTTTACTGGCTTTTTAATTATGGCAATTTGTCTTTTTCTTCTAGCTTAAATTTAGCACAAAAAAAATATACCCCTAAAAAAAGGGGTATATTTTTTTATTCCACTTATTAAATTGAATTTGAATCTTTTTGCCTTTTTAAACAAGCTGCAATTTGTGCTTTTGTTTTCTCAGGCATTTTTTCAATCCCTTTTGAAAGCTGTTCAGGTGTTAACACTGAAGCAATAGCAACAAATTTTTCAATATTTCGTTGAACAGATTGTTCAGCCAAAATATCAGCAAGCGAATTTTCATTTCCTTTTTCATTTGGTGTAAAAAATAAAAATCTACCTTTTCCTGTTGTAAAATGCTCTACAACTAAATTTTCAACACGATTTGAAACACCTGTCAATCGATAAGAGCTATCCATACCAGCACCCATTACATTTTTAAGTTCCTTTGGATTTGTATATGCCGTATAAAGAGCAAAAGCAGTCAAATTTTCTACTGATGGACCATCCTCTTTAGGTGGGAAATTAAAATGTCTTACTATACGTAAACTGTCCTTTTGTTGTTTATTTTTAATTTCCTCGACCTCTTTTTTCAAGACACCATGATATTCTTGAGAAACAACTTCACGGTTAAGCATAAACTGTTGAACAGCAGGTTCTGACATCTCAAATCGTGTAGATTTATTCACAAGAGCTACCAATTTTTCAGAAATTACATTCACAATATCTTTTTCGGGATGTTTCATTTGTTCAACCAATTGTGCTAAATCCTTATCTGATTTAATATAACGGGCAGCATCCAAAATTGTGTAATCTCCTGTTTTAAATTTTTCAGCAACCTTTAATCCAACAAAAACTGGAACATGAACTGCTTGATGAACAAATCCTGGAATTTCTTTAATCTCTTTTTCATAACGATTTAATATATCTAAAAATTGTTTTTCTGTTGCAGGTTCGTCACCAACATCATAAAAAATAATTTTATGCATTAAAGCATCAAGTTCTTTGATAAATGATTTTTCATTTAACATTTTTTTACTCTCCTTTTAATTGTTTACTAACAAATGAAGATAGATATATCACAAATTATTTTATTTGTCAATTTTTATTATTATAAAAACAAAAACACTCTATAACATATAAAAAATGGCGTATTATACAAAAAAAACGTCTCAAAAATTTTCATCCTTGAAACGTTTTTTATTAAAAATAACCTTTATTTTTAAGCTAAAACACTTAAAACAAAATTTGTTAATCGTTTTGAAAATGCTGCTGGATCTTTTAAAGGTTCACCTTCTGCAATCAAGGTTTGATCAAACAAAACTTGAATTGCATCATCAACCAAAGAATCTGATTCTTTTTTATCTAACAAATTTGCCAATTTATGCATAACCTGATGTCGAGGATTAATTTCCAAAATACGATCACTATTCATTGCAATTTGCTGACCATGAGCTTTCATCATTCTTTCTAAATTTAAACTCATCATGCCACTTGGCGTAATCAAGGCAAAGGGGCTTTTTGTTAATCTGTCAGTTGATTTCACATCTTTAACCGAATCTTTTAAAACCTCTTTAATCCGTTTTAAAAGTTTTGTTTCCATATCTTTATCAAGTGCTGGTTCGGACGGTTCATTTTCAAGTTTGATTTTCTCAATATCAGACCCAGGATGCATTACAGAAACTATCTTTTTACCTTTGTGTTCTTGGTATGTTTGAATCCAAAATTCATCAATTGGATCTGTTAATAAAAGAACGTTAATTCCTCTAGCAGCAAATCCCTCTAATTGAGGATTATTTTTGAGTGCTTGCAAATCTGTCCCTGTTAAATAATAGATGTTTTCTTGCTCAGGTTTCATTGAAGCAATATATTCATCAAAACTAATTAAGTCATCTGAAGCTGTTTGGCTAAAACGACACAAAGCAGCAATTTCATCTCTTTCTTCTTGAGGTTCATACAAACCTTCTTTAAATACAATCCCAAAGCTATCCCAGAATTTTTTATAATCTGCTTTATCTTCTGAGCGTTTTTTTAGCTCTGTCAAAATACGTTTAACTATTCCTTTTTTGATTTTCTGCATCACGGGTGTTTTTTGCAACATTTCGCGTGATACGTTCAAAGGTAAATCATTCGTATCGATAACCCCTGTTACAAAACGCAAAAAGAACGGCATCAATTCAGGCAAATCATCTGAGATGAAAACACGATTCACATACAATTGTAAATTTGATTTTCTATCTGGCTGAAACAAGTTAAATGGGGGCTTTGTTGGAACAAACAACAAAGCAGTATAATCAATTGTACCTTCTGCTTTATAATGCATTGTCATCCAAGGGTCATCAAATGCATGTGAAACAGATTGATAAAAATCTTTATATTGTTCTGTTGTAATTTCAGTTTTTGGACGAGTCCATAATGCACTCGCTGAGTTAATCGTTTCTTCCTTTGCCCCTTCTTTTAAAATAATTGGGATTGAAATATGGTCAGAATATTGACGCACCAAATGACGCAAACGAATAGGTTCTAAAAACTCTTTAGCATCTTCTTTTAAATAAAGAACAATACTTGTTCCAATTGGCAAAGAATTATCTTGTGTAATTGTGAAAGCCTCTGCCCCCGTTGATTCCCAAATATATCCATTCTCATCCCCTGCTTTTTTTGTTTTAACAATCACTTTATCAGCAACCATAAAAGCAGAATAAAAACCAACACCAAATTGACCAATCAAAGCCATGTCTTTTTGCTTATCACCTGTTAATGATTTGATAAATTCAGCTGAACCAGAACGAGCAATCGTTCCCAAATGATTAATCAAATCATCTTTATTCATCCCAATCCCATTATCGGTAATTGTTAAAGTATTTTCTTTTGTATTGGGTTCTAAAAGAATCTTAAAGGAACTTGTTTGTTTGGCAAGTTCTGGATGCAACAACAAAGCATAACGCAATTTATCAGAAGCATCAGATGCATTTGAAATAAGTTCTCTTAAAAAAATCTCTTTGTTTGAATATAGAGAATGAATAACAATATCCAAAACCTTGCTAACTTCAGCCTTAAACTCTATTTTTTCTTCCATTATTTAATTTTCCTTTCATCATGATACATACTGATATAATCTTTTTTTATTAAATTACAAGAGTCAAAATAAATTATCTATTTGCAAGTAGCATAAGTTATCTATTTTTTCAATATGCTTGTTGACTTTTAATAAAAAATGTGATACTTATTCTAAAAGATTGAAGAAAATTGTTACAACGCTTGTTTTCTTTATGATAGAAAACAAATTTTTTTGTCTTAAAAAACAAGTTGTTAGTTAACCATTAGTTTTAAGGAAAATTAAAAATGACTGCTCATGTAATTGTTTTTGCCAACGAAAAAGGTGGCACAGGAAAATCAACCCTTGCTATGCACATCATCGTCGCTTTATTGCGCCTTGGGAAAAAAGTTGTTTCTTTTGACTTAGATTATCCACAAGGTTCTTTAACTCACTATATTGAAAATAGAGAAAGCTTCTTAAAAAGCATGGGAACACCAATCCCAATGCCAACTCACACTCATTGGACAGATGATGTTGCTAAAATTTATACCATTCGTGGTCAAATTGAAAAAGCAAAAGAAGTTGCTGATTTTGTCATTGTGGACACTCCAGGAAGTAACAGCGAATACTCTCAAGAAGCTATGGTATTAGCAGATACATTAATCACTCCTTTAAACGACAGCTTAATTGACTTAGATGTATTGGCTCAAGTAGATACAAACAGCTTTAAAATCAAAGGCCCTAGCCACTTTTCACAAAAAGTTTGGTCCACACGCCAACAACGTATGATTGAACGCAAACCACCTCTTCATTGGTTAATCGTTCGCAACCGTTTAACATATACAAAGAGCAAAAACTCAAAACTAATGACAACACTTTTGAACGCACTTTCAAGACGTATTCACTACACACTTGCTGCTGGCGTTTCTGATCGTGTTATTTACAGAGAATTGTTCTTAAAAGGTCTCACAATGATGGACTTAAAAGAAAATGGTTTAAACATGCACACTTCACCATCAGCTTTGAGTGGTCGACAAGAAATTATTAGTGTGCTTCAAAATATTTTCCAAAGAGACTTGCAAAGTGCCCCTGCAGATGATATAAAAGCTTAATACAAGCTTTTATACCTTGCAGGAGGAAAAATGGACATTCAAGTCATAAAAACAGAACCCTATTTTGACCAAATTTGTGGAACTTCTGGCTTAAGAAAAAAAGTCAGCGTTTTTAAACAACCTAATTATTTGGAAAATTTTGTTCAATCCCTTTTCAATTCGCTTGATGGATTTGAAGGAAAAACACTTGTTATTGGAGGTGATGGTCGTTACTTTAACAATCAAGCCATTCAATCAATTATCAAACTTGCCATTGCAAATCAATTCGGTCGTTTAATCATTGGCCAAAACGGTATCTTATCGACCCCAGCAGCTTCACACCTTATTACAAAAAGAGAAGCTTTTGGTGGCATTATTTTATCAGCTAGCCACAACCCTGGTGGGCCCAACCACGATTTTGGCATTAAATACGATACGGCTGATGGTGCACCGGCTCCTCAAAGTTTGACCAATAAAATCACTGAACATGCCAAAACAATTAATCACTATTGGTCAGTAGCAATTAAAGATGTTAAATTATCTGAAATTGGGGAAGAAACAATTGGCAACACAGTTATTGAAATTGTCGATCCTGTTAAAGATTACGCCCAATACATGCAAGAAATTTTTGATTTTGATTCTATTCGTAATCTGTTCAAATCTGGTTTTAAAATGTCATATGATGCATTGAATGCTGTAACAGGACCCTACGCTTCATATATTTTTGAAACATTGCTTGGTGCTGAAGAAGGCACAGTTTTAAACAAAACACCACTACCTGATTTTGGAGGTCTTCATCCTGAACCAAACTTGACTTATGCAAAACATTTTGCTGATATGATGTATCAAGATGATGCTCCTGATTTTGGCGCAGCTTCAGATGGCGATGGTGACCGATATATGATTTTAGGTAAAAAGTTTTTTGTCAGTCCTTCAGACAGCCTTGCAATCATTGCAAAATACATGGAAGAAATTCCTTTCTATAAAGGCAGATTTTACGGCATTGCAAGATCAATGCCAACAGCACCAGCTGTTGATGCTGTTGCCTCCAAAAAATCATTACCTATTTATGCAACTCCTACGGGGTGGAAATTTTTCAGCTCCCTTTTAAATGCTAAAAAAATATCTCTTTGTGGAGAAGAAAGTTTTGGTACCGGCTCTTTCCATTTATGTGAAAAAGATGGTATTTGGGCAATTTTATTTTGGTTAAATATTATTGCACTCACAAATAAATCTGTACAAGAATTAACATATGATTTGTGGAATGAACATGGTCGTATATTCACTTCAACCCAAAGCTATGAAGGTTTAGAAGTTGAACCAACAAATCAGATGATGGATGCTTTAAAAGAAAAATTAGAATCCCTTGCTGGACAAACAATTTGCAATCACAAAATTATATCCACATCCATATTTAACTATACTGATCCAATCACTGGAGATGAAGCTAAAAATCAAGGGTATATTATTGAATTTGAAGATGGAAGAATCTTCTGTCGTTTGTCAGGAACAGGCAGCTCTGGGGCAACTCTTCGTCTTTATTATGCATGTAAAACAACTCAAAAGGCTTTGTTTGAATTAGACCCTGTTGTTGCATTAGATGATTTTATTAAAGCATCTAATGAAATTTTGCAAATAAAAGAATATACAGGAAAAGATGCTCCAACTGTTGTTACATAATACTTAAAGCCTCACAAAAAAACCCTCCACAAGGAGGGTTTTTTTTGAATAAAATCCAACCTATTGAGCTGGCTTTTCTTCAGGTTTTACCTCTTCCACAGGAGCAGTTGGAGCTTCTTCTTTGACTTCTTCAACTTTTTCTTCAACTACATCTGCTTTTGGGGCTTCTTTAACCTCTTCAGCAACAGGGGCATCCTCTGCCTCTACCGAAGGTTCCAAAGCCATATCTGAAGATTCTTCTGTTGTTGTAGATTCTTTGTTTTCTTGCAAACTTGGAACCAAAACTTTTGCACCAAAACGTTCATGTTCATTGGCAATTAATTCTGGTACTTTTTGTTGAAAGACCTGCTTACGTAAAAATTCTTTCATTTCTTCGAATGCTGGAGGAGCAGCTAATCTGCGATCTTCTACCAAAACAACATGCCAACCAAATGATGTTTTAATTGGAGCTGAAAGTTGCCCTGTTTTCATTGCAAAAACTGGCTCTGTAAAAGCAGGGATCATCATATCTTTTCTAAAATAACCCAAATCACCACCATTATTGCTGCCAGCATCTAATGATTTTGTATTTGCCAGCATTTTAAAATCTGCCCCTGCTTTTAATTGAACCAAAATGTCTTTTGCTTCTTTTTCAGTTTTAACTAAAATATGACGGGCACGAATTTCATCTTGTCTTGGGAAATTTTTGATTTGTTCTAAATAAATAGCTTTTAAATCATCATCTGAAACAGTCTTTGTAAATTTATCAACCAAATAAGCTTCAAACAAAATAGCATTAATACGTTGTTGAACAGCAGGATTGTTTTCTATATCTGAAGAATCAACAGCTTTTTTTAAAACTTTTTCTGCAACAACATCTTTAACAAGTTGAGGATAAATATCTTCAAATGGAAGTTCTGCTAATTGAGGCACTTGAGATACCAAAGTTTCAACTTCTGACAAATAAACAGGATCACCATCCACAGTTGCAATAACCTTACCCTCAGGTGATAACCCTGGTAAACGAATCCAATTGTTTGCAGCAACAGCCCAAATTGCAATTGCCCCAACAGCTAAAACAGTGGCTAAAATTGTTCCTGTTTTTAATTTTGATTTTCTACAGCAAGCACATGGTTGTTCCTCTGTTTTTTTAACAACTGTTTCTTCTGTAACTTTTTTTGATTTTTGAGCCATTTTTTTCTCCTTTTTTTATTATATCTCAATAAGTTTTTTATAATTTTTTTTTAAAAAAAAATCAAATCTTATTTTTAGATAAATCTAAAAAAAGAAAAAACAAGTAAATTATCTTAATCTTCTGGATAACTCACCAATAAAACCTTTTGCAATTGATGGATGTAACGACATAACCTGATATAATCTATGTCCGTTTATTTTTAAGACACAAATCGGCTCAACAGCTTTAACTTGATATGGCAAAGTAGCTGGTGACAACACTGTTGTTTCCCCAAAAAACTGACGAGGCCCAAACTCTAAAACAACATCATCATTAACAATTGCTTGGGCTTTTCCACTTAAAACGATAAACAATGCTGTATTTTCTTTTTGATTATCTAGCAAAATATCACCAGATTTGTATGTTTTTTCTTCTGATGATGATATCAAATCTGACAATGCCATCTCTGATGCATTCTCAAACATAGGTATATTTTTTAGAATTAAAACTTTTTCAAATGTAATAGACATGTTTTACTCCTAATTTTCCAAAATGGTATCTAATGACTGAAAAACAAGCTGACTGGTTGGCAATGTTAACAATACACGATGACGTTCTTCTTCGTTTTTTTCCAACCGGCAAAAAGCCCATATGGCAGCTTCTAAAACAAGTGGATTTTTAGCTTTTAAATATTCTTTTACAACAGGTAAAGAATCTGGACAATCTAACATACGCAAACAATAAAGTGCTGTTGTTTTTATCCAATCCGGCAAAGTAAATGGAGCATCTTTTAACAAAGAACAAATATCTTGCATTGCTAAATCAACCGTCATGTCAATTTGTGCAACTGCGCGTTCATCAACTCTAATGTCTTCTAAAGCCATTTTAACCAATCTAAATAATTTTTTGGGAAGCATATCTTGCAAAGAACTTAATGCTAAAGCTTTAGACTCTTCTTTTTTCATAAGAAGCAATCGAACAGCTTTTTCATACAAAGAATTATCCTTTAACAAAAGCAGTTGATATAAGATTGTTTCTCTTGTTTCTTCAATATCTTCCATAATAGCACGCATTAAAAAAGCGTATACCTCACTGGTATGAGGAAACGAAACTTGTTTATACTTGTGCAACAAATGAGTTAACCACAAAATTCGATTAACATCTTTTTGAATTCCACCAAACAATAAACTATATTTATCTTTGTGAATCCAAAAAATACCTCGATCAATCATACCTTGAATAATTGTTTTTCTGAGTTTTTGATTGCCAATTTGAAGCGCTCGTAATAAAATTTGTTTTCCTTCTCCACTTGGTAACATCGTCAAAAACAAAATAAGTGTCTTCAAGCGAACAGCTGGAATCTCTGGATTGTTAATTGTTCTTTCAATTAACGGAAAAGCATTTATCCCATAACTTTTCAAGGCAACCAATGCATTTTCTCTTAACTGAACATCATCCAATGAAGTAATAATAATCGGCAAACATTCGGGATGCATAATCTTAGATGCAACTAACAAAGCCTTCGAAGCAACTACCGGTGTTGTGCTTTTTAACAACCTAAGCAACAAACGAACAAGTCCAACTGATGGAGCCCATTCAATAATTGACAAAGCTAACAGATTATCTTTAATCCGTTTTGAATCTACTAATTTTTGCAATCCATCCGTTGCCAAAAGTGCTGGTGCACCTCCTGTTTTTAAAAAACCACACATGGCGCCTATTCTTAATTTTTTATCATCTAAATAAGGTAAAAATGCGTTTATTCCATTAAATTCTTTTTCTTCATATGCAATTTGGATTAATAAGCTTAAAGCTCGACATTTTACTTTAATTGAAGAGTCTTTCAAAAAGACAAGTTCAATAGTTTTTTCATGCCTTGATAACGTATATAAAGAAGCCATTTTTTCCAAAACATACAATCTGACACTTTCATTTTTGTGTTTTAGAGATTTCAACAACCATTTTAAATATAACCATTTATTAGAAACTTCTAAAACTCTTAAGAAATATATAACCTCGTTTTTCTGGTCAGCAGTAATATGCCTTTGAATATAATTAACAACTTTCTTATCAATTAAAAGAAGAGGACCACCTCTCCATGCTCTCATTTTAAACAACTTTATTAATAACGAGCTATAAAATGTTAAAGACAACAAACCCAAAACAAATAAAACAACCAAAAAAATAAATAAAACTAAAGTTAAATTTTTAAAATGAACACAACACAATGCTCCAGTTAAAAATCCAAAAGGCTCAATGACAACCCATCTTTTTTTATTAATACTTTCCCCCAACCCTTGATTTAATAAACGAAGAAGTGCATTTACAAAGTTTTCAAAATATAACAACATTGACAAGCTTGCTAAAATTGTTCCAATAAAAATGAGAAAAAACTGTTTTGTCAACATTCCTAAAAGAACACAAACAACACCTATCAAAAATAATACAATACCACCAGATATCATATAAAAATATCTAGTCCTAAATAAAAGTATTCCACTTAAAAAACCTAAACACCCATAAGCCATCCACCAATATAACATAAATTGCAAAACTTCTAGCGTATTGAATTTAGCGCCTAAATACTGGTAAAAAACAAAATCAGAAATACATTTAATCGCAAAAAATGAAAAACAAAACAAACAAACAGTTCGGACTAATTTTAATTCCGACAACTCTCTGACCTCTCCTGTCTTTGCAACAAAAACATCTTTTTCAACAGGAACAAATTTTGTTAAGATATATAATGAAAAATAGCAGCACAATAATAAAACAAAAGAAATATAAAGCGTGCTATATGCGCCTAATTCCAAAACATATACAAGCAAAGGTCCAAAAGCAAATCCCAAAAATAAAGAGCCGGTTATACAAACACGTTTTAAACTCCCCAATTGCAAAGGCACAAATCTTGAAACAATCAAAAACAAAGAGGCAACAAACAACGAAAACAATGCATACTTTCCAATAAAAAGCAAATGCATATAAATTTCACCCAAACGCATCCCAACACCCCAAATAATAGGGATTAATAAAATCAACAACACACTAAGAGCTTTGATACTACCATATCCTTTTCGTTTCGCTAAACCTCTATGAATATATCCTAAGAAAAACAACAAAAAGGAAACAAAAAGTAAATCATATCCTAATAAAAATAGTTTTGAGTTTTCAACAAATAAACGAACTGTTGCAGCATCAAAACAAGAAAGTCCTATTCCCACAAAAAAAGACAAAAACATCAAACACAATAACATTCCCAAATGGAATCCTGGAACTGTTGAAGCTGTAATAAATGCTTTTTTAAGAAATGACATTTGTTATCCTAATAGTGAATTTGTATACTCTTGAGCTGTAAAAGATGATAAATCTTCTATTTGTTCACCAACTCCAATGGCATGAATCGGCAACTGAAATCTCTGTGAAAGAGCCAATAAAATACCTCCTTTTGCTGTTCCATCCAATTTTGTCATAACCAAACCAGTAATTTGGGTTATTTTTGAAAAAGCTTCAACTTGAAGCAAAGCGTTTTGTCCAACCGTCGCATCCAAAACAAGCAATGTTGCATGTGGTGCTGTTGGTTCTGCTTTTTTTATCACTCGATTGATTTTTTTAAGTTCATCCATCAAATCAGAACGATTTTGCAAACGCCCTGCTGTATCAATAAACAAAATATCATCTCTATTTTTTTTAGCCATTTGGATAGCATCAAAAACCAATGCAGCAGCATCACCACCAGAAGTTGTTGTGTAAACATTAGATTTATTACGAATACCCCATTCCTTTAATTGCTCAACAGCCCCAGCTCTAAAGGTATCTCCTGCTGCAAAGGAAACTTGATATCCTTTATTTTTATAATAAGATCCCAATTTTCCAATGGTTGTTGTTTTTCCAGCTCCATTCACTCCAACCATCAAAACAACAAAAGGTGCTTTATCTTTTTCAACCTCTAGTGGAACAGCATATGGTTCTAAGCGTTTAACAATTTCATTTTTTAAAATTGTTTTCATTTCATCAGCAGTTTTTGGTTTTTGAACCTTTATTTCTTCAATTATTTCAGATACTGTTAAAACACCGACATCAGCCATCAAAAGAGCATCTTCTAACTCTTCTAATGATTCAAAGTCAATTTTTGAAAAAGAAAACAGACGTGCTGTCTTTTTCATTCCAAGTTTAAGCTTCTCCAACCAACTCATTTTTCTCTCTTCCAGTAATAATAACAGGAACAATTTTACCTATTCTATCACAATTTGTTTTAACTCTTAAATAATTTTCAGTATAACCAAATCCTTCTGTTTCAATCAAAACAGTCATTGTTTTTCCAATTTGCTTATCTAAATAAGTTGTTAACAACTCGTCCCCCACAGCTCGCAACAAAGCCGCACGCTTTTTACGTTCACACACATCAACCATTGGCATTTTAGCTGCCGGTGTTTCCGGACGAATAGAATATGGAAAAACATGCAAATGTGTCACACCTGCTTCTTGAACAAAACGAACCGTATTTAAAAACATATCATCTGTTTCAGTTGGAAATCCTGTGATAAAATCTCCTCCAAAAACAAAATCAGGTCTTTTTTCTTTTAATTTTTGACAAGCAGATAAAACTTGTTCAAAAGAATGCCTTCTCCCCATCCGTTTTAAAATCATATTATCCCCAGACTGCATAGACAAATGTAAATGTGGCATAAAAATCGGATTTGAAGAAACAATATCAATAAATTCATCATCCATACAAGCAGGATCAATTGATCCCAAACGAAGACGTTTTAATCCTGAAACTTGTTTTAAAATTTCTTTTAAAAGAGCATTAAACCCATATGGATAAGACGTAATATCAACCCCAGTTAACACAAGTTCAGAAAATCCATTTGCAACAAAACCTTTTGCTTCATTTATGACTTGGTCAATTGGCAAACCCTTATTTTTTCCTCTGGCTTTTCTGACAATACAAAATGTACAAGCATGGGAACATCCTTGTTGTATTTGTAAAAAAGCACGTGTTCTTGATTCAAAATCTGTAATAACAGGAACTTCAAAATCTGTATCTAATATATTTTGAACCTGAACCCTCTCGCCTTCTAACAAGCATTTTCTAGATAATTTTTCAATATTGCCAACAACCTTAAAAACCTCTGGCATATTCGCATATTTTTGAGGATCTAATTGCGCAGCACACCCCGTTACAATAATTTTCATATCAGGATTTTCTCTGGCTGCCCGCCTAATAGCTTGCTGACATTGACGTTCCGCTTCATGCGTAACAGCACAGGTATTAATAACAAAAATGTCATCCCTATCAGCTAATAGTTTTTGAATAACTGTTGATTCAAATGTATTTAAACGACATCCAAAAGAAAGTATCTTCATTTTATTTTTTCTTTCTTTTTCTCAAAAAAGAGCGTTTTTCTTTTTCTTGTTTTTTACGCTTATTAAATTTTGTAATTTTAACTTTTTTAATATGTCTTGCATCAACATCTAAAACTTGGAATACAATTCCTGAAGAGTGTTCCACTTTTTCACCCACACGTGGCAACCTACCTGCTAAATGAAAAACAAGTCCTCCAACAGAATCAACAAATTCCTCTCGTTCTTCTTTAGTCATAAAAGGACCTATCATTTTTTCTAAATCCTTAAGCAAAATCCGAGCATCAGCTTGAATAACACTGTTACCAATTCTATGCAAAACAGGAGCCTCATCCAAAGCATCATGCTCATCTTCAATTTCACCCACAATTTCTTCAAGCAAATCTTCAAGTGTAATTAAACCATCTGTCCCACCATATTCATCAATAATAATCGCCATTTGTGCTTTTTTTGCTTGCATTTCTCTTAATAAATCCAAAGCACGTACTGACGGTGGCACAAATAAAATGCTTCCTGTCATAAGTTTTTTAACAGAAATTTCTTCTTCCTCCATCATAGCACACAAAATATCTTTTACATGGATAACACCGATAATATTATCCAACGTATGCTCAAAAACAGGTAATCTTGTGAATTTTTCTTCCGTCATCAATCGTTTTAATTCTTCATATGAAGCATCAACACTGATTCCTGTAATATCAATCGTTGGAATACGAATTTCACCAGCACGTACATCTCTTAATCTAAAAAGATTTTTTAAAAGACCAAGCTCATCTGGATCAACCAAAACTTTATCCCCACGTTCTACACGTTCATCCATAATTTCTTCAATTGTTTCTAAAACTTTTTCTTCCTCTGACGGTCTAACAAATATTGATTTTATTTTTGAAAACAGTGTCATTATTCTACATCCTTATATGGGTTATCATAGCCAAGTAAATCCATCAACTTAATTTCTAATTTTTCCATTTTTTGAGCTTCTTTTTCTTCTAAATGATCATATCCTTGTAAATGCAAAGCGCCATGAATAAGCAAATGTGCAAAATGTGCTTCAAATGTTTTATTTTGATTTTTTGCCTCTTTTAAAACAGTGTCATATGCAACAACAATATCCCCTGCTAACCACAAAAAACCTTCAGAAGGGATATTACCTGTTTCAAACGACAACACATTTGTTGGCATATCTTTTCCACGATATTGATAGTTTAATTGATGAACAAAAGGGTCATCAGCTAAAACCAATGACACCTCTGCAGGTCTATAACTATGCCAAGCTGTTTGAATAACTTTCCTACAAAAAGCATGCAATTTTTTCACACGCCTTGAGTATCTTTTATCCATTTGTTGAATACATATATCTGGCATTATTTATTTGCTTTCAGAGTTCGCCTTATCATAAGCTTTAACAATTTTTGAAACAAGCCCATGACGCACAACATCTTTTTCTGAGAATTCAACAAAACCTATTCCAGAAACCTTCTTCAAAATTTTAACAGCATCTAACAAACCAGACACCGTTCCCCGTGGTAAGTCTGTTTGCGTTAAGTCCCCATTAATAATCATGCGAGAACCTTCACCCAAACGGGTTAAAAACATTTTCATTTGCATAGGTGTTGTATTTTGAGCTTCATCTAAAATAACAACAGAATGGCTCAATGTTCTTCCACGCATATAAGCAAGTGGAGCTACCTCAATTTCACCATTTTCAAGTTTTTTATCAACCATATCTGCTGGCAACATTTCATATAAAGCATCATAAAGAGGTCTTAAATATGGGTCAATCTTTTCTTTTAAATTACCAGGCAAAAAACCAAGATTTTCACCTGCTTCAACAGCAGGACGTGTTAAAATAATACGATCTACCTTTCCTTCAAGCATTGAAGATACAGCCTTGGCAACAGCTAAAAAAGTTTTACCCGTACCAGCAGGACCTAAACCAAAAACCATTTCATATTTATTCATTGCTTCAATAAAAGCACCTTGCGTTTCAGTTCTTGGATTAATGTGTCTTTTTTTTGTTTTTAATGTCAAATCTGAAGCTGCATAAACATCTTGTTCCATTTGCATTGAAAAATCCTTTCATTTATTTAACAGTGACTTATCTTATACCACGATAAAAAACTTTTTACAAGAGATATCTAGTCAACCTTAACACCTGTTAAAGAGGTTGCAGAGGCATCTGTAATTTCAAGCATAACAATTTGATTTAAATACTCATCAGGCAATGAAACATGAGTTCCTTGCAAATAAGGTGTATATCCAACCAATTGCCCCGATTTTTTACCTCGTTCTGTTAAAAGAACTGGGAGAATTTTTCCAATAGTTTGTGTATTAAATTCTTGTTGTTGTTTTAAAAGTTCTGCTTGCAAAATCATCAAGCGCTTTGTTTTAACATCTTCCGGCACTTGGTTTTTCATCAATGCAGCAGGGGTTCCTGGACGAGGACTGTATTTAAACGAAAATGAACTTGCATAACGTACACGTTTAACAACTTCCATTGTTTGCATAAAATCATCATCTGTCTCACCTGGAAAACCCACAATAAAATCTGAAGAAACAGCAATATCAGGTCTTGCTTTTCTGAACATTGCAACAATTTCTTCGTAACTTTTAGCTGTATATTGTCTATTCATTGCTTTTAAAATAGTATCGCTTCCAGATTGAATTGGCAAATGAATATAAGGCATCAATTTGCTTAAATTTGCATGAGCATCTACCAAATTTTGCGTAATCTTAGATGGATATGAAGTTGTATAACGAATGCGTTCCAACCCTTCAATTTCAGCCAATTGATTAATCAAATCACCCAAATCTGAAGCACCATCTCCATGCCAACAATTCACATTTTGCCCTAAAAGCATAATTTCTTTTGCGCCAGTAGCAACCAACTCTTTTGCCTCTTTTAAAATATCAACTGCTGGACGCGAATATTCACACCCACGTGTATATGGAACGACACAATAGGTGCAAAAATTATCACACCCTTCTTGAACAGCTAAAAAACTACTTGCTGAAGTTGCTTTTGTTTTTGGCAAATAATCAAATTTTGAATCAGCCGGAAAATCAGCCAACAAAATACGACCATTTTTGCGATTATAAGTAGCCACAAGCTCTGGTAACCGGTGATAATTTTGTGGTCCTAATGCAATATCCACCGGATGAGAACGCTTCAAAATTTCAGCACCTTCTGCTTGTACAACACATCCACAAACAACAATCAAAGTATCTTTACCCTCTTGTTTGCGTGCTGTTTTAAATTCATTTAAACGACCAATTTCAGAAAATAATTTTTCTGATGCTTTTTCACGAATATGACATGTGTTTAACAATAAAATATCAGCTTCACTTGGATCGCTTGTTTCTTGATACCCGTGAACAGCCATAGCGTCACGCATACGTGCTGAATCATATGCATTCATTTGACAACCAAATGTTTTTATATAAATTTTTTTCAAATCAAACTCCATACTATTTTAAATACGTTTGTATTTTTTCTCTTAACTTAGATAATTCTTGTTTACGTAAAAACGGATCTGCTTTTCCTTTTGAAGGATAAAGAACATTTTTAAATTTTTCATATTCATCAAATGATAAAACCTCTTTTGCTGTTTCCATCATTTTCCGTTGTTTCCATTGAACACCTTGTCTTATTAATTCTCTTTTTCTTTGTTCATCAATCTGATACGATTTTAACAAAGAAAGAGCCTCATTCGAAGATTTTGTATTTGTTGGATAATACCATTTTTGTTCGGATGACTCTGCGGCCAAAGTTAACAAAACAAATGGATGCAAAACCTCACCTTTAAACCCTGATGTTGTATCATTTTCCAAGGCGAGCTTTATCTGTTTCATATAAGAAAGAACCTTTTCTCGTCCCTCAGTTGTTTCATCCATTTCAAGCAACAATTTTGCCAAACGTGTTTGAGCAACTGCATTGCCATTATCAGCAGACAAATGTAAAAATAAAAGTGTTTTTATTTCGTCCTTTTCTACATTTTTTGCACCGTTATAATAAATATCTGCCAACTTTAATTGAGCCTCATCATCATTTTCAATAATCGCACAATTTTGATAAGAAGGAATAGACGCCTTTACACTTTGTTGATAAACATTATCCCCTGCATCACACGCAGCAAAAACAGACGAAGAAACTATAAATGAAAGCAAAAAAATGATAAATTTATTCATCAAAAACAACCTCTATTTTTGAAACTGATTTTGGTGATGGAACAACAGCTGTTTCAAACAAAATTTCAGAATTTCCTTCCACTGTTTTTTCGTTAAAAACAACTCTTTTACGTGCAACGATATTATCTTCATCATCATAAATAACAGCTTTTGTTTCAACAAGTGGACACCCCTTTAATGAGGTATTTACAACAGCCCCTCGAATAAGCAAACGTTCAACACCTACTTCATTTAAACCAATTTCATATCCAATATTTTGAACTGATAAAGATGATAAACATGTTTTTGAATCTTGATCCTCATTAAAAACAACACTTGGCTCAACTTGATCAACAACTGCCAACTGCTCAGCAGGAGTTAAAACAACATTCTCACTTTGTATTGGTAAAAATTTTTCTTCCAAAGGTTTTACTGGGCTTGGAACTTTTTTTTCAACCAAAAAAGGGGCTTTTTTCACATCTTTTTTTACTTTTGTTTTATCTAACTGACTTAAAATCGCCGTATCAATTGAGTTAATTAAATAATCTTTTTGAAGATACGCAAAAAAACAAATCCCAGCACCAATTGAAAGCCACAACAATGTTCCTAATAACGATGATTTTTTATTTTCAACAGGCTTAAACTCTTCAGGAACAACACCTAATAAATTATCTTCTTTCGTCTCAGATTTATTTTCCAAATTCAAAGGTTCTGTAAATAATGCTGTTGGCAAACTTTCATTAAGAATGGTTAATGCATCTTTTTCTAATGAATCGTTTTTTACCTCTTGTTCCAAAGAAGTTGAAACAAACTCTTTTTTCACATCTTCACTTTTTGTTACCTTTTGCTCAAAATAATGACCACAAGCCGAACAATGGCATTTTTGATTTTCAAAAACATTAAGTTCATCAGAAATATGATACTTTGTAAAACATTTTGGGCAAATAATAAACATTTATCTTTTCCTTTTAAAAAAAATAGTGTAAACATAATATAAATGATTTTCAAAAAACTTACAACTGTTTTTCTAGGGGATATTTCGTGTTTACATCAAATAAGTTATCTACACCAATTGCTGAGTTTAATGGCGTTTCATTTAAATACGCCACAGGACCTGAGGTATTAAAAGATATTCAGCTCACCTTAAACCCTGGATCATTCTATTTTATGACTGGGGAAAGTGGTGCTGGGAAAACATCACTTTTAAGCCTTTTATACCTAAACAATATGCCAACAAGAGGACGCATTCGTTTGTTTGGATATGCACTTGATACACTTAACAGAGAAGCAAAAGCGCAAATTCGCAGACAAATTGGCGTTGTTTTTCAAGATTATCGCCTATTAGACCACTTAAATGCATTTGATAATGTTGCCCTTCCCCTTCGCATTGCCGGCACAAAAGAACAAGATATCAAAAAACACGTTCGTGAATTACTTGCATGGGTTGGGCTTGAAAAACAACTTACAAAGTTTCCCCATGAGCTTTCTGGTGGAGAAAAACAACGCGTTGCTATTGCACGAGCTGTTATTAACAGACCACGTTTATTACTTGCTGATGAACCAACAGGCAATGTAGATGATGCTATGGCAAAACGTTTGATTTATTTGTTTTTAGAATTAAATAAACTTGGAACAACAACCGTCATTGCCACACACAATCACAATCTAATCAAGCATTTTGGTTTTCCAAGACTTCATTTATCTCATGGCAAAATTGAACCCGTTGAAAAAAACACATCAAACAAAGGTTAATTAAGGTAGAAATATGAAAAAAAGCGCTGACATCCCGTTTTCTTCTGACTCGTCAAAATTTTTCATCCCCTGGCTGAGTATGTTTATGGTTTTTATTGCAACACTTATTTTATCTGTTGCAATTGTCGTGTATTCTTCTGTTCAATCATGGACGGATAATATTTCTGGGTCATTGACTGTTCAAATTCCAACCTATACAGAAAAAGGGGAAAGCAGGGAAGAAAAAATTACTACTGATATTGAAATGGCTCTTACACTATTGCGTTCAAGCGATGGAATTACAGGCGCCAGTTTATTATCAGACGACCAAGTCAGCACATTAATGGAACCTTGGATTGGACAAAGCAATTCCATGATGGAACTCCCTCTTCCAAAAATCATTGATGTCAATGTTGATTCAAAAAATTTTCCTAATATTGCACAATTAAAAGCTGATCTTTATGAACAAGTTCCTGAGGCTATATTAGACAGCCATCGTGCCGCATTAGATGAACTCGTTTTATTCTTTGAAAACATGGTTAACTTGATTGCTTTTATTTTAATTTTAATACTTATCACAACTGCAATTTCTGTTATTTATGTTACAAAATCAAGTTTATCAGTACATGAAAAAGTCATTGAACTGATACATATGATGGGAGCAAGTGATTTTTACATCACCATTCAATTTGCAATGAGAAGTTTTAAATTAACACTTGTTGGCAGTTTAGTTGGTTTTATCCTTGCACTACCAATTATGGCTCTTTTTAATTACTTCTTATCACAAATGAATGGTAGTTTTGTTCTTGAAAGCAACCTAGGCATTTTACAATGGGGATTACTGGCTTGTGTTCCACTTTTAACCTCTGTTTTATCATTTTTAACAGCATATAGAACAGTATCAAAATCTCTTAAACAGATATTATAATGACAAAAAAATTACTCAACTTAGCCATTTATTTTTCATCTTTAGCTCTTATGCTTTGGATTATCGGCTTTGTTGTTTTTTGTTTATACGCCTTATCATTTAGATTTGTTCCGGAAAAACACAGCGATGCTATTGTTGTTTTAACTGGTGGCACAAATAGGATTAAAACAGGTCTTTCTCTTATGCAAAAAATGAATGCTGAATATATGCTCATTTCTGGCGTGAACAAAAATGTTAAACAAACAGAGCTTTTTCCAAACATGGATGAAAAAGAATTGAAAAAAATCACACTTGGATACGAAGCTCTTGATACAGTTGGAAATGCACAAGAAATTAAATCATGGATTAAAGAAAAAGAAATTAAATCTATTTTAATTGTTACAAGTTTCTATCATATGCCTCGCAGTATTTTTGAAATTAAAAAAGTTGTCAAGAATGTTCGAATCATGCCTTGGACTGTTTTTCCACAATCATTTAACGAATCTGTTGATTGGATCAAAACAAAATACGCTTGGCTTTTATTCACAGAATATCACAAATACATTTTTGTTCAGTTAAAATATTTAATAAGAAAGGACTAACAATGAAAAACATCTATCAAGCTTCAAAAATAAGATCTTGGTGTTTTAATATATTTTTATATTTAGGCACATTTATTTTATGCATTTTATTTTTACCAACAATGTTTATGACAACAAAAGGATCAGGTTGTTTTCCACGGATTTGGTCCAAAATTATGCGCAAAGCATTAAAAGTTATCTGCAATATCGAAATTGAAATAAAAGGACTTGAAAATTTACCAAAAAAACCAGGATATATTGTTGCATCCAAACATCAATCTGCCATGGAAACCGTTCTTTTCCATGGTATCATTCCAAACCTTTTCTATGTATTAAAAAGAGAATTACTCTTTTTACCTTTAGCTGGGTTATATTTTTTAAAAACAGGCTGTATTGCCATTGACCGAAAAGGTGGTACAAAAACCATGCGTAAAATGGTTACAGGTGTTAAAAAGAATTTAGCTCGTGGTATGAATTTAACCATCTTTCCAGAAGGGACAAGAAAAGCTCCTGGTAGCAAAGATCCATATGCTCCTGGCGTGGCCTTTTTGTATGAACAATGTGGAGCCCCAATTGTTCCCGTTGCACTCAATACAGGTTACTGCTGGGGTAGAAATCAAAAACTCAAAACACCCGGGATTGTTACAATTTCATTTTTACCACCAATTGAACCTGGCCACAACAAAAGAGAGTTTATGAAAGAGCTTTATGATGCAATTGAAACAGAACAAGATAAACTTGTTCATCCAACGGAACTTTTAATACAAAGAGAAAAAAAATGATTAGTGAAAAAATTATTTTAGGGTTTTATTCTGATTCAAGCTTAAACAATGTTGAGCTCAGTCTTATTCACACGGATGGGGTTGATTTGTATCAAGACCCCATCACACTTACAAGACCATACGACTCTAAAATAAAAGAAGACATTTATAACATAATGTTAAAAGGGGATTTTTCTGATTCAAATGAGTTACTTTCCCTATCA
Source organism: Alphaproteobacteria bacterium (assembly GCA_045532865.1). GTDB lineage: Bacteria > Pseudomonadota > Alphaproteobacteria > CAAHEQ01 > UBA3637 > RGIG4140. The sequence goes on from JAZSGT010000029.1 coordinate 23,528, forward strand.
GAAAGAATCACAAATTTTCACATAGAAGTAATTAAAGAATTTATAGATTTAAATAAACGTAAACACCCTAAAATTGATTATATTAGTTATTCTGGGCACACCATTTACCAAAATCCTGATGAAAAGACAAATATCACCCTTGGGAACTTTGAAGAAATTGCAAAAACATTCAATATACCAGTTGTGGGAAAATTTTTAAATTCCGATATGCAAGCAGGTGGACGTGGTGGTCCTATTTTTGGTTCATTTTATGATGCTCTTACAAGAAAAGAAGAAAAACCTCTTGGCATTTTATCTTTAGGTGGTATTTTAACAATGACCTATATCGGTCCGTTTGGTGAATTACAAGCATTTGACTGTTCCATCGGCACCGTATTATTAGACCATTGGATATTCAAAAAAATTGGTGCTGAAATGGACTTTAATGGTAAATATGCAAAAACAGGAACCATTGATACAGCTTTATTAAATAGACTGCTTAAAGATAAATACATTTTAAAAACACCTCCTAAAACAGTTAAAAGAGATAACTTTATAGAATTATATAAACACGTTGAAGGTTCCAGTTTAGAAAACGGCGCAGCAACACTCACAGCGTTTATTGCACATGTATTAAAAAAAAGCACACAATATTTAAACAATCAACCTAAACAATGGATTTTAATTGGTGGTGGCATATACAACCCCACACTTATACAAATGATTAAATCTCTTTTTAAAGAACCAATTAAAACAGCTTTTGATTTAAATTGGCAAAATGATACTTTAAACGCAAGTGCATATGCATTTTTAGCAGCCAGATGCGTCATGGGATTACCAATTAGCTATCCATCTACAACAGGTTCATATGAAGCTGTTACAGGTGGTCAAATTTTTACACCATAAAAAATGCGATTCGCAACAAAAAAACTCATTTTTTCTATTAAAAGAAAAAATAAAAGTTCTTTTTCATAAAAAAATACAGAAAAAAGTATATAAAAAAACATAAACTTATAAAAAAATATTTTTTATTCTTGACTTTAAATTTGTTTTTTTATAAAATTCGCAGTCTGTGTTCAATTTTTGAAAAGGAACGAAAATGAAAACAACAATCAATAAAACAGTTTTAACATTAACGGCATTAATGTCAGTTAACACTGTTTTCGCAAACTCATTACCTCCTACCTATGAAAATACAAGCAAAACAGGTATCGAGCTTGCATCAACAAAAACAAAAAACGACAACAAAAGCACATTAGCAAATTCATTGCCACCAACACCTGAAAAAGCAATGGCAAACTCTTTGCCACCTTGTATTGAGGGCAAAGCAAATCCATTTGCACCAAGTGTTATCACTCGACAAGTTATTCGCGTAAATGACATAAGATCACAACGCGTTAACATGGGTTAATAAACGGATACGAAAGAGAGTTGAAAGGAATATCTAGTCTCCATTCCTTTTTCTCTCTTTTTTGTTGTTCAAAAGATATTATTTACACCCTATGGGGTGTTTTTTTATATCCCAATATTCAAAACAAAGACTTATAAAAAACTCAATAACTTTTCATTTAATTTTAAATATATCCCACACATACACTATTTTTTTTAATACACAAATTCAGAACAAATAAATCTGTTTATATTAATATACTATTTAATTTGATTTCAAAATAAAACTCTTACTCAATAAACGCCCCATAGGCTCACCATAGGTATTTATCAAGGCAAACTTCAAGTAGATACCAAAAACAAAGACCCCCTTTCGGAGGCCTTTGTTTAACACCACTAATCAATATACTCAATACAACATTCTTCGGTTTGTGGACCCGTTGTTTGTGGTATTTTTGTTGAGGTTGTTGGTGTTGTAGTTGTTGGATGTGAATCGCATATGTCATTGTATCTACTACAAGCATACTCATCTCCACGCGCACAAGCAAGTTCCAAACATTCACATTCTGTACCACAGGTTGTTATCGACGTTGTGATTGGTGTTGTATCTGTTGATGTCAACACAGGTGAAGTGGTTGTCGTTGGCGTTGTACTTATATCTGGACACTTAATCTTACAACTAATTGATGAACCTGAAGATTTTTGTGTACATTCTTTTGGCGCATCCATAGTATTAGGATATGTACCAAAACAATCAATTACATCTGGTTTTGGTTTTCCATCTTTACAAATTATCCTTTGGTGACATGTTAAACTACATCCGCAATTACTATCACTATTATTGTATTTCTCAGCCTCAGCTTGTGCATCTGCAGTTTCGTTCCAAGTTTCACCCTCACCATCGCCAGTTGAACATGATGTTGCATCTGGATCAATAGAGGTGACTCTTTCCCATCCAGGAGGACAGGTTTGACCAGATGTCATACCAGCATGAACATAGTATTCCCCTGGGTGCTCAGCACAATATTCATCTATCTTACTTTGATCAGGTGGAGTCACTTGTCCATTATAATTGCTTCCTGGATTTCCTATTTCTACACAAAAACAAGAAGTCGTCGTCTCAGTTTGGGTAATAGTTGACGTAGTTGTTTCTGTCCATGTTTTTGTACCTGTTCCTGAAGATGAAGTAGTCGTTTCTGGAGATGAAGTACTTGTCTTTGTCCCTGTATCTGGAGAATATGTGCTTGTTTCTGTAGATGAATTTGTACCTGTTGGCGTAACAGTTGGTATTGGCGTTGTAGCAGTTGTTGTCAACGGCGTTGCTGTTACCGTTGGACTATCAAATGTCGTAGCAGTTGTTGTCAACGGCGTTGGAGTAACCGTTGGACTATCAAATGTCGTAGCAGTTGTTGTCAACGGCGTTGCTGTTACTGTTGGACTATCAAATGTCGTAGCAGTTGTTGTCAACGGCGTTGCTGTTACTGTTGGACTATCAAATGTTGTCGCAGTTGTTGTCAACGGTGTTGCTGTTACTGTTGGACTATCAAATGTTGTAGCGGTTGTTGTCAATGCTGTTGGAGTAACCGTTGGACTTTCAATCAACGGCGTTGCTGTTACTGTTGAACTTTCATATGTCGTAGCAGTTGTTGTCAACAGCGTTGGAGTAACCGTT
>JAZSGT010000056.1:0-14226 GCA_045532865.1 Alphaproteobacteria bacterium
TATGTGTAATGTATTAAAAAAAATCACCTGCATTATTCAGGTGATTTTGATTTATGAATGAAAAAAATAGTCGATTAACAATCGCGTTCGCCTCGCATTATTTCGCCTTGAAGGGCTGAAGAAATAGCCTTTAATTTTTGTTTGGCGGAAACAACTATTTGAGGTTGATGATCGGTTGCATGGTATCTTTCAATAATGCCACTATCGTTACCTAATTGAACAACTTGTTCAACTTTTTTATAGTGTTGACCTTGAATGATATCAGACATGGCTTTGAAAGCTTCGCTATGAGCTTTGGCTTTGTAAGCACTTTCATAAGCGATAACCATTTGACTTTCTTTTTTTAAATCATTCATGGCTGCAACAAAGGAAGCTGTAAGACCTTGATTGTTTTTAATAAAAGGATTGGGGTTGTATTGTCCAATTAAAAGGGGTAAATCAAGGGTGTATTCTTCTTTAAATTGAGTGTGTGTTTCAAGTGTCATGTGAATATAAGCATTATAAGATTTGATTTTTTTAGATCCGGCAACAATGTGTAAAAGTGTGTTGCCATTTTTATCTTGTAAATTTATATCGGCACCGTTTTTAAGTGCAGTTTTGATGTTTGAAACAGCTGTTGCACATTCTGTATAAGGTTTGTCGTCAAATTCTTTGAGTGCAGCTTTTAATAAAGCATTGGCTTGTTGTTTTTCTTCATTCATAAATATTTTCTCCTGTGTTTTAAACTGTTTTTTTATTGAATATTAATTTTCTTTTGTGTAGCTGGTGTCACTTAAATCGTGCATGACATTTAAAAAGTTGCGTTGTGCTTTCACAATCACCGTTTTTCGATAAGGGTCTTTATCATCCATATTATTAGGAACAAGTTGTGCCAAAATAGCAAGTGCTTCTAACGCTTGTGAATGTTTTTCAGCTTGATAGGCATGTTCATAAGCAAGTAACCAGTGAAATTCATCTTTTAACCCTTTATCTAGCGCTTTCATTGATGGGGTTAAGCCCTCGTTATCACGAATGAAAGGGTTGGGGCGAAACTTTGTTGTGAGATATTTAATATCAAAAGGTTGAAAATCTTTGTTTTCAATGGGATTTGCTTCATAGAGTTCTTTTGCCTTTTTGTTATATTGAAGCATTCCTTTTGACAAAACGGCATGCAAAAGTGTTTTGCGAGATTTTGTTTGAATGTTTATATCTGTGCCACCTTCAATCATTATTTTGATTTTAAGAACATGCGCGCAAATTTCTTCGACTAAAGCATCTTTTGTTTTTTTTGATGAAATGAATTTAAGGCATTTCATAACATCTTTGTGACTTGGTTTCATAGAATGAAAATCCTTTTTTTTTGTTAGAAAAGACGCATAAAATAACATATTTTAACTGTTTGTGTCAAGAAATCTTTTTGTTTTGGTGGCTTAAAAATGATTTGTTTAAGAGGGGTGTTTCTTTGTTTTGTCATTAAAAAAATAACAATATAAAATCAATGAGTTGTAAAAAAAATGAATAAAAGAGTATTGCTTTTTCTAAACATAATCGTACATATAATACAAAAAGGGTATCATAAATATAAATTTTAAGAACACAAAAAAGGAGATAGAATATGACACAATTAGCAAAAGAAGAAGATTTGAATCATCTTTCATTTTTAAGAGAAATTTCAGTTTTAAAAGAGCAAAAAGAAACTGAGTTAAAAACAAAGAAAACGAAGGAGTTAAAAGATGATTTGGCGCCTAATACCCCAAAAATACAGGAAAAACTCACTTTTTTGAACATACCCTTTAAACCAATATTGAGTGATAAACTGCAAGAAGAAGTGGCTGAAACATTTTCTGCTGTGCCTTCACAAAAATCAACGCTTTCAATGAAAGAAGCTCAAGATTTAATCTTTGAAAATCCAGTTAAACGAAAATGGGATTTTCAAATTCCCTTTTTAAACAAACGGAAAAAAGTTCAAGTCAAATATGTGAGCAATAAGCAAGTTCAAATTCCTGTGGTTGAAAAAGAAATAACATCTTCGCACCAGATTGTTGATTCAAGATCATTGCTTGTTTTTTCTTCTAGCTGGATAAAAACGATTTTTGAAAATAAAATTTTGTTTAAAGCTATTCCTGCCACAGGGACAAATTTGCTTATTTTTCCAAAAGGGCATTATTTTTTTGTACAATTTGCTTATCAAGCCACACCTATTCATCCCACGCAAGAAATGATTCATCAAAAACTTAGTCCCTTAAAAGTGTTGGTGTTTCGTGATTTTAAATCTTTTCGAAACTGGGTTTATGAGCAAATGCGTGAAATTGAAGGGGAAAATTTTAACATTTAAAAATTAAAAAAAAGAGTAAAAGTTTTTTTAGATTAAAAAGGATTTTTACTCTTTTTTATCTATAAAAAATAAAGGAGAGCGTATGGAAGATATAACATATGAGGATGTGGTCTATCAAATTAAAAAGGCGTGTCAAATTTATCGTTTGTATAAAAAAGAAAGCCCTGATGGTTTTAAAAGTTGTTTAACCTCATTTGTCCCTCAAGAAACAAAGGGGGCATGGGTGCCATCTCCTAAAGAAATTGACATGGCTGATAAGGTGCAATTTTTGTGGCTCAGATGGTTAACGCCAAAAGAGAGGCGATTGGTTTGGTTTAGATTTGATGGAATGCCTTGGAAAGTTTTGGCATATCAAGAAGATTTAACGATTCGTCAAGCACGGTATAAAGTGAAAAATAGTGTTAAAATTATTCTGAAAAACATTCAAAAAAATGACAAAGAATCAATCCGTTATATGAAAGATTGAGTTGTTAGACTTTTTGATGTATAATAGATATATGGGTATTTAAAAAAATGAGAGGGGGTGAGACGTATGAGTGATAAGATTCTTTTTGAACGACTCATGCGTTATTCCTGCGCAAATGGGCATGTTGAAGAGGTTGAATCCTTGTTAGCGCAAGGTGTCAATCCAAATGTGCCAGATAAAAATGGATATACCCCTTTGCATTACGCAGTATTGTCTGGTAATGTTGATTTGATTCAATTATTGATTGATAGGGGAGCTGATCCAAATATACCAGATCGGTCGGGCAGAACACCTTTGCATCATGCTGCTTTGGGTCAAAAAAACGAGGTGATGGATAGGTTGATTGAAATGGGTGCTGATGTGAATCAACAAGATAAAAAAGGTTTTACAGCTGCACATATTTTAGTTGCAAGGCAAAATATAAAAGGGATTGAATTGTTGTCAACCAAAGGGGCTGATTTGAACAAAAAAGACAGATATGGGCAAACTCCTTTGCATTGGGGTGCTTTTTATGGTAATCCATATGTTGTGCAAACACTGATTCATGAAGGGGCTCGTATGGATGAAGTGAATGCTCATGGTAGAACAGCGCTTGAATATGCTGTTTTAACAGGACATAAGGGTGCTGTGCAAATGCTGTTGGACCATGGGGCAAATCCGTATAGTGTAAACGAATCGGGGTTGACGTCTGTTGATTTAATGGCTCAAAAAGAGGGGTTTGAAGATGTGTTAACCACGTATCATTTGACACGAACAAATGGTACATCTGCTTTAAATAAAAATAATGAAAATCAGTCGGTTGTAGAAGAAAGAGCAGGAGAATCAAGCCTTTTGAGACGGGTGGCAAATTTGGGTGAAAAAATAACCAATGAAAATGATAAAAACCTCTTGACAACTGGTGAGTTAAGTCGTACAGTGTAAATGCAAACGAACAAACTAGGCGCTTTATCTTTTATTCCTCCCTTTTGATAAAGCGCCTTCCTTGTATCTTGTTGGTTTTTTGCTTTTGGGAAAATACTTTTTTCTTTTATGTTAAATTGAACAGCTGTTGAGCTGTTTTTTTTGTGTTTAGAAAATTGCCAACTGAGTGGGTTTTATGAAATTGCATTTAATTTTGATTTGAAGTGATTTTAAAAAGAATTTATTGGTAAATTAAATGTAATAAATTATGTAAAAAAAGATAAAAATACTTGCAAAAAAAATGAGAGCATGCTAATATGCTTCGCAAGCAATCCGGACCTATAAAAAGCTTTAAGAAAAAGGGGTTTTGTAAGAGGGGTTGTGATTATAAAGGTTCCTCTTATTTGGTCGGAAATAACATAAAGAAGGATAAAATTATGGAAAATTCATCAGTACAAGCCTGGGATGGCTTTAAAACAAGTAAATGGCAAGATGAAATCAACGTTCGTGATTTTATTGTCAATAACTATACGCCTTATGAAGGAGACGATTCTTTCTTAGCTTCAGCAACACCTCGCACAGAAAAAATGTGGAAAACAGTTGCTGAATTGATGAAAAAAGAACGTGAAAACAATGGTCTTTTAGATGCTGATACATCAGTTGTTTCATCAATCACATCTCATAAAGCTGGTTATATCAATAAAGACGAAGAAGTGATTGTTGGTCTTCAAACAGATGCACCACTTAAAAGAGCTTTAATGCCTTATGGTGGTTATCGTATGGTTGAAGGTTCATGCCAAGCTTATAACTTGCCATTGGATCCAAAAGTAACAGAAGTTTTCACAACATACAGAAAAACACATAATGACGGTGTTTTTGATGCTTATACACCAGATATCAGAGCTTGCCGTAAAAGTGGTATCATCACAGGTCTTCCAGATGCTTATGGCCGTGGTCGTATCATTGGTGACTATCGCCGTATTGCTCTTTATGGTATCGATCGTTTAATCCAAGATAAAAACAATCAAAAAGCTTTGACAGATTTGGCTTCTATGACAGCTGATGTTATCCGTGAACGTGAAGAAATCGCTGAACAAATCAAAGCTTTGAATGATATGAAAAAAATGGCTCAAGAATATGGTCTTGATATTTCAAAACCAGCTACAAATGCAAAAGAAGCCATTCAATGGACATATTTTGGTTACTTAGCAGCTATTAAAGACCAAAACGGTGCTGCTATGAGTATTGGCCGTATCTCAACATTCCTTGACATTTATATTGAAAGAGATCTTAAAAAAGGTGTTATCACTGAATCTCAAGCTCAAGAAATGATGGATGACTTGGTTATCAAACTCCGTATGGTTCGTTTCTTAAGAACACCTGAATACAATGAACTTTTCTCAGGCGACCCAGTATGGGTAACAGAATCAATCGGTGGTATGGGTATTGATGGCCGTACTTTGGTAACAAAGAACTCTTTCCGTGTTTTACACACACTTTACAACTTGGGCCCAGCTCCAGAACCAAACTTGACTGTTCTTTGGGCAAATGCATTACCACAAGGATTTAAAGATTTCTGTGCTAAAGTTTCAATCGACACTTCATCAATTCAATATGAAAATGATGATTTAATGCGTGGTTTCTTTGGTGATGATTATGGTATTGCTTGCTGTGTTTCTCCAATGCGTATTGGTAAACAAATGCAATTCTTCGGCGCTCGTGCAAACTTGGCAAAAACACTTCTTTATGCCATCAATGGTGGTAAAGATGAAAAATCAGGTGCACAAGTTGGTCCTGAATTTGCTCCAATCACAGGCGAATATTTGGAAATTGAAGAATTGGAACGCAAATTTGATAAAATGATGGATTGGCTCGCAGAAACTTATGTGAATGCTTTGAACATCATCCACTATATGCATGACAAATATTCTTATGAAAAATCAATGCTTGCTTTGCATGACAAAGATGTTGTCAGAACACTTGGTTGTGGTATTGCTGGTCTTTCAATTGTTGTTGACTCTTTGTCAGCTGTTAAACACAGTAAAGTTAAAATCATTCGTGATGAACGTGGCTTAGCAACAAACTTTGAAATTGAAGGGGATTATCCAAAATATGGTAACAATGACGAACGTGTGGATGCAATCGCTCGCCGTGTTGTTAAACAATTTATGGATAAAATCCGCCGTTTGCCAATCTATCGCAATGCTGTTCCAACACAATCAATTTTGACAATTACATCAAACGTTGTGTATGGTAAAAAGACTGGTGCAACTCCAGATGGTCGTCCAGCAGGCGTTCCATTTGCTCCAGGTGCTAACCCATTGCATGGTCGTGATACAAATGGTGCTGTGGCATCTCTTTGCTCAGTTGCAAAATTGCCATTTGAACACGCTCAAGATGGTATTTCAAACACATTCACAATCATTCCAAGCTCATTAGGTAAAACAAAAGAAATTCAAATTTCTAACCTCACAAGCTTGCTCGATGGTTACTGTGGTAATTCTGGTCAACACATTAACGTCAACGTCTTAAATCGTGAAACACTCAAAGACGCTATGGAACACCCAGAACAATACCCACAACTTACAATCCGTGTTTCAGGTTACGCTGTTAACTTCATCAAACTCACACGTGAGCAACAGATGGATGTTATTAGCAGAACCTTCCACGAAAAAATTTAATTAGAAGCGTTTTAAAGCGCATCTAAATCGAAACCCAAACTCTTATGTACGTTTTGTGTACACAGCGAGTTTGGGTTTCTTCTTATCTGTTGCTTTAAAACGCTTCTAATATCAATCCTTAGATGTTGGGGCATGTCGAGTTTGGGATTAACCATATCTATTCGCCTAAAAAGGCTTAAATCAAGAGGCTGTTCTTTGAAGTAAGAGAAAACACTTCTAATGCTAATCTCTAAGGGTAACGAATAAACCCTTAGCTCCCCTCATGTACTTCAATTCCGACTAACCTTTCGCTCAGTGTTATTTGGCAATAACACTTTCTCAAGGAGTCTCATTGCTTATCACCAAAAAAACAATAATTACTTTTATTGTTTTTTTGGTGTAGCGTACACACCTTATTTAAAGTTTCTTCTCATCCATCACTTTAAAACGCTTTTTATGCCTTATTTAAAGAGTGGGCTTAAAGGTGATGTGTAAAAAAAAGGAACGTTTTTTTTGCCAATTTGTACACTATTTTTAAATTGAGAAAATTTTTGTTAAAAGAGATTGTTAAAAAAAACTAATAGACAATAAAATAAAATTATTATATAACAACTGTGTGATGAAAATATGTGTAAAAAAAACGTTCCTTTTTTTGGGGGTTGTGTGAAATATTGTCGATATGGGGTATTTTTACTTATATGCTGTGTTTGTTTTTTGGTGTTTTATCCTAAAAAACAAACGGTTCAAATTCCAAAAATATTTCATTATGTTTGGTTCGGTTCTGAAGAGTTACCTGATGAGGTTAAGGAAACAATTAAAACATGGAAAAAGCATCAGCCCGATTTTAAAATTAAACGTTGGGATGAAAAAAATTGTGATGTCAATGCTAATTATTTTATTCGCACAAATTATAAAAATAAAAAATTCAACTTTGCATCTGATTGGTGTCGTATTTTAGCATTAGAGGAGGGTGGAGTTTATTTTGATACTGATATGCGATTAAAGAAGCCAATTCTTCCTTTGTTAGATACACCTTTGACATTGGCAGTGCAACGTAAAGGTGATTTATCAGCTTCGTTTATGGCTGTTGTACCTAATCATCCGTTTATAAAAAAAATAAAAGAAAAATACAATAAACTTTCGTATGCTAACGTGTATTCTCCTGTAATTTGGAATAGAACTTTTTTGGAGTTTTTTAAAGAAAAGAAGATTCAACCCCAGAAAATAGAAAATAAATATCACATTTATCATGGAAATATTTTGATGCATGATTTTAAAGGGGGAGAAAATGTTGCCGAACATTTATATGCTAATAGTAGTTCGGATATTCAAATATCTAAATGGTTTGATGTATTTAGACAACAATTTTTGAATTCGTATGCCTATTATATTTTGAAAGATGATGTGTATTTAATCCCAACAGAAGGCGTTAATGGTTATTTTTTTGATGCAAAAAAGAAATAGGTTTCTGGTTTTGTTAAGTATTTTTCAGTTATGAAATATTTGTTTGTTTTTTATCCAGAAATGAAATTGTTTTTATGTGTTAAGTCAACTTGTTATGAAAAGTTTTAGAAATAGGTTTTGTTATGCTTAAAAGGTTTTTTATTGTACTTATTTTGTTTTTAATTTTGTGTGGGATGGGAATATTTTTAACAGGAGGTTTTTTTTCAAAGCAACCAATGGTGGAAAGCAAACCTCCTTTGGTATCTGTTATTATGAGTACATATAACAGGGCTTCTTTAGATCATAATTTATTGTCAAAAGCAATTGAATCGATATTAAATCAAACGTATAAAGAGTTTGAGTTTATTATTATAAATGATGGGTCAATCGATGAAACAAAAAATATTTTAGCTGAATTTCAAAAAAAAGATTCTCGTATTAAGATTTTAACAAATGAAAAAAATGAAGGTCTTCCCAACAGTTTAAATAAGGGATTGGCAATTGCACAGGGTAAGTATATAGCTCGCATGGATGATGATGACTATTCATTTTCAATTCGATTGAAAAAACAGGTCGATTTTTTGGAAAAAAATCCACACATTACGGCAACAGGTTGTTCCTTTAAAAAAAGTTTTATTCTGCCAGCTGATCCTGATAATGCAAAAATACGTGCATTTTGGTATGTTCCAGTGATTCATCCTTGTGCTATGATACGTACGGATTTTATTAAAAAACATAACATTCAATATGTTAATACATTCCCTAATGCTGAGGATATGCCTTTTTGGTTTGATGTGACAATTAAGTATGGAGGGTTAATTTCTAATCTAGAAGAGATATTGCTTTATAAAAAAGAAACTTCTGTAAAAAAGGAAAATTATCAAGAGGTGCAAGACAAATCTGTTGAGGCTTATCGTCAATATGCTTGCAATTATTTTAATGCAAAAAAGAAAGTGTATTCATCAAGGAGGGATTGCTATAATGATTTGTTGAGTAATGAAAAAGCAATGACCATATTGAATGCAGAAAAATTAAAAAAATATTTAACATTCGGCAATTCGAAGAGAAAATTAATGTATTTTGTCCATCCAGAGTGGTCGGATTTTGTTCTAATTGAGGGTAATGATGTGCGTAGGCTTAGTAACTATCAAAAAAAAGCTACCCTTATTGAAAAACAAGGTGATTTTATTAAAATTAAATGGGCTGATGCAAAGATAGAAAGGTTCAAAAAGAAGGGAGAAGTTTTTTATCTTCAATAAGAAGTTTCTTTTAAAGAAAGCTTTTCTCATTTTTTTATTTTTCTTTAGAAAAGAATTTTTATCTTGCATTGGAAGGGACGTGAAAAGGATGTATAAAAAAATCGTATTTCCTTGAATGCATCGCTTTAGGTAATAGGTTTTAAAAACCTTCCTGCCTTTTTTTATGACAAGAAAGAGGTTTTATAAAAAATAAAGGTTTTCACCTGTGATATAAGAAGATGTTTATTTTAAGTTGTTCGTGTTTTTTCTGTGTAAGTTGTGGGGGATGATTTTTCATCTGGCAGATTTTGGGCATTTTGAGCCAATGTTGGATTGGTGTTTTTAGTACGGCCTTGGGCATCAATGTCGTCTAAGTTTCTTAATAAAATGTCAACCGGTTTGTCTGGAATTTCTTTTGCAACATCAAGATTATCGGCCACCCGTTCGTTTGATTGGTTGTATATCAAGAAGGTGATGTCATATTTTGAATGCAAGTGAGTGCGAATGTTTTCACTTTTCTCCAAATAAGCTTTGTTATTAGGCTCACTATGAATGAGATGTGAATAGTATGCAAGCAAACTAATCTTCTCTTGAATGTCATTAGAAACTTTAAAATAAGCTAAAGCAGCTTTATAAGCTTTGTTGCTTGAAAAATTTTTGCGATCTAACTTTTCTACTTGATTATTAAGGCTGTCAGACAGATGGTCTAAATCATCCTTCGTGCAATGTTTATGGACAGCATCTGCATAAGAGGATAGGGCTTTTAAAATTTGGTTATTAATCGGATCTTTATATGATATGACAGTATGATACCTTTGGTTGATATAGTTAAAACTTGTTTTAAGAGGGGAGTTATTTTTCTGATGCAATAAACGGTTATGGATATCTTGGAAAACATATCCACTTTGTCTGCTTAATTGTCCATAATTAACGAGTGCTCTTTCCCCTGGTTTAAGTAAAAAGTCTTGTATGTAAAGCTGTTGCATGTATGCAGAGTGAGATCTTGCTTTTTCTGCGTTGAAAGAGCCGTCTGGATTAAATGCCTTGATTAAATAAGTGGTGCGTTCTTTTTCAGAAATATATTCTCTTTTTCTGATTTCTTTATAGGGGGATTCAACAGCTATTTGTCTTGTAAGAGCGCTTGTTGTGGCATCTGAAATGGTTTTGTTGTCGTCATAATCATTTCGGGTATGCATTGCTTCATGCAAAAATGTGGCCCCGATTTTGAAGTTGCTATGCTTTTTGTTGCGATAGGCTTTCTGTATACAGTTTGGATAGAGTGTGATAAGGTTGTCACAGGCTTTGCCATAATATGTTACATCACTTTCATGTGAGATGGCTAAATCTAATTTATAGGGGAGTTTTGCTTTTCTTTTGGCTTCTAAATGGGCTCTTGTGGCTCTAAATGCCATGCGACCGGTTGGTGTTTTAAAAACTTCTTTCAGTCCGTTAAAAAGTATTTCTTTAGCAGTTTTTTGGTCGGTTTTATAATTGATATATGTTTCTAAAAAATATCTAATTTCTTCATCTGAAACAGGGTTGGTTGAATGGTTGAATTCATAAGGGATACTTTTTGTTTGAGCAGATGTGGTATGTGTAGACATGCTTGTGGACCTTCTTGTGTTGGTTGTACCTGATTGATATGTTGCCATTAGAACCTCTTTTTTTTAAACTGTTCTTTCGTTACCTTGACTAGATTGAGTGTTTTCTTGCTCATTTGAGATACTGGTAGCATTTTGTGCTAATGCTGGGTTGTGAGTAGGGGTATTGGGATTTGAGCTTTCTCTAAGTATGACATCAATGCTTTTTTCGGGTGCTTCATTTACAATATCAACCCCATCGGCTACCCGTTCATTAAATTGGTTATATATGGGAATAACAATTTGGTATTTGGTCAAAAGATAGGAGCGAATGCGTTGGCCTTTGTTGATAAGTTCTTGATTGGTTGGGTTGGTGTGAATGTCAGATGAAACAAGTGCTAATTCTGTTAAATTGGATTGGATATCATTTGCCACAGTGAAATAATTTAAAGCAGCTGTGTAAGTTTGGTTGTTTCTAAAATAGCTCCTGTTGATATTTGTAGCCTTACTTCGCAGGCTATCGTAAAGGTGTTGAACTTCGTTTATATTACAAGAGGTATATATTTGTTCTACATAAGGGGTGAGAACTTTTAAAATTTGGTTATTAATCGGATCGTTATAGGAAATAGGAATGCCAAAACGATTTTGAAGATCCTCAAATGTTTTTTGTTCGGGTGAATTATCCCTCATGCCTAATAAACGAAGATGAATATCATGCATAGAATAAGCCAATTGTCTTTCCATCAGAGCATAATTAACCAGAGGTCTATCCCCCGGTCTGAGCAAGAAATCTTGTGCATAGCGTTGTTGTATTTTAGCTGAATAGGCTCTGGCATTTTCAGTGTTTAAAGAACCATCTGCATTCAATACATTTCTTAAATAATCATTGCGTTCCTTATCCGAAATATTTTCAAGTAATCTTGTTTTTATATAAGGGCATTCAACAGATATTTGCCTTGTAAAAGCGCTTGTTATAGCATCTGAAATTGTTTTGTTTCTATCATCTGTATCTCTTGTATGAAGCATTTCATGTAAGAGTATGGCCCCCATTTGAAAATTAAATTCCCCCTGTATTGGAAATTGATTTTTAATTGTTGTTAGATATAAAGTTATATCACAGCTTTTTGATTTTGTTGTACCATAACATGTTTTACCATCATCATTTGAGAGGGTTAAATTAATTTTATAGGGTTGGTGAGCCCTTCGTTTGGTTTCTAAATCACCCCTTGTGGCTCTAAATGCCATGCGACCGGTTGGTGTTTTTAATGCCTCCTTTAACCCTTGAAAAAGCATTTCTTCACCAGTTGTTTGATCTGATTTAAAATTGATGTATGTTCTTAAAAAATGTCTAATTTCTTCATCTGAAACAGGTTCAGCTGAATAATCATATTCATTTGTGTGAAATTCAATTTCAGGAGTTGTGTTTGAAGAAGGGTGTGTTTTTTTTCTTGCAGGATAATTTTTTTTAACCTTTTGTGTATTCTGAGGATTTCTACCCCTTGTAAAAGAACTGTTTGATTGAATTTTTGCCATTTTTCCCTCCCGTTTATATCTTTTTTAATTGTAACACAAAAGTAAAAAAAGTGTCAAAGATTTTATGGGGTATAGGTGGATTTTTTATTATCTAGCGTTGTGGTTTATAATCCGTGGCGTCTTCACACTCTGATTTTAATGCATCGATGTAGCTTTTTGTTAAATCTTTAATCAATTCTTCAGCTTTGTTGATGGCGATTTGGTTGTAAATGGTGCCAATGTGATGCTCGCTTGCATAATCACTTTCTTGCATCAAGTGGTGGGAATAGCTATAAATTTGGCGAACAAGGGCATCAAATTGTTTTTTGCTATCTTCAGCCGTGTTTGAATAATAAGTATCGATTAATTGGTGGGCAATGTTGACGGCGCATTCAGCAGCGTTATAAGAGGCATTGTTTATATCGGCTGTTGTGGCATTGTCGCCATATTCAACCGTGCAGTTTTGAAAATCACGTTCCAATTTTTCAATGTGAGGAATGCAGTTATGATCCAATGCAAAGGCTGGTGTCCCCAAAAAACAAATACTTAAAAATAAAATTTTTTTCATAACGATATATCCTTTTGTTGATTTGTTTTTTCTTATAGGCGTTTTGAAAAAGAAAGTCAATGGATTAAAAAAAGTGTTAACGAGATATCAATTTTGTGTTATACTGAATGTATGGGGCAAAAAAAAGGGGATACCTATGATTTCAAAAGAAGCGTTTTTAAAGAAAGTAGAGCAAGAAATTATTCATGAATTGATGACCAGTAATGAGTATAATGCTTTGATAAGAAAAGTTGTTTTTATTCTTCCTTTTTATGTTTGTTTGATTGTTCTTGCCGTCTTAAGTCCTTGTTTGTTTGGTATAATTTTTTCTATAAGTTCTTCTTCAGCTAGTGTGAAATTAATTGCTGGTGTTGTTCTTGTTGGATTTATAATTGTTTTTATTGCAATGACAAAGTGGTTGACTTTGTCAGAAAGAAAAATTAGGTTTTTGTTTGAAAAAAAGTCTGAAATTGCCTTGTCTTATTTGGGATACTTGCAAAGTACAAAAGATACATTGCCAACGGATGATTCTTGTCTATTTTATGTGAATGAAAAAGTTTTAAATGTTTTTAAAAAAGATGATGTTTGGGTTGCTTTTTATGAATATAGAAGGAATGGGGATGATTTATTTAGTTATGAACTTTGTTTGTTCTATTCAAAACAAAGTGATTATGAAGCTGTTATTTACAATGACAAAGATTCATTAAGTAATGTTAAGCCTTTTTTCCAAAAAGATTTTTTTGAAAATAATTCTGTTTATATGAAAAAACCTGAGAATGTTGATTTGTTGTTTCGTTCTGTTCTTATTGATAAAATAAAAAAAGGCATTGCTCTTTGTAAAATGGTTGAAAAAAACGCTTCAAATCCAGTGGTTCGAGTGGATATTTCTTTGAATTATATGCTATTTGCTGTTCAAACAAACGGTAATTTTTTTAATTTAAATATCTCAAAGTATGTTTTAAAACATTCGCTTAGTTTAAAAAAATGGTTTTCTATTAGTTTTTTGAATGAGCCAGTTGATGTGAGAGAACTTTTTGAAAATTTATATAATCAATTTGAAAAACTTGAACAGTTGATTGTTATTTTAAAAGATGAAAGGTATAAATAAAAAAGGGGAATACTTATGATTACAAAAGAAGCGTTTTTAGAACTTGTTGAAAAAAATGTTTTAGATAACCCTCAAATAAGGGGAGAATTTTTTAAGCTGAAAAGATTATACAAGTTTAATCTTTGTTTATTTTTGATAGGCATGTTGGGGGCTGTGATTGTTTCATCTGTTGTTTCAGGTTCCTTGATTTTTGTGTTGCTTTTTTGTGTTTTAATGTTTTATTCTTTTTTTGGATTATTTAATGTTTTTTCGCGTGTTCAAGTGATTAAAAAATCCATTTTTTTTGATGCAGCAGCTTGTTTAGGGTTAAAGTTTTTAAGTGATGAAATTGGGGAAGAGTTTATCAAAAAAACACGATTGTTTGGCTTTCAAAAAATGAAATCTGATATGATGTTTCAAGGCATTTGTCGGGATAAATCGTTTTTTGTTTCTGAGCTTTCATATCTTAAAAATCAACG
>JAZSGT010000072.1:0-18506 GCA_045532865.1 Alphaproteobacteria bacterium
TTTTATTTCTTTACTTTATCTTTTTAACTCCAACAACAATAGTAAAGATAGCTCATTTTCACATTTGTTTTTTGCACAATATATCCCACTTAAAAATAAAACAATTAATTGGTCTTTACCTAACACCAATTTTCAATTAAAAAACAATCAATCAGACACAATTAATAATCAAATATCTCCCCAAAAAAAACATTTTATTTCTTTTTCAGGGTGCGATTCTCTCACTCAAAAACCAGATGCATTATCAAAAAAATTAAAAAAAGAACAAAGTGAAAATAACCCAAACACTTCATCATCTTTATTCCAAAAAATGGGGTGTGGACTTATTCAAACAATCATTCCTTTATCATTTTAATTTTTTTTGATTTTTTTCATTTTTTTATTGTAATTTAAATATTTTTTTGTTAGAAGAAATATTAGATAGATTTTGTTTGGTTTACAAGGAGAAAAAATATGAAAAAAACTATACCATTTTTAGTTATTTTAGGATGTTTGGTTGCAGGTGTTGTATACTACTCTCGCGTTAATCACGTAGCAGAACCTTTAGAAATGCAATACACATTACCAAACATTGTTAAGGTTCAACATCCAAGTTGGTTTGGAAATATTGTTAATTTAGGAAACAATCGCGCACAACGCCAAGGACACAGTGACCAAGGAACACTTCAAAATATCAAACCAGGTTCTTTTGAAATCGTTTGGGACAAATGGGATATTGAAATATTTAAATTAAACCCAAAAACAGGTGTTTTCCACTTATTTGACAAAAAGAAAAAACAACAAACTGCAAAAAAATAATTTAATATTATCTAAAAACAGGGCATCTTAGATGCCCTGTTTTTTTGTTTCAAATAAGTGCTTTAAAAATTTTCATAAAGAGAATTGATTTTTTTTATGTTTTCAGGTATTATGAATCATATTTATTATATTATGTAAATTTTTTAGGAGTATTTTATTATGCCAGCTACATCTATGGATCAACTTGTTTCTCTTTGTAAAAGACGTGGATTTATTTTTCAAAATGCAGATATTTATGGTGGTTTACAAGGTGTATATGACTTTGGTCCATTAGGCGTTGAACTTAAAAACAATTTAAAAGCAGCTTGGTGGCGTTCAATGATTTATGAACGTGATGATGTTGAAGGACTAGACGCTTCTATTTTAACACATCAAAAAGTTCTACATTATAGTGGCCACGAAGCAACATTTACAGACCCACTCACAGACTGCAAAAAATGCAAAAACAGATTTAGAGCCGATCATATTAAAGATGGGAAATGCCCTAATTGTGGCAGCACAGATTTGACAGAACCACGCATGTTCAACCTTATGTTTAAAACAACAGTTGGACCAGTTGAAAATAATGAAAATTACGCTTACTTAAGACCTGAAACAGCTCAAGCTATTTTCACACAATTTAAGAACGTGGTTGATTCAACTTCTCGCAAAGCACCTTTTGGAATCGCTCAAATCGGAAAAACATTTAGAAATGAAATTACACCTCGTAACTTTATTTTCCGTGTCCGTGAATTTGAACAAATGGAGTTAGAATATTTTGTAAAACCAGGAACAGATGAAGAATGGCTTGAAACATGGAAAGAAGCCAGAATTCAATGGTGGCTTGATCAAGGTCTTAGCAAAGACAAATTAAAAGTCCACACTATTGAAAAAGAAGAACTTGCCCACTATTCCAAAGCAACATATGACTTAGAATATGAATTCCCACATGGGTTAGAAGAACTTGAAGGTATCGCAGACAGAACAGACTACGACCTTGGCAACCATACACGTTATCAATCAGAATTAAATCTCACATCAACACCTCACACAAACAAGGAAAGTTCAACAAAACTTGCTCTTTTTGATGATGAAACAAAAAAATGGTATGTTCCATTTGTTATTGAACCATCTGCAGGTGTCGAACGTGGTGTGTTAGCAGTACTAACAGAAGCTTATAATGAAGAAACATTACCTAATGGTGAAACAAGAACTGTTTTAAAATTAAAGAAACACTTGACTCCCGTTAAAGCTGCTGTTATTCCACTCAAACGTAACAATCCACAAATTATGGAGCTTGCAAAAAAAATTAAAAACCAGCTTTTAAAAACAGGCATTGGTCGCATTATGCTTGAAGATTCCGGAAATATTGGAAAAGCATATCGTCGCCATGATGAAATCGGCACACCATTTTGCATTACTGTCGACTTTGAAAGTATTGAGCAAGAACCAACAACTGTCACCATCAGAGACAGAGACACAATGGAACAAAAACGTGTTGCCCTTTCTGAATTAGACAATCTTTTAAAAGAGTACTTTTTAAGATAACTTAAAGCGCCTAGAAATAGGCGCTTTTTTTATAACAAAATTCTATATTTTTTATAAATTACAAAAAGAAGAGAGGAAAACCTCTCTTCTTTTATTACCTTTTTTACATATAAGGCGTAATATCAAAAGGATATTTTTTCACCAATTCAACAATTGCTTCATAATCTTGTTTCAATTTCTTAACTCGATAATCAATTTCAACAATATATGCCTTATCAATCCCATCTAATCTTTCTTTGATTTTTTCAGGTATAAAATCCAAAATCACAACATCTGTTTTGGATCGATATAACAATGCATGATCTCCCCCATCATACAACAAAACAGGATCAATCGGATCTTCATCTTTAACAGAAATTGCAAAAATTAATTCTTCCTCTGTTGTTGGCAAAATAACATATGCCTCTTCTTTTTCAACTAAAAGGTCTCCATTTTTATTTTCACTCATGCGTGTTACCTGCCTTCAGATTGCAATGCACGAAAATCAATATTTGTTTTTGTATTTGATTTTACTTGCATCATATCCACATTTTGAAGAGCTTCTCCACCAAAAAAAACTTCCCCTTTTAACTCATGATTTTGAGCGCATAAAGCATATGAATCGTGTGCCAAGGAATAAGCAAAATCTCTTCTTCCATCATCTTGGGCTTGTTTTAAAACTTCATTCATTGATACCTCCTATTTTTTTTATAATATGGATTAACTGTACCACAATTCAAATTCAAGGTCAAATTAAAATACACTATTTTTATTATTTTTTTAACCGTGCACGAGGATGTGCCTTTTCATACACATGTATCAACTGTTCACGTGTAATTTCAGTATATCTTTGCGTTGCAGATAATGAGGAATGGCCCAACAATTCTTGTACCGTTCTTAAGTCACCACCACCTTGCAACAAATGTGTTGCAAAACTATGCCTTAAAGCATGTGGAGTAACAGATTCTGGCAAGTTTAAATAATTTCTAATTACACGCACATTTCTTTGAACAACACCTGCATTTAATCGATCACCTCTCGTTCCCACAAAAAGAGGAGCGTTTGAACTTGAGCAAGGGTGATGTTTCAAATATTCTTTAACACTTTTTTTCACCATTGGTAACAAGGGAACAACGCGCTCTTTATTTCCTTTTCCTAACAAAGTAAATGCATCCCTGTCCAACGGAAAATCTTTTACATTTAAAGACAACGCTTCATTAATACGAAGTCCACATCCATAAAGCAACATATACAATGCTGTATCTCTTTTTTCTTGAAATGAATCTTTTGCAACCATTTTAACAGCATCCAAAAAAGAAAAAGCATCACTTACAGACAATGGCTTGGGCAAAATTTTCCTTCTGTTCCCTGTTTTTATTGTTGAAATCGATTGATTTTCAAATAATTCTTTTCGAGCTCCATATTTAAAAAAATTACGAAGCGTAGACATTCCTCTTGCAATACTCGACCTCGAAACATTATGTTCACTTCGCCACACCAAAAAAGAACGAAAATCTGTGACAGTTAATTTTTTAAGCATTGCCACATCAATTTCTTTTTCAAAAAACTCATTCAAAAAGTGAAAAAATTCTTTTATATCAATCAAATATGAATCAACCGTTTTTGAGGAAAGGCGTCGTTCATAACTTAAACTTTTTTGCCATGAAGAAATAATATCTTTTAATTTTGGCGAAACCGTTAAAGATAAAGGCTTGTATTCTTCCATAATTTTATGTATCCTTACATCTGTTTTTTTAAGTATACAAGGTTACATTAAAAATGCAACAAATATCTGTTTTATTTCCAACACCTCTTGGTTGTTATGATTATTTAAGCAATTCTGAACTACCCATTGGGACTTTTGTATTAGCCCCGTTTGGGCGAAAAAAATTAATTGGTATTGTATGGGATAAAGAAGCAAACACACATATTGATAAAAGCAAAATAAAAGAGATATTAGAAGTTCTACCCTATCAACCTCTTCCTTTTGAAACAATCCAATTCGTCAACTGGGTCAGTTCCTATACATTAGCACCCTTAGGAGCTGTTTTAAAAATGGCGCTATTAACCGATTTCGAAAAACCAAGCAAAAAACCTCTCACATTTCAAAATCCAAATCCAACTCATATTTCTTTAACATTTTCTCAAGCACAACAAAACGCTGTACAAATTATGACTAACCAATTAGAAAAAGGGTTTAGTGTCTCACTTTTAGATGGCGTAACAGGATCTGGAAAAACAGAGGTTTACTTCGAAGCACTTGCTAAAGCTCTTGAAAAAGAAGGACAAATTTTAGTTTTACTTCCAGAAATTACCCTAACAACAGCATGGCTTGAACGATTTCAAAAACGATTTGGTGTTAAACCAGCACTGTGGCATTCTGGCATCACACAAAAACAACGAAGAGACACTTGGAATGCAATTTTAAAAGGTGAAGCCAAAGTTATCGTTGGAGCTAGATCAGCGCTTTTTTTACCCTATCAAAAATTAAATCTTATCATTGTAGATGAGGAGCATGATTCCTCATTTAAACAAGAAGATGGCGTACTCTATCAAGCAAGAGACATGGCTGTTGTTCGTGCAAAAATTGCAAAATGTCCCATTGTTCTGGCCTCTGCAACACCAAGCATTGAATCCTATTGCAATGTGTTAGCTGGAAAATATATTCATATTGAATTGCCAGAAAGATTCGCAGGCTCTTGTTTGCCAGATATTCGACTGGTCGATATGCGCAAAAAAGAAAAAGGGCCTATTCGTTTTATTTCACCGGAATTGCAACTTCTCATACGTGAAAATCTTCATAAAAAGGAACAAACTCTTTTGTTTTTAAACAGAAGAGGATACGCTCCTCTTCTTCTTTGCAGATCGTGTGGTGAACGGATTAAGTGTCCACACTGCACAGCATGGCTCGTTGAACACAGAAAGAAAAACATTTTGCAATGCCACCATTGTGGATATGTAATGCGTATCCCCAAAAAATGCCCCACCTGCGAGCAAGAAGAAACACTTGTTTCTTGTGGGCCAGGAGTTGAAAGAATACATGAAGAAGCACATCAACTTTTTCCTGAAGCAACCCTTAGCATGGTTACATCTGATACTTTAAATAATCCAAAAGAATTCGCTTCTTTGTTAGAAAAAATCAAAAACAATGAAATTGATATTCTGATTGGAACTCAAATTCTTGCAAAAGGGCACCATTTTTCAAACCTTACACTCGTTGGTGTAATTGATGCAGACATGGGTTTATCTGGTGGTGATTTAAGAGCTGGTGAACGAACATTTCAACTGTTGCACCAAGTAACTGGGCGTGCTGGACGTGAGCAAAAAAAAGGAACTGCTGTTTTACAAACATATGTACCTGATAATCTTGTCATTCAATCTCTTCAAAAAAATGATAAAAATACCTTTATTCAAGAAGAAATAGCAACCAGACAAATCTTAAGTATGCCCCCTTTTGGACAACTTGCAGCCATTATTTTAAGTGGAAAAAATGAGCAGCTTGTTGTTGAAGTAGGCAAAAAAATTGTTTCAACAGCACCTTTTTTAGAAGGCTTAGATGTTCTTGGACCAACCCCTGCTCCTTTAGCACTATTAAGAGGAAAATTCAGATATCGCCTACTCATCAAAGCAACAAAAGATGTCAAACTTCAAAACATTTTAAACATATGGCTTTCCAAAGTCCCCATTCATTCAAGTGTATCCGTTCGTGTTGATATAAACCCCTATAGCTTTTTTTAAGGAATAAAAATGAATACATTTAATTTTAATACAAACACATCATTCAAAGACAAAATGCTTCGGTTATTCAAAGCTGCATTACCCTCTTTTATAAAATACAGTTTTTTATCTGGATTTGTTTTTCTTGTTAAAATAAATCTTCACCAATTTTTTTACACTTATTTTGACTTACCATTAGAGAAGAAAAAAGCATCCATTCTTCAAGAATATACAAACAAAGCAAGTGAAAACTTATCGCTTCTTTCACCAAGTAAAATATCTGAATATATTTCTTCACTCACAAATTCAACATTTGTCTCTGCAAAAGTTTCCACTTTAGAAAAAACCATCAATTTATTAACATTTTTTTTTGACACAGTTTTACTTTTTATTTTGATTTATTTCGCATATAAATTCATCACAACCAGTCTTGAAAATTATAAAGAAAAAGAAAGAGAAAACGATATTGCAAATTTAGTTGTTGAAAAACTTCTTCCCCACCTAAAAAACATGTCAAAATAACTTTGTTTTACAAAACAACATATTTAAATGGACAAAAAAGCTTAAAAGAGAAAAAACACTTGATTTTTTAAAAAAATTCCTGTATATTGTCAAAGCTTTCCGATTATCCTTGCTCTCTTGCTATCGGACGGGGGCTATGTTTCAAGCAACTATCCATTCGGGATATTTGTTTTAACCGAAACGAGAAAAACCATAAGGAGAAATTATAAATGCCTTTTTATGAACACGTATTTATTGCCAGACAAGATTTAACACCTGCAAAAGTTAATGAATTGACAGACAAATATGCATCAGTTGTTGAATCTATGGGTGGTAAAGTTTCAAAACGCGAAAATTGGGGTTTACGCAATTTAGCTTACAAAATTCAAAAAAACCGTAAAGGTTATTACATGTTAATGAACATTGACGCTCCAGCAGATGCTATCATTGAAATGGAACGTTTGATGCGTCTTGATGAAAACTTGATTCGTTATTTAACAATCAAAGTTGAAGAATTAGAAGAAGGTCCATCAGTTATGATGGAAGCTAAATCTAGAAAATTCAAAACTGAAGAAAAATACGACATTGAAATTTCAGAAGGAGATATGTAATGGCTGATATTAAAGGTTCATTCTTTCATCATAAAAAGTCTTGTCCATTCTGTGGCGAAAACGCACAAAAAATCGACTATAAAGACATCAAACAATTAAGCCGCCATATTTCAGAACGTGGTAAAGTTGTTCCTGCTCGTGTTTCAGCAACATGCGCAAAACACCAACGCGAATTGTCAAAAGCAATTAAACGCGCTCGTTTCTTGGCGTTATTACCATTCGTTGCAGAATAAGGAGAATAAAGATGGAAATTATTCTTTTAGAAAAAATTGAACGTCTTGGTCAAATGGGAGATATCGTAAATGTTAAAAACGGTTATGCTCGCAACTATTTACTCCCACAAAAGAAAGCATTGCGCAAGACTAAAGACAATTTGGCTCTCTTTGAAGCAAAACGCAAAGAATATGAAGCCTACAACCAAAAATTAAAAGCAGAAGCTGAAGCTTTGGCAGAAAAAATGAACAACCTTTCAGTTGTTATCATTCGTCAAGCTGCTGAAACAGGTCAATTATACGGTTCTGTTTCAATGCGTGACATTTGCGAAGCTATCCATGATGCTGGCTTTAAAGTTGAAAGACAACAAATCGTTATGGGTCAACCATTCAAAAATCTCGGTATTTTTGATGTTCGCTTATCATTGCACCCAGATGTTTCTCAAACAGTTCGTGTTAATATTGCACGTTCTGCTGAAGAAGCAAAACGTTCTTTCAAAAAGAAAGCTGATGCAGCAGCTAAAGCAGAAGCTGAAAAAGAAGCTCAAACAGAAACTGTTTCAGCTTAATCTTTTTAAAAGCAATAAAAAAAAGAGGAAGAAAAATCTTCCTCTTTTTTTTTAATCTTATTTCAAAATTGATTCTGCAGATTTTTTCAACGCATTTTTCTTATGTTCAGGAAGCATAATCACAGATTTTTCAACCTTCTGAGGTTTGTTATCATATACTGTATCAAATTCATACTCTGGTTCTGATACACTAGAGAGTACAGGATCTACTTCAATTTCCTGCTTCATGCATTCTTCCTTTCCAACATAATTATCTTTATTAGGGAATAATAATTTTGCATAATGTTCAACAAAAGCACATTCTTGAGGCGTAAATGTTAAATGGTATGGTTTAATTTTAACCACCTCTTTTGTTCCATCAATTCGAAGACGCATATCCTCAACAGAGAGATTTTCATAAATTCCATTGTGTTTGCAAAAATCAACACAAGGATCTTCTTTATGTAGATTTAAAATTTCACGTTCTCCTGTTGGATAGGTCAAAATAACAGCTGTACGACGCACCTCTGAAACACGCGCTTTATTGGGAAGAACACGCCCCTCCGTTACACTCACTATTTCTCCCATTTTATCTTCCAAAACAGCCATCTTGGCTTCTGTTCGTTTCAAAATATAATCCTTACCTGACTGTCGCTTATCCATATCAAGTGCAAATTTACATCTACAAGAATATAATTCTCTATCTTTCATCTCTGTTTTTTTCAAAACAGTTGCATCACAAGAATACATATTTTTTTTCATTTCTGACAAGGCTCGATCATGTGTAATCTTGCCTTGTTTTGCCAACTGAACAAGACCTACATTTTCTTCAGCTTTTTTACAACCAAGTAAAATAGCACGCCAAAAATATTCCAACAAAATCGTTTCATTTGCCAAGTCTTCATCTTTGCGAATATAATAATTAATACCCAACAAATTATTAGCCAATGCAGATTCTTTTTGAGATGCTTTATCAATATAAACGGCCGCTTTAGGATCCGTTGTTTTTAAATAATGCACACCCAAAATTTCAAGAACTTTTCCCTCTTCTTTATTTGTTAATTGTTGTGTACTTAACGCTTTTGTTAAATAGTCGTATCCTGTTTGAAAATCACCATTATTAATTGCCTTTTCACCTGCATATACAAGTGCAGGAGGATATTCCAACTGAATGGATTTATCACAATATAATTCATGATACTCATGAGATGGAAAGCGAACACATATTTCATAAAGAGCCCGTCTCATTTTTTTTTCAGAAACAAAACCAGCCCACTTATTCCAAACCAACTCTTCGTTTGAAAAACCACATTTATCATACAAAGTTGAATCTGAAAGTTCCCCTGTTTCAAGCTTTTCAAAAATTTCTTCACACGTTAGTTCAGCATAAGACGTTGCTTGGCTGGAAAATGACATAAACAAAACACTTAAAAACAAACTTTTTTTCAACAAATTCATCGCCCCACTCCTTAAGTATCATTTTAAATTATATCAAACATTTGCATCCTTATCAAGAAAAAACATCTCTTGACTTTTTACAAAAAAAAATGTACGTTATAAAAAATTAATTGAAAAAGGAGCACAATATGACAATTGTTACATTACCCCCAGATTACAAACCATCTCAAGATGAAGAATACATGAATGAACGTCAACTTGAATATTTTCGTCAAAAGTTAGTCAACTGGCGTGCCGAACTTGTCAAAAACTCTGAATTTACATTACAAGATCTTAAAGAAACAAGCTTGCAAGAAGCAGATTTAAACGATCGTGCAAGTAGCGAAACAGATCAATTCTTAGAATTAAGAACACGTGACAGAATGCGCAAATTGATTAAAAAAATTAATGCTGCATTAGACAGAATTGAAAATGGAACGTACGGTTACTGTGAAGAAACAGGTGAACCAATCGGTCTTGGTAGATTAGAAGCTCGCCCTGTTACAACCCTTTCAATCGAAGCACAAGAACGTCACGAACGTAAAGAAAAAATGCAATCCGATGAATAAGAATGAATTGTGGAAATTAAAAGCAGGTTTTATTTTAGCCTCAGCTTCTGTTAATAGACGCGCCTTACTTGATGAGGTGCGTCTTATTCCAGATAAAATAGTATCCCCTGAAATTGACGAAGAAATTTTAAAGGATGAAACACCTGCTCGATACGTTAAACGAATTGCTATTGAAAAAGCAAAAGCAGTGGCAAAAGAGCATCCAAACACCTGTATTGTTGCTGCCGATACTGTTTTAGCTGTTGGTCGGCGCATTATACGTAAAGCATATACAGCTGACGAAGCAAGAGCAAATTTAAAACTCCTTTCCGGCAGAAGTCATAAAGTTTTAACAGGTCTAGCCATTGTTACACCTGATGGAAAAATTATTTCACGTGTTAATATCTCTAGCGTTACATTAAAAAAGTTAGATGAAGACGACATCCGTGTAATTATAGACTCAGAGGAATGGAAAGGCGTTGCAGGATATAAAATTGATGGTGTCTTATCCACTTTTGTAAAAAAACTCTCAGGATCTTATTCAAGTATTGTTGGCTTGCCTGTTTATGAAACCACACAGATATTAAGAGGTATTCTTAAATAACATGAGTGAATATTTTCTTTTTCATACACAAGCTTCTGATCAAGAAATAATTGTTGTTTTTGACCAAAATGAAGAGCCCATTGAGTTTTTTATTCAACGAAAAAACACTCTTTACTTAGGAGAAATTGTGGAAGGAAAAATCACACAATTTAATAAAACACTCAAGGGATATTTTGTTCAAACAAGCAAGAATACACCTGTCTTTGTACCATCAAATCAAAAACATACCCAAGGACAACTTGTTCACGTTCTTATTACAAAAGAAGCCCGACAATCAAAAGATGCAACAGGTTCTTTCACAACAGAGAATCCTTTTTGCCCAAATTTAAAAGAAGAAGTTTTAAAAAAATATCCTTCTTTTGAATTTAAAAACAACATTAACATTCTACCAATCATTGAAGAATCATTGGACGAACGCATTCCTTTTGCAAATGGTGCCTCATTACTTATTGAACGAACAAATGCACTTTGGAGTATTGACATTGATTCTGGCAACAGTTCTTTATCCCTTTTTGAAATCAATCAAAAAGCTATTCCATTAATTTACAAACAAATTCAATTAAAAAACATGGCAGGCATGATTTTGATTGACTTCGCAGGATTTAAAAAAGCTGAAGAAAAATCACTTCTTCTTAAACAGATTAAAAATGAATTTAAAACAGATTCAAGAACAAAAATATATGATTTTTCAAAAATGAATTTGCTTGAAATTAAGCGTGCGAGTACATCAGCCCCCTTAATTGATGTATTCTATACAAAAGATGGGCTTAAAAGTCCTGAATATCTTAATTTGTGCATATATAATCAACTTCTAAAATGCAAGCACGGGAAACCTCTATTAGAAATTCACCCTTCACATGCTCAATATTTAACTGATGAAATTAAAAACAATGTTGTTATTCAGCAAAATTTAAATATAAAACCAGATTTTTTTGAATTAAAGGAAAAATAAAATGGAAAATACAAAAGTAAAATGCCCTATTTGTGGAAAAGAACCTGAAACAAGATACGCTCCTTTTTGCTCCAAAAAATGTGCCGATGTTGACTTGGGTCGCTGGTTAAAAGGATCTTATGTTGTTCATACAGACGAAAAACCTGAAGACGAAGTCCTTGCAAAATTAGAAGAAGAATAAAAAAATATAAAAAAAATCATCTTTTTTGAAAAAAGGACTAGACATTTTCAAAAAAGTCGTGTATAAAGGTTTTACTTCAGGCAAGCCTGGGTAGCTCAGTTGGTAGAGCAAGGGACTGAAAATCCCTGTGTCGGCGGTTCGATTCCGTCCCCAGGCACCATTTAAAAAGCACTTCATTTGAAGTGCTTTTTTTTATTACTTAAAGATAATGAGTTATTAAATAAGTCAAAACTCCTTCAAATATTTTCCGTTAAAATAATTGATTTTAATGCATTAAAAACACTCGCATAATAACCTATTTGAATTCGTTCTTTAAATGCACACATATCTTTTAATGAAATTTTTCTTTTTTGAGAAAGGGCCACCACCTCAATTTCTTTTCCAGATAAAAATGTATCAATATCCTCAACATTTAGAGCAAAAATATTTGAAACTTCACCCTCTTGCAGCACAAAATCAGAAAGAGATTTATCAGTTTCAACAAAGTAAATATGACAAAATTCATTATTAATATAATGAGGTAAAACAACTTGATTGTAAAACATTTTGAAGTAGATACACTTTTCTTTTGAAATATCAAGAGCTAATTCTTCCTTTAATTCTCGAAGACCATCCTCTTTTGTTTCTCCACTCGACAAATGCCCTCCACTTGAAGCATCAAAAGTATTCGGACCTACTCTATTTTTTGGCCCTCTTAATTGCAAATATATAACTTTTTCTTTTTTATTAAAAACCCAAAAAGCAACCGTCTGATGCCACAAACCTTTTTGATGAATTTCATCAATACTTGTAACACCTAAATAAGTATAATTTTCAGAAAAAAAATCTATTTGTTCCATTTAAATTATTAAGGTAAAAATTCTTTTGCAAAATAATTATTCAAATAGGCATACATATCCGTTTTGTTAAACTTCCCATTATAAGTATCATCTTTTCCAAAACGAACACCACTCACCAATGCTTTTTTTGAAATCCAAATACCAGTTTCTTCATCTACAAGCCATTCAATTGGCAAAACCTCTAACCAATATGGATCACCCATTTGAACATCTTTCCCATTTGAAAGAATCGAATCGCTATCGGCTGGACGTCCCTCTAATCTGATATATTTTTTCCCTGCATGTTCGTATACAAAATATTTTTTTGGCTTTAAACCAGTTTCGTAATCTGTTAAACCTGCCGTATCAAATGTAAAAAAACGTTTTGTCTTTTTCAACTCTTTATTATGATACATTTCCTCTAGAAGTTCGCTTGATTTTATTTTAACAGACTTTTGTGGATATTCACCATAAAATGCAACTTTAACAGAAATTTCATTTGTCAATTCAATATACCGGTATTCTACATCTTTAATTTTATCTGTTTCTTGTTTTGAAAGCACAGGACGTATACCATCTCGTCTGCGATTTGGATAATAATAACACTTGTCACCTGCATGGGTAATTGTTCTAACCAATCCTAAATCCAGCAATCCTGAAGCCGTCCAAATATAACCAGATCGATCTCCTTCCAATGTACAACCAGCACTACCAAGCCACCCACCTAAAACAATTGCCAAATCAGTTGGAGCAACTTTTGTCCCATAGGATTTGATGACCCCTAATGCGTTTGGGCCCCAAATCTGTTCTTCTGTTAACAATGTTACTTTTACCATTTTTACCCCCTTATATACATTTGAATTTAACACTTTTTTTCTTGTTTTTCAACACAAAAAAACCACCTTCAAAAAGGTGGCTTTTCTTTTTTAATTTTATTAATTATTGCTTTACAATTTTATCAACATCAATTTCTGGTGCATGCATTATTTCTTTATCAACTTCTCCATGAATAACAACTGTATCAGCAGGAGTTACATCTTGACCTTTCCAATCTTCATTATCAATTTCAACAGTAATTGCACCGGTTGAATCTCTGAATAAGTATTTTTCCTTTCCTGTTTCTTTTTCAATTTTACCCGTTAAAACAACCAAAGAATCGTCCTTTGCTTTCAAAGCTTCAGCAACTGTTGTAATACCAGCACTTGGCCCTTTAAATCCACCTTGTTGATGATTAACAGGTGCATTTGGTTGAAAACCAGCCATTGCAACACCTGAAAAAGCAAAACTCATTGCCAAAAGAGATGTACATACTATTTTTTTCATTATAACCTCCATTATTTATGTTACCTTTAAAATATAGATATAAAAATTACAAATAAAAAGATATTTTAATATATTTTTTTTATCTTTCATATTTTTGAAATAAAAGAGTCAAAAAAAGTTCTTTATTTATAAAAAAAAGAGGGCTATTGCCCCCTTTTTTTATTCTCAAAGAACTTAAGCCCTCAATTCAGCACCTGTTGCTTTTTTAACAGCATTGATAATTTGAACACTTAAAATTTCAATTTCTTTATCTGTCATTGTCTTATCCATTGGTGAAATTGTCACTTGAACAGCCAATGATTTTTTATCTTCAGGGAGTTTATCCCCCTCATAAACATCAAAGATTGAAACATCTGTGATTTTTTCTTTATCAACATTTGCAATTACTGATATAATCTTTCCTGCCTCAACTTGTTTATCTGCAACAAAAGCAAAATCACGAGTTAAAGGCATTAAGCTAGACATTTTAAGCAATTTTTGAGATTTTGATTTTTGACGAGGTTGTGGTACATTATCCATATAAATTTCAAATGCGGCAACAGGGGTCTTAATATCAAAAATCTTCAAAATTGCAGGATGAATTTCACCAAAATGAGCGATTACATTTTTCCCCAAAACAAAAGAGCCTGATCTACCTGGATGATACCATGAAGGTGCTCTTCTTGCAATTTGCAAGTTTTGTGGTGCCTCAATTGAACAAAGCGCATCTAAAGCATCTGCTTTTGCATCAAAAACATCAACCCCACGTTGCTCAGCCAAAAAGTGACGAGGATAGAAATTTCCAGCTCTCACTCCAGAAGCAACCATACGTTGTTCATTTGGAACTGTTGAGTAGAATTCTGGTCCAACTTCAAACAATTGAACGTCTTTAATTCCTCTATCTTGATTACGTTTCACAGCAGATAATAAATTTGGAATTAAAGATGGACGCATTTCATCTAAATCTGAAGCAATTGGATTTGCAATTTTGATACCTTTTGAATCAAAATGCTTTGCCAATTTCGAATCCATAAATGACCATGTAATTGCTTGGTTCAATCCTCGATTTGCCAACGCTCTTCTGATTGCAACTTCTCTTTTTTGATGTGGCAATAAAATGCTTGTAGACAAATTCACAGGACGCAATGGGGCATTTGGCAAGTCATCTAATCCATAAATTCTGACAATTTCTTCAACAAGATCAGCTTTTAATTTCACATCATTTGAACGCCATGATGGAACATGAACTTTGTTTCCTTCTACTTTAAAACCAAGCTTTTCTAAAATAGAAACAGCTTTTTCTTTTGGAATTTCAAAACCACAAAGACGTTTGATTTCATTAAAATCAAAATCAATTGCGTGAGCCCATTCAACACCCTTACCTGCAATGATAATATTAGATGCTTCACCACCACAAATATCTAAAATAAGTTTTGTTGCTTTTTCATTAGCCATGATTTGTGAATCAGGATCAATTCCTCGTTCAAAACGTGTTCTTGAATCAGATTCTGCATTCAAAACACGACCCGTTGAAGCAATTGAAATTGGGTTAAAATAAGCAGCTTCTAAAAACACATTAACCGTTTCTTCTGTACACCCAGTTTCTTCCCCCCCCATAATCCCTGCAATACTTTGTGCTTTTTGTGCATCAGCAATTACAGTCATTCCTTCTTGCAATAAATATTCTTTTTCATCTAAGGCTTTTAATGTTTCACCATCTTTAGCAGAACGGACATAAATATCCCCCGTCAATTTATCTGCATCAAAAACGTGTAACGGTCTGCATTCTGCAATGTTCATATAGTTTGTAATATCCACCAATGCAGAAATTGGTCTTAATCCCATTGAAATTAAGAAATCTTGCATCCACTTTGGACTTTGACCGTTTTTTACATTTCTGATATAACGACCAACAAATTCTGGACAATTTTCATCTTCCATATGAATTTGAATTGGCGATTCAAAAGCACCTTTCACAGGTGTTGGATCTTGATATAAGAATGTACCAATTCCTGTTGCACTTAAATCTCTTGCAATGCCTTTAACCCCAAAACAATCACCTCTATTTGGTGTTACATTCACATCAAAAATAACATCTGATGAAAAGAACTCTGTTGCAGGCGTACCTGCTGGTAAATCTGTTTTTAAATCTAAAATGCCAGAATGATCTGTACCCATGTTCAATTCTTTTTCAGAACAGAGCATACCCATACTTTCAACACCACGAATCACACCTTTTTCCAAGCGTTCCCCATAGCATGGGATCATCACACCAGGACGAGCTAAAATTGATTTCATTCCTTCATAAACATTTGGCGCACCACAGACAACTTGAATTATTTCATCACCTGTTGAAACACGCAAAATATGGAGTTTGTCTGCATTTGGGTGATTTTCAACAGCTTTAATTTCAGCAATGATAAACCCTTCTAAATCAGCACCCTTATCAACAATTTCTTCAACCTCTAACCCAATTGAAGTTAATTTGTCTGCAATTTCTTGTTGTGTCGCTGTCGTATCTAAATATTGTTTTAATGCACTAAGAGAGAGTTTCATCGTTTTAATCCTCCATTTAAACTTAAACCACTGGTA
Organism: Alphaproteobacteria bacterium; assembly: GCA_045532865.1. Taxonomy (GTDB): domain Bacteria; phylum Pseudomonadota; class Alphaproteobacteria; order CAAHEQ01; family UBA3637; genus RGIG4140. The sequence goes on from JAZSGT010000072.1 coordinate 16,328, forward strand.
TTTGTTGGAATGTCAAGAGGCAAAAATCCATAATGTTTAATCCATCTCATATCAGCATCAAAAAAACTTCTCAAATCAGGAATACCATATTTGAGCATTGCAAATCTGTCAATTCCACATCCAAAAGCAAAACCTTGATATACATCTGGGTCTAATCCACAATTTTTAAGAACATTTGGATGTACCATACCACATCCTAATAATTCACACCAACCAGCTCCGGATTTGATTTTAAATTCACCATTTTCACGTGAGCAACCTACATCAGCTTCATATGATGGCTCTGTAAATGGGAAGTATGATGGTCTAAAACGAAGAGCAACATCATCTGTTTCAAAAAAGAGCTTCATAAACTCAACCAACGTTGTTTTTAAATGAGCAAGGTTTGTTTCTGTATCAATAACTAACCCTTCAATTTGATGGAACATTGGCGTATGAGTCATATCATAATCCCTACGATATGTACGCCCAGGAGCTACAATTTTAATTGGTGGTTTTTTATTCTCCATTGTACGGATTTGCACACCAGATGTTTGAGTTCTTAACACTTTATCAACAGTATTTTCCATAAAGAATGTTGCTTGCATTTGACGTGCAGGATGTGAAGGTGGAATATTTAAAGCTTCAAAATTGTGGAAATCATCTTCAATATCTGGACCTTCAGCTAAATCAAACCCCATTTGTGCAAAAATTGAAAGCATTTCTTCCATAACTTGAGAAACAGGGTGAATTCTCCCCATATTCACTTGTGGTCTTACAGGTAAAGTAACATCAACCATTTCTGATTTTAAACGTTCATTTAATTCTTTTTCTTCTAATTCAGCTTTTTTTGTTTCAATTGCTGTTGCAACCTCTGTTTTAAAAACATTCAATAGCTGACCAGCTGATTTTCTTTCTTCAACAGATAAAGAGCCCAATTCTTTCATCTGAGCTGTAATTGAACCACTTTTTCCCAATGTTTTCACACGAACATCATCTAATGCAATTAACGTCTCAGACACTTGAATTGCATTTAAAATTTCTTCACGCATTTTATTAATTTTTTGTTCCATAAAATAGCCTTTTCTTTTTTTTGATATTGAAGATTTTTATCCCAATTGGAATAGGCTTGGTTATAGCATATTTTTTATAAAAAATAAAGAGTAAAAATCGCATTTTTTTACAAATAAATTGACAATTCAAACTCTTTTTGTTACCCTACAAAAAGGAAGGATTTTTACAAAAAAAAGGATACCGCATGACCGAAGAAAAAAACGATACCCTTTTAGCTTCTTTAACGCACATTTCTGATTCCAAAGAAGTGCGAGAATATGAGCATTCCCTTCTTTCCAAATACGCAAAAATTATGAAAAACAGACAAGATTTTATTTTAAAAAATCAAAGAAATTCAACCCCCAACAACCCCTCATTTGACGAACTTATGTTTTCCTTTGATGAAGAAAATTTTTCAAAGTTTTAAGAACTCTTTTTAATCATTTTTTAACAAATAAATCTTATCATTCCAATACAATAAAAAAAACACTGTTCCAATAATATTGAAACAGTGTTTTTTATACTGAACAAAATTATAAAGCAGCTTTTGCTTTTTCAACCAAACCAGCAAATGCTTTTGAATCATTCAAAGCAATATCTGCCAACATTTTACGGTCCAAAGCAATACCAGCTTTTGCCAATCCGTTCATAAAGCGGGAATAAACCATTCCGTTTGCACGAACAGCTGCGTTAATACGCACAATCCATAATTGACGGATTTCTGTTTTTTTCTTGCGACGGTCACGGTAGGCATATTGCAAGCCTTTTTCAACTTTTTGTTTAGCAACTGTGTAAACCTTAGAGTTACGTCCACGGTAACCTTTTGCTAATTTAAGAATTTTATTGTGTTTTGCACGAACTGTCGTACCACGTTTAACTCTAGCCATTGTATACCTCCATTATCCAATCAAAAATTTCTTAATGACTTTTGAAGCAGCTTCACTCATAATTGTGCAGCCTCTTGCTTTTCTTTTCATTTTTGAAGATTTACAAAGTAAGTTGTGACGTTTAAAGGATTGAGTTCCTTTGATCTTTCCTGTTCCTGTTAAGGAAATACGCTTCTTATCTGCGCTTTTTGTTTTTAATTTAGGCATTTTCATTTCCCTTTACTAATAAAATGTTAACAAATGACCTGAAGGCAGCCTGT
>JAZSGT010000015.1:0-41082 GCA_045532865.1 Alphaproteobacteria bacterium
ATTATCTTTTAAGCTAAAATATCTTTCATAAGAATTAATTATTTTTATATTAGACCCTATTCTTGAAATAATTCCTACTTTTGGTGTTATATAATAATTTGAAAAATTATCATAATGATACCCTATTTTAGGCAACACAAATAATGATGTTGACCATATTTTTTTAGCAAAGCCTAAACCAAATTCAGCAACAGGATTTAATTCAAAAGTTTCATTAAACAAATCATTTTCAAAACCAATCCTAAAATACTTTGAAAAACTGTTTGTTGTTTGAAAATCAATAATCGATTCCATTTTTAATATATCAATTTTATCAACCGTAAATTTTTTGTTTTTATTATAATAACTAAAAGAAAAATCCAATATTTTACTTTCCAAATCTGCAAAGTACGCATTTGAAATATCTCGCATATCTTGATAGACCGGACTCAACTCAACATGTGTAACATTATTTAATATATCTTGAGAAAATGATACTCTTGTTGGCTTAGGTGCATCACCAATATAATTTAATCCAAACTTTTTTATAGCGTTTTTTTGCGTTTCAGATGGAACAAAAGTAACACTTGATATTTTATCATTATCTTGCAACAACTGGATATATTCAATAGGAGTAATAAATGTTTTTTTTGCATCTGAATAAAAATCCTTATTTGCAATTTTCAATATATTTATTAAAGCAGTATTACAATTATGTTTAATAAAATTATATTTAATATTTTTACCTTTAAGTTCCCACAAATGCGCCTTTAAACGCTTCTTATCTTCTTGATTTAATTTAAGCTTAAATTCCCATAACGATCGTTTTTCATTATATAAATACTCATTTTCTTTTTCACTATAAGATGACAACACATAAGAACCATTAACACCACCCACAAACGCTTTTATAAAAAAATCAAACGAGGTTGTTCTATCAAATGTTGCGAAATAACTAAAAGCATGTGTTTTTTCTTGACCACTTATTTTCAAAAAAGAATGCCCCATCATTGACGAAGGACTTGTGTTACTTTCTGACGCAAATACAATAGAAATATCATCAAAAATAACTTTATTCAAATATTCCTCATATGCATCACATTTAACTTTTGGAAAATCATTTTTTGACAAACCCAATTTATCTAAAATATATTCAAATCTAGCAGGATAACGACAAATTACATGTTCATCACTTACATCATTTGATTCAAACAGTTCTTTTAATGTAGCCAAATATTCAGCTTTTGAATTCCGATATCCGTTAGAAGATAAGAAAAAATTACTATCATGATTGATAACACTTTTTTCATTTTCATAATGAATCAAATTTTTCCAATTAATATCTTCTTCTTGAGAGATTAATTTAGAAATCGACATCCCCTGTGATGATATCGGCCATGCTAATGCTTCATGACCGATACAGCTCAAAAAGACCAATACAAGACTATTTTTTAACACAACTTTCTTTACGATATACAGGAACAACAACATTATCGTCATATGTCCACATCGCCCCATTAGGAATATCAGTTGTTGTACCAGTAAAGTAATTAAAAGCATTACCTAAGAAAATCATATTAAGATGATTTTCAGCCACATAGGTGGAGGACCTGTGGCAATCATCCTCTTTAACAGTAATTAATATTGGAACATTTCCTTTACTTACAGAAATTAAACCAGGTATTGTAACTGTCTGTGTTCCATTTTTACTCGATATATCTGCTTTTACAATATCATTATTTGATGTCATTACATTTATTCTTTTAGTTGTACCAGTAAACATTGTTGCACATGAGGATAACATCATAACAATTATACTTATTAGTAGTAAATTTTTCATCTAACCCACCCAATCATTTGTTACAAGAAACTTTTTCATCTATAGTTACGATAACTTGATCATCATATTGCCACATTGCTCCAGTTGCTGAATCAGTGCTAGATCCCAATATACCACCCATTAAAATATTTCCCCAAAACCATGGTTCTATATGAGAAGAAACAACAGAAACTGTTTCTTTGTGACAAACTCCTTCCTTTACATTAATAGTGATATCCTGACTATCTTTTGGCACTGTTATCACTCGGGGAATATGCATTTCTTGCATTCCAGAACTTGTGAAAATCGTTGCTTCAACTTCTTTTTCATTAGAAGTCATTACATTAATATTTTGCGTTTTACCCTTTATAACAGAAGCACATCCAGATAATACAGTTGCTGTTAATATTAACAATGCGATTTTTTTCATGATTTAACTTCCTTTCTTTAATCACAATTAAAAACCACCTCAATAAAGGTGGTCGGAGAGTTCATCAATCATATTCGCTCAAATGATTCTTTTAGCCTTTAAAGTCAAAAAACTTCTGAACATACGCCAAAAGCTCCCCGACCATACAAGTATGAATCGGGGATATATCTGCTATCGAATCAAGATATCCAATAGCATAACGATGTTATATCCTAACACCGAAGCGAATAAGAGCCGATGAAAGCTCCACACCATAAAGTGCTAAATACAGATAATGCTATCTGTATCTGTTGTAGATGGTAACACATCATATTTAAATAATCAATAAAAAAAACAGTCTGCAAAAATTCACAGACTGTTTTTGGCTCAAGTCAAAAAATCAACTATTGCAATTTATAACCTTCATAATAATCTTTTCCTTGACGGACGTTTTCAGCTTCTTGCAGCCCATATTTATTTGCTTTTTTACCCAAACGAACGGAAGCATCAGTAAAATCATGCCACATTGATTTTACTCCCCCTACATAGCTGGACAATTGCTTATTCACCTTTTGACAGGCTTCTTGAGGATTAATCCCCATAAAGAACCACACCACCAAAAGAAATGTCCCAATATGAATTGCCAACCATTTTAGCGCTTTCATAAACTTTTTCATTATTCATTTTCCTTTCTTTTTAATCAAAATAATGTTATATTTACTATAATACAAATTAGGATTGGTTGTAAATGAAAAAAATTAAAATTTGTGATACGTATATAAACTTTGTTAAACGGCATAATCAAAAAACCATTCGCCTCTCTGTTAATAAAGACAATCAAATCACTTTATCTGTTCCTTTTTTTTGCTCTGAAAAAACAGCAACAGACTTTGCATTCAAACATCAAGAGTGGATTAAAGAAAAAACATCTAAAACCATTCAAGAAATAACCTTTCATCACAAAGATATTGTTTCAATTTTAGGAACAAATTATGAAATTATCCACAATTCCAACGACCCTGGCTACACAACTGTTGAGGGTGCTACACTTTTTATTGGTGGAGAAGAAAAATTCATTCACAGAAAAATTTCAAATTTTGTTCAAAAAGAATTATTAAAATACATTCAAGAAAAAGCCTTTGAAATGAGCAAAATCATTGGTAAAAAACCCCTTAAAATTTCTTTAAAAAACACCACAACAAGATGGGGAAGCTGTTCATCTAAAGGAAACTTAAATTTTTGTTGGAAAATTGGATTCGCCCCCTTATATGTAATTGATTATCTTGTTGCACACGAAGTTTCCCATTTAAAAGAAATGAATCACGGCCCAAAATTTTGGCAAACAGTTGCTTTATTGAATGTTCAACAAGCACAGGCAGAAATTTGGCTTAGAAAAAATGGCAAAAATATTATTCAAATAAAATAATTAATTCCCAGCGTCTTTAAAATAAGTATTCACAGCACGAACCAATGCTTGCCCTAATTTTTTACGATAAGAAGCCTTTTGCATTTCTCGTTCTTCTTTTCTGTTTGACATATATCCCATTTCCAACAAAACTGAAGGGATATTTGGTGATTTTAAAACAGCAAATCCAGCGAATCTATGCGCATTTGGCAACAATTGAACTGTTCTTTGCATTTCTTTAACAACCAAGTCAGCATATCTACGCGACTCTTTCATCGTATCTTGTTTGGCAAGATCAATTAAAACACTGCTAACTTCTTGTTGATAATCATCTAAATCCATACCCAACAATATATCAGATTTATTTTCTCTTTCAGCCAAAGCTGCAGCTTCCTTATCTGATGCTTTTTCAGAAATCGTATAAATCGACAATCCCCGTGCAGAAGTATTTTTTGCACTGTCGGCATGAATAGAAATAAACAAATCTGCTTTTGCCTCATGCGCTTTTTTAACTCGACCACGCAAAGATATAAAAATATCCCTATCACGACTTAGAACAACTTTATAACCAGCATTTTCTAAAAGCTTCTTTGTTTCTTTTGCCATTTTAAGTGTTAAATCTTTTTCATACCGTCCTGCTTTTGAAATAGCCCCTGGATCTTGCCCCCCATGCCCAGCATCAAGCATAATAACTTTTTTTGATTTTGAAAAAGGCAGCAAACCAGATGTGTTTTCTTTTTTCTTTACAGTTTCTGATTTTGAAACTGGAACACTTGTTTGTTGCGAGATTGTTTTTTGTACAACAGGTTTCGCATTTGGTTTTAAATCAACAACCAATCGCCAAATACCATTTTTCCCTTCTGGCGGAAGCATAAAATGACTCTCGTCGACCGTTCTTGAAAGATCAAAAACAATTCGCGCTGTATCCGATCCTTGTTTTCCAAAACGAACTTTTGTTACGACGGTATTTTTCTTAAATTCTTTTTTGCGAACAGATGAAGTAATCACACTTTTTGGCATATCCAAAACCAAACGATTCGGATTTTGCAATGTGAAAATTTTAGGGGTTAGTTTCGAATTCGACTCGACAACAATACGACCAGTTCCATTTGAAAAAGCAGAGAGCCGAACATCGCTAACCGTTGTAGCCACAGCGCTACAAGCAACAAAAATAAAAGACAAGACCCAAAATACAAATGTTTTTATATTCATTGAACCCTAAAAAAAATATTTTTGCATAAAAAAACTTGATAATTTACTTTTATACCTATATAATGGAAATTGCAATTAAAATGATTGCCCAAGAGTTATTTTTTTAATCCGATGAGTTAGCAATGAATGCTTTTATAACAACAAGTTATTTTCAGAATACAATTTCTCTGATTGAAATCGGATTATTTGTCATTACCAAGTCTTTTACAACTATTCAAAAAAGACTTTTCATTAGATTGTTAAAGGAATTTAATTTATGTCAAAAAAGATGCTTATCGATGCAACGCATCTGGAGGAAACCCGCGTTGTTGTATCAGAAAATGGGAGAGTTGAAGAATTAGATGTCGACACCTCAACCAAAAAACAAATTAAAGGAAATATTTATTTAGCAAAAATTGTTCGTGTTGAACCATCATTGCAAGCTGCTTTTGTTGATTACGGCGGTAATCGTCATGGTTTTTTAGCCTTTAGCGAAATACATCCTGATTATTATCAAATCCCTGTCGCAGACAGAGAAGCTTTAAAGGCAATGCTTAAAAAGACCGAAGAAGATGATAATGATACATTTTTAGAACAAACAGAAACAAAAGGTGATGTTGAAGTTGTATCTGAAGTTGAATCAGACATTCGTACAAAAGTCTATCCTTCTTTTATTAAAAAATACAAAATTCAAGAAGTTATTAGACAAGGTCAAGTCATGCTTGTTCAAGTTGTTAAAGAAGAACGTGGCAATAAAGGTGCCGCATTAACAACTTATCTTTCATTGGCTGGCCGTTTTAGCGTATTAATGCCAAACAATGGAAAAGGTGGTGGCATTTCCCGCAAAATTACAAACATAAAAGACAGAAAAGCCCTTCGCACAATTATTGATAAATTCTCTATTCCAGATGGAATGAGTGTTATCATCAGAACAGCTGGTCAAGGAAAAACAAAAACAGAAATTAAACGTGACTATGATTACCTGATTAAAACATGGTTAAAAATCAGAGAAGAAACACTTGAATCACTTGCTCCAAAACTCATTCATGAAGAAGGTGATATTGTAAAACGCTCTTTAAGAGATGTTTTCACTCCAGACATTGAAGAAATTTGGATTGAAGGAGAAGCTGTCTTTAAATCTGCAAAAGATTTTATGAAAATTTTAATGCCAAGCCAGGCAAAAAAAATCAAACAATATAAAGGTAGCGAACCATTATTTGTAACACAACAAGTTGAATCTCAATTAGAAAGTATTCACAGCAATATTGTCCAACTAAAATCTGGGGGATATCTTGTTATTGATCAAACAGAAGCCTTGGTTGCTGTTGATGTTAACTCTGGTCGCGCAACAAAAGAACATGATATTGAAGAAACAGCTCTTAGAACAAACCTTGAAACATGTGAGGAATTAGCTCGTCAACTACGTTTGCGTGATATGGCTGGACTTATTGTTATTGACTTTATTGATATGGAAGAAGCTAAAAACAATGCTGCTGTTGAACGCAAATTAAAAGAAGCTTTGAAGAAAGATAGAGCCCGTATCCAAGTTGGAAAAATGTCTGGTTTTGGTTTAGTTGAAATGTCAAGACAACGCTTACATTCTAGTTTCTTAGAAAGTAGCTATCATACATGTATGCATTGTGGTGGAAAGGGAGTTATTAGGTCTGTTGAATCTTGTGCAATGCATGCTTTACATGTTTTGGAAGAAGCTGCATTTAAAAATGTTAAGAATAAAATTCTTATTTCATTACCTGTTAATGTTTCAACATATTTATTAAACGTAAAACGCTCCCATTTAGTTGCATTGGAAGCAAAATACAATGTCAACATTCAAATTATTCCTGATGAAACATTGTTACGTCCATCTGATTTTAAACTGGAACGCATTCGTGAAGATGGCGAAAGAATGAATATAAATCTTCACGCTCAACACAAACAAGAGCAAAAAGAAAAAAGAAAACCTGAAACGCCATCAAAAAACAACATTGAAAAAGAAATTAAAAAGGCAGAAAAAATTGTTGCTGTTAAGGAAAAAGAACCGGAAACAGAACAACCAACTGAAACAATAGATGAGGCAAATTCTTTTGAAAAGAAAAACAAAAACAAACGTCGTAATGAGTGGCGCAAAAGAAGACGTGAAAAAAGAATGATGGCTCGTTTAAAACGTCAAACTGAAAGGGATGAAACAAATTCAAATTTTGTTTCAGAAGTTTCAGCAGGAGAAGAAAAATTTACCGTTGTTGAGCAAAAAGATTTTTCAGAAATTAAAGAAACAGAACAAAAAATTGAAAAATCACAAGTTCAAAAAAAGGAAGAAAAAAAACCTTCTGAACCTTCAAAAAAAGCTGAAGACAAAGAAGAGAAAAAATCCACTCAAAAGAAAAAACCTCAAAGAAGGAATTCACGTACTTCGGTGAAAAAAGAAAACGAAACACCTACTGAAGAAAAACCTGTTCAAAAAAAGGAAGAAAAAGAAAGTGCTGTTGAAGAAAGTTCAAATAACACACAAGAATCTAGACAGGCAAAAAAAGGTTGGTGGAACAAACTTGTTAACTAATTAAAAAAAGGCGAGGAAACTCGCCTTTTTTTATTTTATGTTTATATTTTTATTGCAAATAAAAGTATTTTATGATAAATATCTTTCTTACAAAGACCCTATCATCTAGTGGTCAGGATACAACCCTCTCAAGGTTGGTACACGGGTTCAAATCCCGTTAGGGTCGCCAATAAAAACATCCCCTTTTTTAAGGGGATATTTTTTATGGGCGAATTTCTATAAAATTGAACACGTAGGGTTCAGCCGGAGCTTTAGCGTAGGTAACGCCATTAGGTGGCCCCGAGCATAGCGAGTGGGTGAGGCGTCAGCCGAATAAATCCCGTTAGGGTCGCCAATAAAAACATCCCCCTTTTAAGGGGGTATTTTTTATGGGCGAATTTTAAAATTTCCTTTTTTACCTTAAAAAGATTTACTTTAAAATTTTAATAGGTTAATTTATAATTAACAAATAAGTTATCGGAGCAATAAATTGAAAATTTTAATTATCGGCCCTCTTGGTGCAGGAAAATCCTCTCTTGCATATGCTATAAATAAAAAATTTAGATTTCCACGATTAAATCTTGATGAACTTTGTCGTAATCCAAAAGATGGTAGCTATTATTCGCCTGAATACTCTTTTGAAAAATTAACTGAATTTACAAAAAAACATCCTTATTGGGTCATAGAGGGTTCACAATCATATTTATATGAAAAATTACAACCCCATTTAATAATTGATATGCGTATTCATAGAATTAGAGCAATATGGCGTTTTACACTTCGTTTTTTTAAGGCTAAAAAATTAATAGGGAAAAACATTGATAAAAATTTACCTGTTCAGGCCTACCATTACAGAAAAATAACATTATCAAAAATTTTAGATTGGGATAGTGCAAACAAGGAAATAAACAAACAAATTGCTGATTATTTAAAAAACACCAAAATTCAAGTTCTAACGTGTAAAAATTTTAGAGATTACCAAAAAATTTTTGATTATATTGAGTTTTCAAAAATAATCTTTTAATATATTTCTTATCTTAAACATACAGAAAAGAGTTAAAAATGAGAATTGGATTTCAGGGTGATTTATTCAGTAATTCAGAAGAGGCTAGTCAAATATTTGCAAAAAAAATGCATTTTGAAAATGTAGAATTTATTCCTCTGATTTCTTCAAAAAATGTTGTTAAAAACCTTATCACAAAAAATATAGATTTTGGTGTTATGGCAACAAAAAACATTGTTGCAGGTGAAGTTATTGAAACAAAAAAAGCACTTATACCAGACATTGAACTAATATCATCTCTTGACTTACCAATTCACCATTGCTTATTTAAAAAAACGGCAAACAGTTCTATTTTATATGTAGCTTCACATATTCAGGCATTACAACAAACAAAAGAAACAAGAAAAAAAATATTAAATAACATTCCAGAAATTGAATGCTTAGATACTGCATTAGCAGCAAAAAAACTTTCTAAAGGCGAATATCCAGAAAATTACGCTGTTATCTGCAGGGAAAACGCTGGATTGTTTTTCAATTTAACTCTTGTTGCTAAAAACATTGAAGATGATCCTTTCAACAAAACAACCTTTGGTCTTTTTCAATTAAAAAAATCCTAAAAATTTTATATCGTTATGTTTTATTAAAAAAACATCTCATTTAATTATATTCATTCCAAATCAAAAAAGAGGCCAAACTTCTTAAAAAAATACCTTATTTTATTAACATAATATCATCATTTATCAAAAAAATAAGACTATGCTCTAAAAGTTTTTTAAGCATTTTTTTATGGAGAAAAATATGATTTATGGATATTTAAGAGTAAGCACAGATAAACAATCAATCAAAAATCAAGAGTTTGAAATCAAAAATTTTTGTCAGAATGAGAATATAGAAATTTCTCATTGGATAAAAGAGACCATTAGTGGCACAGTTGATGTAGAACAAAGAAAACTATCCCTTATTTTAAAAAAAATGAAAAAGGGGGATATTATTATTTGTTCAGAAATATCTAGACTTGGTAGAAACTTATTTCAAATTATGTCTATCTTACATATTTGCATCAAAAAAGAAGTTCAAGTTTGGACAATAAAGGACAATTATCGATTAGGAAGTGATATTCAAAGTAAGGTTCTTGCTTTTGCGTTTTCACTTTCTGCAGAAATTGAAAGATCGCTTATCAGTCAACGGACAAAAGAAGCTCTCACCAGAATCAAATCAAATGGCAAAAAATTAGGTCGCCCTACCGGAAGCAAAAACAAAAAACATATTTTGGATGGAAAAAATGAAGCCATTCAAAAAATGCTTTCAAGTGGATTAAAAAAAAATCAAATTGCAAAAAAACTAGATATTAGTACCAAGTCTCTTTATAATTACTTAAAAAATAAATAGTATTTTTGCACAAACGCTATTTCTATTTATTAAAATGAATCGCTACACGACCTGATTTTAATACACCGTTTAAAATTTCATATCCGATTGTTCCTGCGTCTTGCCCCATATCGTCAGCTGTATATTGGGGATTTAAAACTTCTACAAAATCACCCTCTTTTAACCCTTTTGTATCGGTCACATCACACATGATATTATCCATTGATAACCGACCAACCATCCTGATTTCTTGCTCCTTAAAAAAGACACGTCCACGCCCTGCAAGTGATCTTGGTAATCCATCTGCATAACCCACAGAAACAATAGCCACTTTCATATTTTTTGCAGCTTTGTAAGAAGCTCCGTAACCTATATATTCACCCATAGAAACATCTTCAATTTGCAAAACGGGAGCTTTTAAATAAACAACGTTTTTCATCCTGTTTTGACGATCTGGCGCTGTATTCAATCCATACATTGCAGCACCCAAACGAACCATATCTTTTTGAAAATTTTCACCCAAAAAAACACCATCCGAAGCTGAAAGAGTTCGTGGCGTTTTAGGAAAATATTTAGAAATATTATCAAAAGCTTCAATTTGATGCCAGTTCATAAAATGATATGGTTCATCAGCACAAGAAAGGTGGGATAATATATACGAAAACTCTTTTTTATCCTCTTCACTTAATGCTTGAATATCTTTCAACCTAAAACCCAATCGGTTTAGTCCTGTTTCAACATTCAAAACAGGTTGAATTCCTTCAACTTTATTTTGTTTCCAAAATTGCCACATTTTGGGCGTTGCAATAACAGGTGTTAATTTTTCTTTTCGAACAATATCAATGGTATCTTGACCAACTCCTTGTAAAACATAAATATGTGCATTTTTTGCAAATTTTCTAACTTTTTCTCCCTCATTAGCAAGAGCCACAAAAAAATGGTTACATCCTTCTTTAACAAGAACAGGCACAACATTTTCAATCCCAAGTCCATAGGCATTATTTTTAACAACAGCTGCAGAAATTGCATGAGGAGCCTGTTTCTTTAAAAAATTATAATTATCAACTAATGCATTTAGATCCACGGTTAATACAGCTTGTGTAAAAATCATTTTTTATTTTTCCTCTCTAAATTTTTTAAATTTTCTCTAAAGATTTTTTTCATATTAACAGTTTTTTTCAAATACTGTTGTTTTTCTCTTTTAGGAAAATGTGTTTTTATAAACTCTTCAGGCTCGACCAAAAACCACTTATTATCAACAAATCGATTCTGTGAAACAGTTCTATTTTTTTGATTCTTCTTCTTGCGAATCTCTTTTTTATGTTCAATAGTTGAACGAACATTTTCAAATGTTTTATAATCGCCACCCATTCCCCAAGTTGCATCAATAAACAGCCATTTTCTGTTAATATAAACAGCATTCCAAGCATGTCCAAAATCTTTAAAATTATCCATTGTTAAATTTTGGCCTGCATATCCTGAAATCTGATCTTCCTTTATCCCTGCAATTTTTGCCATTCTTGAAAATAGATCAGCAATATCAGCACAAACACCGACTCGTGTTTTAAAAGCATCTCCTGTTCTTAATTTATTTTTATTGCGAACACGTTTATTTTCCGTAATAACATCAAACTTAAACATATCGTATTCAACGTGATATATAATCCAAGCATACAAAACCCTTGCTTTTAGAACATCATTATTTTTGTATGGAGAAATTAAATATCGAACCAACGAATCTAAATTGTTTTCATATTGAACCGGTACAGTTTTTGCACGTTCATCAGCTTCAGAATAATCCACAGCATAAACAGGAACTACAAACAAAAAAAACAATAAAGATACAATTATTTTTAACATATAAAACCTCTTTAATTTAGTATAAAACATTGAGATTTTTTTACAATAAAAAAATGCCCTAAAAAGGGCATTTTTAATTTCTCTTAATAAGATTATGCTGCTTTTACTTCACAGTCACAACTTGCTTTTTCTTCTGTGAACCACATTCTTTCTTCAAATTCGGACTTTTTACCTTTATTAAAATGGCTATATGGGCGAAAATAACCCATAACACATGTCCAACATTCAACTGATTGTCTTTCATTTTCACAGGATTTTAAGATTTCTGCATCTGTCATTTTATCTTTTCCTTTCAAGAGTTGATTTTAGGGTTTAAACCAATTTTTTAGTTCGTATAATTTATTGATAGCGATGAATCTAAAAGAATGTCAATAGCTTTTTTTACTTTTTTATAACATATTGAAAAACAACAATTATTTCTTTCTTAAGCCACGCTTATTTTGTGTTGATTTTAGACCAAAAAAACGACCAAAATCTCCCTATTTTTTAAAACTCGTTGATTTTCAAATGTATGTCATTTTTTTAGACTCGAATCCGAATCAACAAGAAAAAAGTATCGATTCTTATGTTTAAATTTATTTTTTGCTTGCATATATATTTATGATTGACTAAAGTAGAGTTTAGCAGGAAATTCCTGCATAGCGATTGGAAACAATCAATCTTTTTATAAAAGGAGTTATTCATGTTTAAAAAAGCATTTTTATTATTAGGAGCAATGACTTTTGCTACATCAGCAATGGCTGTTGAATCAACAAATCCATTCTTTGTTCCAGCAGAAAATAGTTGGGCATCAACAACATCTTATGATTTTTCAACAACAACTTATAAAGACGGCCTCCGTCTCAAAACCTATACACATACAGCAACACAAACTTTAGAATATGGTTTGTCAAATGCTTGGTCTTTGGGTGCAACTGTTTCAAACGAATGGATAAAAGGGACTTTATCTAACTATATCAGCAGTATGACCGATAACGAAGACAAAAGTATTGATTTTGAAATTACATCAAAATACAATATCTTAGCAAAAGATGCTCTTAAAGTTCAATCTCTCTTAGCCTATGGTCAAGAAGAAGATAGCGCGGAACTTGGTGCTTATAAATATGCTAAAGTTGGCGCTAAAGTCGGTTACAAAATGGGTTATTGGACACCATATTTAGCTGGTACTGTTGAAGTTCCTGTTTTCCAAAGCGACCGTGACGACAACGAACTTAAATATGAAGGTACAGCAGGGTTATATACATATTGCCCAAAAATGAAAGTTTCAGTCGATCATCAATTGAAAGTTAACTATGATGAATATGATGAATCCCGTATTTATAGCTATGGCATTGAAGCTGCTTATCACTTCACAAAAAGTGTTGCTTTAAGTGCTTACGGGCAATACATCATTGATGGTGAAGAACACAAAACAGATATCCATGGAAACACAATCGGGTTAAGATTGCGTATTGGATTCTAATTTCTTTAGACCAAAGGAAATGCCCTCTCAACAGAGGGCATTTTTTTTATCACTTATATTTTTAACTCTTATTGAATAACAGGCAAATCTTTTAAAATATAACCCCTACCCCAAACGGTTTGAATATATTCTTCAGCAGGAGAAAGTTTTTCAATCTTTCGGCGAATCTTGCACAAAAAGACATCTATGATTTTCATTTCAGGTTCATCCATTCCACCGTACAAATGATTTAAAAATTGCTCTTTATTAATTGTTGTACCTTTTCTTAGAGCAAGCAATTCAAACAAAGAATATTCTTTACTCGTTAAATGAAGCGTTTTTCCTTCAATTGTAACAATTTTTGAATTTAAATTAACTTCCATTCCACCTGTTCGAATAACACTTTCTGCATATCCTTTAGAACGACGCACAAGAGCATTCACTCTTGCAATTAATTCTCTTGAATCAAATGGTTTTGTTAAATAATCATCTGCACCACAAACAAGTCCTTTGACTTTTTTGTCTGGCGTAGAAAGACCAGATAAAATCAAAACCGGTGTTGAAATATGTGATGAACGCAATCTTTTAATAACTTCATACCCATCCATATCAGGCAAAATTAAATCTAAAAGTATCAAATCATAATCATAATGACGAGCATCTTCTAATCCATCTTCACCCAAATAAGAGGTATCAACAATCATATTTTCTCGTTTTAAAATCAAAGAAATATTCTGACTGACAGCTTTATCATCTTCTATAAGTAAAATACGCATAAGACCCCACCACTAAAAAGTTATAATTTATTAACCTTAGTTAACAATAAGTTAATTTTTCATTTAATGCAAGCATAAGTTTTTAAAAAAAACATTTTTTCATATAGAAAAATAAAACCTACTAAATCTCAATAAAAACAACCTAACTTGCACCATAATAGATTTTGTGATACAATAGAAATAGGACTATTATAAAAAGGAGACTATATGGCTGGCTTTATTGATAAGATTTATGCGCTTATGTCACCTCAAAAACCTCAACAAAACGATGAGGGTGGGTCTTATATCATACATGAAAGTAAATTTCACCAAGCTGTTAAAAAAGGCAATTTTAACCAAGTACACAGTGAAGTAGATCGTGGATATAATGTAAATGCAAAAAACATGTATGGAAAAACAGGTTTAGAATTAGCAGCCGAAAATGGAAATATTGCCATGATTGAACACCTTGTATCAATTGGAGCAGATATCAATATGCAATCAACAAGTGGAAATGGGTCCCTTTTAATTGCAACAAAAGCCAATAATGTTGATATGTTATATGCACTCGTTAATCTAGGTGCTGATATAAACAAACCAGATTCTTATGGCGAAACAATTTTACACAAATTCTCAATTCAAGATGAAAATGATGCTTACACACATCAAGAGTTATTAAATTTAGGAGCAAATATCGAGGCAAGGGATATTTATGGAAAAACACCATTACACCATCAAGTTGGAGCCAATAGTACAAAAACAGTTTCTCAATTATTATCATTTGGAGCCAATATAAATGCACGCGATAAAGAAGGTAGAACACCTCTTTATGATTCCATATCTTATGGTCATAATGAAATTTTTGAAACACTCTTAAGTTTCAATCCAAATGTAAATATTCCTGATAAAAATGGGTTAACTCCTCTTCATATTGCCATTCAGTCAAAAGATCCTTATTTTGCAACCCGTCTTATTGATATTGGTACAAATATAAATGCTCAAGATACATACGGACAAACACCACTTCATCATGCAATTGCAACAGGCAATGTTGAAATGGCAGCATTATTAATAAAAAGAGGGGCCAATCCTTTTATTCGGGATAAATCTGGCCAAACACCCCTTAATAAAGCACCTAATCATCAAATTTTCACTGAAATGAAGTTATTGGTTCAAGAACACCAAACACCAAATGCTTCTTCAACACTATCAAGACATGAAATACGTCATCCAAATAGCTTTTCACCACCTTCAAGGTCAATGTAAAAAAAGGGCTATGCGCCCTTTTTTTTAAAATAGTTTAACCAAGAAAAATCCACCAACAAGTAATACAAAAAAAAGAATAGAAAGCCAACCCAAATTCTTTTCAATATAATTTTTCATCGGTTCTCCCCATTTCCATAATAACCAAGCTATTAAGAAAAAACGAAATCCTCTAGCTAAAACAGAAGCAACTCCAAAAACAAATAAATTTAAACCTGTTACACCACTTGCAATTGTAACAATTTTATAAGGGAAAGGCGTTATACCTGCACCAAAAACAATCCATGACCCATAATTATTATAATAGGATTTAAATGTTTCAAACTTATCCACAGCACTATAAAATTCCAAAATAGGAATGCCAATAACATCATAAAGATAATAACCAATTGCATATCCAAAAAAACCACCCAAAACACTTGATAAGGTTGTGTATAAAGCTATCTTAAATGCTTTTGAGCGACAAGTTAAAATTAATGGAATCAAAAATAAATCAGGTGGTATTGGAAAAAATGAACTTTCAATAAATGAAATTGCACATAAAACCGGCAATGCCCATTTTCCTGCCACCAAAGACATACACCAATCGTATATAGCCTTCATCATTTTATTCCATAATTTTAACATTTGTTGACTTTCCTATTTTTGTTGATTATAGTGAAAAGAAACGAATATTCTTTTTGCTTAAATTACCTTGTTTAGAAAGGAAAATCAATGAAAAAAATCCTCTTTTTAATTTTGTTTTCAATTGGACTTGCAAGCTGTGCTGACAATTATTCAAACACCTCCTATACAAATTACGAACTTGGGAAACAAGGCTCTGTTTCTATGGGAAAAATTATTCAAATGACACCTGTTCAAACACAGGGCAGCAATTCAATAGGAACGCTTGCTGGTGCTGGTGCTGGTGCTGCTGCAGGATCTATGATAGGGGGAAATACAGCAATTAACATCATCGGAGGTATTGGAGGCGCACTTGTTGGAGGTATGATTGGTTCAACAGCTGAAAGCGCATTAACAAGTACAAGTGCTTATGAATTTATTATTCAAAAAACAAATGGTTCTTATGTATCTATTTTACAAACAAATGAACTGGGATTACGACCTGGGGATAATGTATGGCTTTCAACAACAAATGGTACAACAAGAATTCGCTCACGCGCTTCAACATATTAACCATTTAAAAACAAATTCAAAAAAACAACTTTCCCAAAAGAAGTTGTTTTTTTTATTCTCTTATTATTAAAAAAATTACACAGCCAATACTAATTTTTTTTAATTTCTTTGATACTGATTATCAGTTCTTATTCTTGGCGTTGAGTGTATTACTTTCACTCGAGGAGAAGGCTCATTTCCTCTTAAAGGATTTCCAAGTTGTGAATGATTTCCACCTCTTGTTAAAGGATCACCAACTCTTTCTGAGAAACTTGGCCTTCTTGGCGCATACTCAGGTGTTGCAACAAATCTCGTTGTTGCTCTATTTATCCTTGATACAGTTTCCTCCGTTGCAGGTTTAATATCCGCCCTATCAAACTTCTCACGCACATAAGCAGCACCATCCGTCAAATGTTTCTTTTGCTCGCTTGGGATAAAATAACCTTTTTCCATAAAAAACTCTCTGGTTGTATTTACAACAATTGCAACAGCCATACTTACTGCTCCAAAGATAAATATTCTATCAAACCAACGCCAGCCCTTTTTAGACATTTTATCCTCCTTGTTTCTTTAAAATTTAATCTAGTATAACTCATCTTTTATTTTTTGTCAATAAAATTCGATAATCTTATTCAAACAACACAAACAGCAGTATCTCAAACTTTTAAAATACAAAAAAAGAGTGGGACAAGCCCACTCTTTATATTCATTATATTGTGTTATTCTACTAAACATCCAAATTTGCAACATCCAATGCATTTTGTTGGATAAATTCTCGTCTTGGTTCAACTACATCTCCCATCAAACAAGAGAAAACTTGTTCTGCTTCATCTTGGTGAGTGACTTTAACTTGAAGCAATCTACGAGCATTTGGATCAAGCGTTGTTTCCCATAATTGCTCTGGGTTCATTTCACCCAAACCTTTATAACGGTTAATTGCAATACCCTTTCTAGCACCTTTGAACACCGCTTCAGCTAATGATACTGGATCATGAATAACTGTCTCAGCATCTTTTGTTTTCAACAAAGATGGTGCAGAGTAAAATTCTTTTAACTCATCACTCATTTCAGCTAATTTGCGAGCTTCCCCACAATTTAAAACAGAATGATCAATTACAACACGTTCTGTAACACCACGCAAAGTTCTTTCAAGAACAAGCTCTCCCTTATCATTAAAGGATTCGCTCCATCCTCTTTCATATTCTGGTTCAATTGTATCTAAACGAGCTGCTAATCCTCCGTTTTTAAGTGCACCATCTTGGAATAACCCCAAAACTGCCATTTGACCTATAATGCGAGAAGGAATACGATTTGACATTGCCAAAATTAAGTTTCTAGCAATACGAGCCTGTTCAACACGTGCAACCAAATCAGCTCCAGCAATTTGAGCTCCATCATCCAAAACAAGAACGGCATCATTTGTACCAACTTGAATGAGATATTCCTCCATTGCTTTATCGTCCTTTAGATAAATTTCAGAATTCCCTCTTTTAGCTCTATACAATGGTGGTTGAGCAATATAAAGATATCCTTTTTCAATAATTTCAGGCATTTGTCTAAAGAAGAATGTCAACAACAATGTTCTAATGTGCGCACCATCAACATCAGCATCAGTCATGATAATAATTTTATGATAACGAATCTTATCAACATTAAAATCATCACGCCCAATTCCAGTACCAAGAGCTGTTACAATAGTCCCAATTTCAGCAGAGGAAAGCATCTTATCAAAACGAGCTCTTTCAACGTTTAAAATTTTACCTCTTAATGGCAAAATCGCTTGATGCGCTCTATCACGCCCTTGTTTAGCTGATCCACCAGCAGAATCCCCCTCAACAATAAAAACTTCAGAATCAGAAGGGTCTCTACTTTGGCAATCAGCCAATTTTCCAGGCAATGAAGCCATATCTAAAGCACCTTTTCTGCGTGTTAATTCTCTTGCCTTTCTTGCAGCTTCACGAGCAGCAGCAGCCTCAACAACTTTACTAATAATCTTTCTTGCTTCTGCTGGGTGCTCTTCAAACCATTGTTCTAATTTATCACCAACAATACCTTCAACAACTGGTCTTACTTCTGATGAAACCAATTTGTCTTTCGTTTGTGATGAAAATTTTGGATCAGGAACTTTGACAGATAAAACAACTGTCAAACCTTCACGCATATCTTCACCTGAAAGTTCCACTTTTTCTTTTTTTGTTAACCCAGAATTATTTGCATAAGCATTGATTGTTCTTGTTAAAGCAGCTCTTAATCCTGCTAAGTGCGTACCCCCATCACGTTGTGGAATGTTGTTTGTAAAACACAAACATGTTTCATGATATCCATCTGTCCACTCAAAAGCAGCTTCAACAGTAATACCATCTTTTTCTCCACTTAAATCAAATGGAGCATCATGCAATGTATTTTTTGATTTGTTCAAGAATTTAACAAATTCCAAAATACCACCTTCGTAATGTAACACAACTGAACGAGGTTCACTTGAACGATTGTCTGTTAAATGAATACATACACCAGAGTTTAAAAAGGCTAATTCACGAATCCGATGTTCTAGTGTTTCAAAACTAAACGTTGTACTTGTAAATGTTTCAGCAGATGGATGAAATGTAACCATTGTACCATGCTTACCTTCTGCCTCACCCACAACTTTAAGTGGAGCAACAGATGACCCATTTTCAAAACGAACATAGTGTTCTTTATCATTTCTCCAAATACGCAATTCTAACCAGTCAGACAAAGCATTAACAACAGAAACACCAACACCATGCAAACCACCAGAAACTTTGTAAGAATTGTTATCAAATTTTCCCCCGGCATGAAGCTGTGTCATAATAACTTCAGCAGCTGAAATTCCTTCTGTTTTATGCATATCAACAGGCATACCACGACCATCATCAATAATCGTGACAGATCCATCTGAATTTAAAACAACTTCAACTTTTGAGCAATATCCTGCTAAAGCTTCATCAATTGAGTTATCCAAAACTTCATAAACCATGTGATGCAAACCTGTTCCATCATCTGTATCACCAATATACATGCCTGGACGTTTGCGAACAGCATCCAATCCTTTCAAAACCTTAATTGAATCTGCATTGTATTCCTGCGTGGCAGTTTGAATATCTAAATCTGTCATTTTTTTTCCTTTATGCTACATTTTGTAAACTTAAATTTGATTCTTGAACATCAAAAAATTGGGCACGCCCACTTAAATAATTAAAACTTTCAGTTTCAATACCTGTCATCCATACTTGAGCCGGCAAATCAACCAAAACATCAAATAAAATATGACGACGTCTGACATCCAAATGAGCAATCGCTTCATCTAACAACAGCAACGGACACAAACCCTGCTCTTGCATTTGAGTGTTCATTTCAGCCAATATTATCGAAAGCAATAATGCTTTTTGCTCCCCTGTTGAACAAAGAGAAGCATCCATTCTCTTTTGCGAGTGAATAACTTTAAAATCAGCCGTATGAGGCCCTGAAATCGAACCACCATCAGCATATATTTTTCGACTTTTTTTCAACTTATCTAAAAACAATTCTTCAACTTGAATTGCGCTCTTTTCAAGCAATTCTTGTTCAAGAACGCCCGTTAAAATAATTTCAGCAGTTGGAAAAACATCTGAAACCGGTTTAGATAAATAAGACTTCATCCGATCAATTACATCCAATCTTGAAGCAGCAACAGCCACCCCAACAGCAACTAATTGCTCCTCTAAACCGGATAACCAACGATCATCAAATCTCCCTTCACGAAGCAAACAACTCCATTGTTTAAAAATGGCATTATATTCACTTAAGCGCTGAGCATGCATTTCATCAAATGCTTGTACTAATCTATCTAAAAAACGACGCCTTGATTGTGGATCCCCACAAAATAATCTGTCTTGAGCAGGAGTTAGCCACAAACACTTAAAATATCGACTTAAATCACTTTGTTTTGAAGTGTTTTTTCCATCAATCCTAACTTGTCTACGTTCAGATCCATCGACCGTTCCCGTTCCAATTTTTGTTTCATTTCCAAATGTTTGAACCTTTGCTGAAACACCCCATCTTGCCGGCAAAACCTTAACATCATTTTCAATTAAAAAAGAATCTGAATCTCTTTTAGCAACATCACTCAATCTTGCTGATCGAAGCCCCTTGCCCGGTGTCAAAAAAGAAATAGCTTCTAAAATATTTGTTTTTCCTGCACCATTGTGTCCCGTTAAAATAACAGGCTCAAAAGATGAGCTTAAGTCCATATTCAAAAACGAATATGAACGAAAATTCGTTAATCGCAACTGATGAATACCGGACTTTAAACTCATTTTTTCCTAAACACGCATTGGCATTAAAACAAACAATGATTCTGTGTCAGCTTCGTCTTGAAGAATAACAGGAGACGTTCCATCATTTAATTTCATACGAACACTTTCCCCTTTAATTTGACCCAAAATATCAAGCAAATATCTATAATTAAATCCAATTTCGAGTGAGTCATTGTCATATACTGCATCCATTTCATCTTCTGCAGAACCTTCATCAGCTGAGGCTGCAAAAACTTGTAAAAGTCCTGATGAAATTGCTAATTTAATCCCTCTTGATTTTTCAGAAACGACAGAAACACGTTCAATCACATTGCTTAATGTTTTCACATCTGCTTGCAAAACTTTTTCATTATTTGAAGGAATAACTTTTTCATATTCAGGATATGTTCCGTCAATCAAACGTGAAGACAAGACAACATCACCCAAAACAAATCTAATTTGATTTGCAGATAATGAAACTTCAACATCGCCACTTGTTTCTGTTGCTAATTTTGAAAGTTCATTAATCGTTTTACGAGGAATAATAACACCTGGCATTCCTTGTGCACCTTCAGGCAATGCAATGCCTGAACAAGCTAAACGGTGGCCATCTGTTGCAACAGCTGTCAAACGAGGTTCAACCCCTGTTTTTTCATGCATATAAATACCATTTAAATTATAACGTGTTTCCTCCATTGAAACAGCAAAACCTGTTTTTGCAATCAATGCAACCAAATCAGAAGCTGGCAATTTAAATGAAAATGGCGTATTTTCTTGAGCCATTGTTGGAAATCCTTCTGCTGGCAAACTAGCCAACACAAATTTTGAACGACCTGAAACAAGACTAACTTGTGAACTTTCTTCTAAATATGAAAGTTGAACTTGAGATCCATCAGATAACTTCTTAACAATATCATATAACTTGTGCGCAGGAATTGTTACAGAACCTGCAGTTTCAACAGCAGCCGGTATTTTTTCTGTAATTTCAATTTCATTATCTGTTGCACGCAATAAAACCTCATCTGCTCCAGCTTCAATCAAAACATTTGAAAGAACAGGAATTGTTTGACGACGTTCAACAACACTCTGGATATGAGAAAGAGCCTTCAATAACATTCCTCTTTCTATCGTTAATTTTATCATTTTAAACTTCCTTTTTTTTCTTAATTTTGTTAATTCAAAAACCGTTACAAAATATTAGTAAAGCAGTTACAATTACTATAAAATATTTTTTTAAAAAAAGACACAAAAAAAACACTTTTTTAAAACTTTTTTAGTATTTTTTGATAAACATCTTTTTTTTATCAAAAAAAAAGTTTATAAGGGAAGAAAGATTGGAGACTAAACTATGAAAAAATACGAATTATCACATCAAGAAATATACAAAGAAAGTCTTTTAACGGACGAAGATTTAACTGATTTACCCAAGGAAAGTCCTATTTTAGGCCAGGATCAAGCATTAGAAGCAATTAGCTTTGGCGCCAAAATCAAAGCCAGTGGATATAATGTTTTTTGCACAGGACCAAAAGGGGTTGGAAGAACTGTTTTAACACTTCAAACATTAAAAGAGTATGCTTCAACTCAAAAAACACCTGACGATTGGTGTTTTATCCACAATTTTGAAACACCACATCAACCAATTGCTATTAATTTTCCTGCAGGACAAGGTAAAACATTTGTCAGAGATATCAAAAAAATGGCAAATGCATTGCGCATGCATTTAAGTTCGTTATTTACAGACGAATCATATAAAATTCAAGTTGCACATATTGAACAACAATGTGCAAAAGACAAAGAAAATTATTTTTCAATTTTACAAAAAGCTGTTGAAGACAAAAACGTTACATTGATGCGTGTTCCTTCTGGCGTTACAGTTGCTCCAGTAAAAAAAGGAAAAATCCTTACACCAAATGCTTTTAATAAACTGCCAAAAGAAGAAAGAAAAGATATTTTAGAGCAATTAAAAAATGCTCAAAAAAAATTAGAGAACACTATTAAAGAGACGCCTAATTGGGATGCTGAAATGCAAATTCAATTGGAACAACTGCATGTGAATATGGCATCCAAAGTTTTAAATTCAATCATTAATCCTGTTAAAAAAAATTATTTAAGAAATAACACAATTCAAATTTATCTTGAATCAATTCGTGTTGATATTTTAGATAATATTGGCTTATTTGCCGCACAAGCAAGTGAATCAAACATCGAAATAATTTTAGAACAAATTAATGAACTGTGGGGCCGCTATGCAGTGAATCATTTTGTCTCTCACAAACCAGATTCAGGCGCTCCCGTTATCCACTTAAATCACCCAACATTATCTAATCTTGTCGGGAGAATTGAAAGACAACAACATTTAGGCTCTTTAACAACAGACTTCTCACTGATTCGTCCTGGGGCACTCCATCTTGCAAATGGTGGTTTTCTTGTTATTGAAGCAAGAGAATTACTTTCAAATGAACACACTTGGAATGCATTAAAACGAGCTTTATTTTCAAAACAAATCAAAATTGAATCTGGCACAGATGATAATTCTGTATTCACTATTGTATCTTTAACACCTGCAATTATACCATTGTCAATTAAAGTTATTTTAATTGGAGAAGCAGAGTTATATTATCTTCTAATGGATAGAGATGATGAATTTGGTGAATTATTCAAAATTCAATCACGTTTTGCAGAAAAATTAGAACGCACAAAAGAAAATGAAAAAATTTATGCGCAAATTTTAACAAATTTTGCACGTAATGAAAAATTAAAGCCATTTTCTCCCAACGCAATGCGTAGAATTTTAGAATATACATCTCGCTTAGCAGGAGATAACACATATTTAAGTACATTCATGACTCATGTAAACGATTTAATGCGTGAAGCGAACTTTTTTGCCATGCAGTCCCGCGCCAAATCTGTTGAAGTAGCGCACATAAATAAAGCACTTGAAGCAAAACGTGTTCGCTCCGGTTATATGCAAAAAGAAATGATGGAAATGATTAAAAAGGGAACTATTTCCATTTCTACATCTGGCAAAAATATTGGTCAATTAAATGCGCTTGTTGTTCATGATTATGGCTCATTTTCATTTGGGCGCCCCAACAAAGTTACTTGCCAAGTTCGGTTAGGTCATGGAGATTTAATTGATGTTGAAAGAGAAGCTGAATTAGGAGGCGCGCTTCACTCAAAAGGTGTGCTTATTCTATCTTCATTCTTGGCAAGCAGATTCTCAAAGGGTGAACCTCTTTCTTTAGATGCATCATTGGTTTTTGAGCAATCTTATTCAGAATTAGATGGCGACTCAGCTTCATCAACTGAATTATACTGTTTACTTTCAGCTGTCGGAGATATTCCACTTAATCAATCAATTGCAGCAACAGGGTCTGTTAACCAATTAGGTCATATTCAAGCTGTTGGTGCTGTTAATGAAAAAATTGAAGGTTACTTTACGGTCTGCAAACAAAAAGGGTTAACAGGCGAACAAGGGGTTATTATTCCAAAATCAATCGTTCACAATTTAATGTTAAAACCAGAAGTTGTAAATGCTGTTAAAGAAAACAAATTCCACATTTATGCTGTCAACACTGTTGATGAAGGAATGGAAATTTTAACCGGCATTCCAGCTGGAACGATGAATAAAGATGGTCATTATCCTGCAAAATCCATTAATGGAATTATTGCAAAAAGGCTGAATGATTTCTTTAAAAAATCACAAGAGGCAGAACAAAATTCTAAGTCTCAAAAAACAAATAAAACAACTAAAAAAGGGCGAAAATAATTCGCCCTTTTTTATCATTCTTCTCTTACAAGATCATGAACAAACGTTTTGGAGAACAATCTTTTTAACTGCTTTGAAACAGGCTTTATAACATCAACACCATTTTCATCAACACATCTTACAATGCAATTTTTTAAAGTTTCCATTACTTTTTTAGAATCAGATTTTGAGTGCTTTTTTTCCATTTCATATTGACGCAAAATCAAACTCATATCCTCTTTCGTAAAAGGCAAAAAATTGTTATTTTTTAGAATACTCCCCATCAAATCAACCGCCTCAGGCACTTTTCTAATAAATAACAAAATACTTTTAAATGTTCTACGTTTAATACTATTCAGAACTTGATAACTTTCAAATGTAGGCAATTGAACACTCATTAATCTATTCCACAAAAGTGTTGCTATCTCTAAATTTCTCATTTTAAGCGCAATTAAAATTGGATTTTCTTTTCTAGCATTAAAACTTTGAAACCAAAACACTTCATTTTGAGTGATTAAATCAACCATCTTTGTATCATTATTTTGAATAGCCAAATGAATCAAAAAATCACCCTGTTTATTTTTAAATGGCAAAATTTGTTTTCCATTTTTAAGCAACTCTTGCATGCCTAAAACATCTTTTTGCAAAACCAAAGCTTCTTGTTTTGAAAAATCTTTTTTAAATTCTAAATTTCTCTTCTTATACTCTAACAATAAACGAGAACCTTCATCTAACCTTTTTGAAATTTCTTTTTTACTTGAAAACAACTTTAGCAATTGTTTAAAATTTTTCCTTCCTGAAAAAAGCAACTGATTGGCAACATATTCACAGATAAAATTCATTACAAATTTACCTTCATCTGTTTTTTCAAAATCTCTGGAATAATCATAAAAATATCCACGATAATGATGATCATCCATTTCAATTAACAACAATTTTTCAGCACATAAAACACGTTCATTTTCATTTAAAAGAACCAAAGCAGAATGATCTTCTCGTCTTTTTTTTGTATTAATAAAGGCGTGAAAGTTGGTGTGTTTCCAATTTCTTTCTTGTTGTTTATCTGAATATGAAACAACATGTAAAACTGTTGCTTTAGAAGTTTGCATTGGAAATCTACTTGCACAAGCAACAACCTTAAAAGATTTAGAAATTTTCATCCGATCTTTACTTGAAAATTTCATTTTTTTAAGCTGCTGATTCAGAAGCCTTGCCATTTCATAAGAAACAAAACCACCATAACAATATGCTACTAAAACCAACCGATTTAATTTATCACAAATTTCTTGAACACTTTTTGCTTTTTTATTTTCATCAATCAAAAGTGGTAAAAAAAATGAATTAAAAAACTGCTTAAAATCTGGAGCAGGAGGCAACTCTTCTTTAGGTAAAGAACTTTTTACATCCAAAAGAACACCGGCATCTTTTAAACTTCTAATACGATGGGTTGGAACACCACTGTCATCATAATATACACAAAGAACTTGCGTATTTTCAGGCATTAGTTCACCCATACTATCACAAAAACGCTTAATACATCCATTGGCCAATTTAGGTTTATCAACTGTACCACCAGGCATAATTAAAACAACATTACCTGTTTCTGGAAATTTAAAATCAACAATATCACGCCAATGCGTTTCTGAAACAGACAAATCCCTTGTACCCAAAGAAACATTTTCGATCATTTTATATAACTTTTATAATCAAATGTTATCCCAAATTTTTTTAATTTGTGAAAGAAAATCTGTGCAGGCTTCTTGCGTTTCTTCTTTTGATTCTGCTGCAAATTCTTTTAACAATTCTTTTTGACGCGACGTTAAATGTTTTGGAGTTTCAACCTTAAGTGTTACAAACAAATCTCCAAAAGAACCACTTTTTAAAACAGGCATACCTTTCCCCTTCATTTTAACTTGATGTCCACTTTGTGTGCCCGCTCTAATTTCCAGTTTTTCTGTCTTTCCTGTCATTAAAGGAACGTCTACGCTTCCACCAAGCGCAGCAACTGTCATTGGAACTGGGACTTCACAATAAAGATTTGCCCCTTCACGTTCAAAAATCTCATGTTTTTTAACAGTTAAAAAGACATACAAATCACCGGGTTGACCACCATTTAAACCAACATGGCCTTCGTTTGGCAATCGCATACGAATACCTGTGTCAACACCTTTTGGAATATTAACTTCCAACGTTCTTTTTTTGCGAACACGTCCTGTTCCTTTACATTTTGAACAAGGGTCTTTAACAGTTTTGCCTGTACCGTGGCAAGTTGGACAATCTGTATCAACAACAAAAAAACCTTGTCTTTGACGTACACGACCATAACCAGCACACGTTTCACATTGCTCTAAACTCTTTCCACCTTTCCCCGAACATTCCTCACAAGAAACATATGTTTCAATATCTATGGATTTTTTAAGCCCATCATAAGCTTCTTGCAACGAAATAGTTAAATCATATCTTAAATCAGAGCCCCTATTCTGAGCTGTATCACCTCTTGAAGATTGAGCCCCACGTGTAAAACCACTGAACATTTCTTCAAAAATACTCTCAAAGCCTGTTCCTGAAAAATCAAAACCACCAAAACCACCTGTTCCACCAGATTGACCCATACCACTAGTATAAGCTTGATGACCATATCTGTCATAAGCAGCTCTTTTTTGATCATCTTTTAAAACTTCATAAGCTTCATTTATTTCTTTAAATTTTGTTTCAGCCGCAGTATCTCCTGGATGATAATCTGGATGACATTCTTTTGCTTTAACACGAAAAGCTCTTTTTATTTCATCAAATGATGCTGTTTTGGAAACACCTAATAAGTCATAATAATTTTGATTTGTCACGTTATTACCTTTATTTTATCATAAAAACTATTTTTGTAATCATAACATTTTATGATGTCTTTTGCAAGAAGAACCTATGTCTATTTTAATTAAAAGAGGTATTGAACAAATCGTTCAATACCCCCTTTTTTGTTATTTTTTTGAAAAAATTATTTTTTAACTTCTTCAAAATCAGCATCTACAACTGTATCATCTGTTTTTGAGGTAGAATCATCAGCTGATTGTGCAGAACTTGCATCTGCTTGTTGTTGCTTATACATTGCTTCACCTAATTTTAATGAAACTTGCGTTAAAGCATTCGTTTTATCTTTAATGCGTTCTGCATCATTACTATCTAAAACATCTTTTAATTCTTGAACAGCTTTCTCAATTGCCTCTTTATCAGATGCAGGGATTTTATCTCCATTTTCTTTCAAAAGTTTTTCTGTTTCATGAATCAATGCATCAGCATGGTTGCGAGCTTCAATTGCTTCCTTGATTTTTTTATCTTCTTCAGCATGTTGTTCTGCTTCTTTAATCATTTTTTCAATATCATCATCTTTTAAACCACCTGAGGCTTGAATACGAATGTTTTGTTCTTTTCCTGTTGCTTTATCTTTTGCAGAAACATTAACAATACCATTTGCATCAATATCAAATGTAACTTCAATTTGTGGCATACCACGTGGTGCTGGAGGAATACCAATCAAATCAAATTGACCGAGTAATTTATTATCACGTGCCATTTCACGTTCGCCTTGATGAACACGAATTGTCACTGCTGTTTGACCATCTTCAGCCGTTGAAAAAACTTGACTTTTCTTTGTTGGAATAGTTGTATTTCGATCAATTAAACGCGTGAACACACCACCTAATGTTTCAATACCCAATGATAATGGTGTAACATCAAGCAACAAAACATCTTTTACGTCACCTTTTAAAACACCACCTTGAATTGCTGCACCCATAGCAACAACTTCATCAGGGTTCACACCTTTATGAGGCTCTTTACCAAAGAAATCTTTAACAATTTCTTGAACTTTTGGCATACGTGTCATACCACCGACCAAAATCACTTCATCAATTTGTGAACGAGAAAGACCAGCATCTTTTAAAGCTTTTTCCATTGGTCCTTTTGTTCTAGCAAGTAAATCTTCAACTAAACTTTCCAATTTTGCACGTGTTAAAGCAACATTTAAGTGTTTTGGACCCGTTGCATCAGCTGTAATAAATGGAAGATTAATATCTGTTTGTGTAGCAGATGAAAGTTCAATTTTTGCTTTTTCAGCAGCTTCTTTCAACCGTTGAAGAGCCATTCTGTCTTTACGTAAATCGATACCATTTTCTTTTTGGAATTCATCAGCTAAGAAATCCATAATGCGAGCATCAAAGTCTTCACCACCCAAGAATGTATCCCCATTTGTGGCTTTTACTTCAAAAACACCATCACCAATTTCTAAAATAGAAACGTCAAATGTACCACCACCTAAGTCATAAACAGCAATCATGCCCGATTTCTTTTGATCCATACCATAAGCAAGAGCTGCTGCTGTTGGCTCATTAATAATTCTTAACACCTCAAGTCCTGCAATTTTACCAGCATCTTTTGTTGCTTGACGTTGTGAATCATCAAAATAAGCAGGAACTGTAATAATTGCTTGTGTGATTTTTTCCCCCAAATAACTTTCTGCGTCTTCTTTTAATTTTTGCAAAACAAAAGCTGAAACTTGGCTTGGAGCATATTTTTTATCATTAACATCTACCCAAGCATCTCCATTTTCACCCTCAACAATTTTATAAGGAACTAAACCTTTATCTCTTTCAACCATTTTATCATTAAAACGACGACCGATTAATCTTTTGATTGAAAAAAGAGTACCACCAGGATTTGTAACTGCTTGACGTTTTGCAGCCTGCCCAACCAAACGTTCGCCTTTAGATGTAAATGCAACCATTGAAGGTGTCGTTCTTGCACCTTCTCTGTTTTCCAACACCTTACCATCTTTGCCATCCATAATGGCCATACAGGAGTTGGTTGTACCTAAGTCAATTCCTAATATTTTAGACATTTATCTTCTCCTTTTACAATAATTATTTTTTTGATGAAAGTTATATAGGTCATAACATTGTATTTTTCAACCCTCTTTTTTTATTTTTTTATCTTTTTTTCTAAAAATAAATTAATTTTAATAAACTATTTTAAAATGCTTGAATAAAAAAATGAATGTGATATAGTCTTTTTTAAGAGATATCAACCATAAACTAAAGGTTCTAACATGTTCACATCATTATCAAGAAATTGGTTTTTCCCATTTATTTGCATGTGGATAACTTTATACTTTGTCTATCACGGCATCGAAGGAAACCATGGAATTCAAAGAATGAAACACATTCAAGAAGAGATTAAAATGGCAACCAACATCTCTGATAAACTAAAAAAAGAAAAAGAACTGCTTCAAGCAAAAGTCAATGCTTTATCACCAAAATCTCTTGATTTAGACCAGTTAGAAGAATCAGCTCTTAGAATTTTAAATATGGGCGACAAAAATGCTCGCATTATATTCAAATAGAATGTCCCTTTTTTAACCATAATCTTTTTTGAATTTCTTTTAAAAGTTTTTGTTCTTTTAAAGAAATATCTATCATTTCTTGATTATCTCCATATAACTTATTCATAAAGTTAACAACCAGCTCTTTGTTTTTTGAAGCAAGATTTTCATACCCAGGAAACACAACTACATGTCTTGTTTTATCAATTTCCCATTGTTTTGTTTTTTGATTAAAAAAAACATCCCCCAAGCAGGATACACTTTTGGGATCAAATTTATAATGTTTAATGAAGAGCGAATGCGTCATTTCACCTGAAAAATTTGAATGTTGCTGAAATTGATGCCATACTCGAACCGAAAAATCTTTTATTTTCGGATGGTCATTATAAAAAACGATAAATCTCATTTTTTTTCTTCTTTAAAAATCAAATATCTTAATAAAACAAGTGCTGGAACCATCAAACACCCCGTAAATACAAAAAATGCGTACCACCCCATTTTTTCAGCCCAGACACCACTATAAACAGAAATAACACTCACTGCTAACATCATCAAACTTGTCAATAAAGCATATTGAGTTGCTGAATATTTTTTAGAACAAAGCCCAGATAAAAATGCGACAAAAACAGCCCCACCCATACCCCCAACAATATTATCAAATATAATAACGATTAAAAACATAATTGATGAATTTGGGAAAAATGAAAAAGCACCAAAAACAAAAGAAGTTAAAATTTCAACAAACCCCAAAGCCATCAATAATTTTAAAATAGGATAGCGCATTACTAAAACACCACCCAAAGCAACACCTGTTAAGGTAATCCAAGGCCCTATTGTACCAGAAATAAGTGCAATTTCAGCTTTTGAAAAACCAAGTTCTCTATAAAAAGGAAGCGCCATTCTTCCCAAAACAGCATTACACAATTTATAAAGAACAATAAAAATTAAAATCCACATCCAATTAGATTTTTGCATAAAATCTTGAAAAGGTTTCACAACCATTTCATACCAAAAACGTTCATTATTTTTTGGAAGAATAATAGATTTTTCTTCTTTTACAAAAAAGGTACTGAATAAACCAACAATTAATAATATTGCCACCAGTGCATATGATTCTTGCCATCCAATAATTGCAGATAAAGCAACCACACCTGCCCCTGCAATTAGCATCCCCATTCTGTATCCAAATTGATACATTCCAGCCCCTTCACCAAACTCTTCTTTTTTAAGAGTGTCAATTCTTAAGGCATCCACAACAATGTCTTGACTGGCAGCGAAAAAAGCAACCAAAAATGAGAACAAATATGTTTGAAGAGGAATTAAAAAATCACCTTTCTCACCATTTATCAGATATGTCCAAGTGTTTTTATCTGGCGAAAATAATGACAACCCAAACACACTTAAAATCAACCCTATTTGAAAAAGAAATAACCAAGCTTTTTTAGGACCAATTTTATAAGCTAAATAAGGTAATTTAATCTTATCAATCAAAGGGGCCCATACAAATTTAAAATTATATGGCAATAAAACAAGAGCAAAAAAGCCAATAACACTTAAAGAAACACCAACATCAGCCATCCACAACGAAAGCGAATAACCAATTAAACTATATGGCAAACCACAAGCAAAACCTAAAAATAAAAAAATCAGTATTTTTTGTTTTGCATAACCTTTAAGAGCTGTCAGCCACGTAGTCATTTACTTTTCCTTTTGTTTTTAAACACTCGTTTTAAGTATCACTTAATTATATACATATCATGAAAAGTAAAAAAGAGTAAACCCAAAAAAGGTTTACTCTTTTTTTATTAATCTTCTTTTCTACGCTCAAATTTGCGTCTTTCATTACTATCTAAATATTTCTTACGCAAACGAATGTTTTGTGGTGTAACTTCAACAAGCTCATCATCTTCGATATAGGATAAAGCAACTTCCAAACTCATCACTCGAGGTGGATAAAGAAGAACGTTGTCATCCTTTCCTGCTGCACGCATGTTTGTTAATTTTTTACCTTTAATTGGGTTTACTTCAATATCACCAGGTTTTGCGTTTGCACCAATAATCATGCCAGCATAAACAGTTACACCAGCAGGGATAAACAAAGGTCCTCTTTCTTGAATGTTAAAGAGTGCGTATGGAACAGCTTTTCCTTGTTCTGTTGAAATAAGAACACCATTTCTGCGACCAGTGATTTGACCTTTGTATGGCGCATAACTGTGGAACAATCTGTTCATAACACCAGTACCACATGTATCTGTTAAGAACTCACTATAATATCCAATTAAACCTCTTGATGGAGCAATAAAGGTTAATCTTGTTTTTCCACCACCACTAGGGTACATTTCTGTCATTTCAGCTTTACGAAGACTCATTTTTTCAACAACCACCCCTGTATAAGCATCATCAACATCAATGACAACTTCTTCCATAGGTTCTAATTTTTTACCTTCTTCATCTTCTTTAAAAACAACACGTGGACGAGAAACTGAAAGTTCATATCCTTCACGACGCATTGTTTCAATTAAAACACCCAATTGTAATTCGCCACGACCTGCAACTTCAAATGCATCTGTCGTATCTGTTCTTGATACACGAAGTGCAATATTACCTTCAGCTTCTTTGCACAATCTATCCCAAATCATACGAGATGTAACTTTATCCCCTTCTGTACCTGCCAAAGGAGATGTGTTAATTGAAAACGTCATTGCAAGTGTTGGAGGATCAATTGGTTCTGCCTGAATGGGTTCTGAAACAGAAGCATCACACAATGTATCAGACACTGTTGCATCTGTCATACCTGCAATACTGACGATATCCCCTGCTACACCTTCATCAATTGGTTGCCGTTTCAAACCTCTAAATGCCAAAATTTTAGAAGCTCTTGCTGTTTCAACAGGTTTACCTTCACGTGTGATAGCTTTAATCATTTGGTTTGTTTTAATTTTACCAGACAAAATTCGACCTGTTAAAATTCGACCAACAAAAGGATCTGCTTCTAATGTTGTAACAAGCATTTTAAATGGGCCCGTTTCATCACAAGCAGGTGCAGGAACGTGTTCTACAATTTTGTTAAACAAAGGCATAATATCTTTACGTTCGTCTGCCAAATCATTCACAGCCCAACCTTCTCTTCCAGAAGCAAACAATGTTGGGAAATCTAATTGTTCTTCAGTTGCACCCAAATTATCAAAAAGGTCAAAAACCTCATTATGAACCTCTTCAGGTCGTGCATCAGCTCTGTCAATTTTATTAATCACAACAATTGGTCTTAAGCCTAACTTTAATGCTTTTGACAAAACAAACTTTGTTTGAGGCAATGGACCTTCAGCCGAATCAACAAGCAAAATAACACCATCAACCATTGATAAAATACGTTCAACTTCTCCACCAAAATCAGCGTGACCTGGGGTATCAACAATATTAATGCGAATATTATTCCATTCAACAGATGTACATTTTGCCAAAATAGTAATTCCACGTTCTCTTTCAAGATCGTTTGAATCCATTGCGCAAGTTACAACTTGTTGATTTTCACGATATGCACCACTTTGTTTTAAAAAAGCATCAACAAATGTTGTTTTACCATGGTCTACGTGTGCAATAATTGCAATATTTCTCATTTCTTGTGTCATTTTTGCCTCTTTATAAAGATAAACAACCATTCACTCTTTTTTTAAACAAAAAAGAATAAATGATTATTTTTGTCATAATATTTCAACTTAATGAGCGAATTATACTCTTTTTTTTATAAAAAGTCTAGTTAAAAATCATTTGCGAATAAATTGTATTTCACCTGTTGGCAAAACAATAACTATTTGAGAGGGTTTATGAGTCATATTCCCTTCAAAAAAAGAAGGTACAATATAATCTACATCTTTTTTTATTTCCAATGAAATATCATCAAAATAAAAAGGTGTTTTTTCTCCTGAACGGTTAGCAGAGGTTGAAACCAATGGTTTTTTAAACTCTTTTAATAATCTCAAACAAAAAGCATGTTTTGGAATTCTAAAAGCACCAGAGCCATTTTGATTAACAACGCCTTTTGGTAAATTTTTAACTTGTGGAAATACAACTGTTTGAGGAAGGGATGTATTTTTAAGTAAATTCAACATTTCAGGTTTAGAACTTTCAACAAAATTAAACAAACGATTCGTTTCATCAATCAAAACGATAACACTTTTATCTTCCATTCGTTGCTTCATCTTAAACAAACGTTGAACTGCCTTTTCATTTAAGGCATCACACCCCAATCCCCAGATACTATCCGTTGGATACAAGATAATTGCCCCTTCATTTAGTAAACGGACTATTTTTTGAATTTCTTGCTGTTCACTCATTTACTTCGATATTTACCTTTTAAACAAAATGAATCTAAAATATGACCTTTCATTTCTGTTTCCATTTCATTTAAAGAAAAACCTTTTTGTAGATTTAATTCTTTATCTAATGCATAAACTGTTAAATCATATATATGATCTTTATCAGGAGGTGCCATACCCCCATAAAGAGGCATATTCCAACTATTGTTTCCTTGGATAAATTCAGCATTAATATTGGATGATTCACCAGAAACAATTTGATCTTTTTTTAAATTTGCAATTAACCAGTGAATCCATACAAACCCACAAACTGGAACAGAATCTTTATCATCTAAAATAACAGCAAAGGAAACTGTTTGTTTAGGATAATCTTCAATTTTAAATGGCAAAGAAAAACTTGGCATATCAGAAATAAAATCTTTTCCAAATTTACCATATTTATCATCAATAATGCCTTTTTCAATACCTAAACTTGTTACTTTCATCTTATTCCTCCTTAATCATTTAATTCACGTTGTAAATACTTTAAATGTGAATCCGTTATAACTTTATCAATAACTGATTTTACAAAAAGATCTATTTCTGTGTCTTCTCTATAATCAGCAGAAGCAATAATATCAGCTCGCTCTATTCCTAACATATTTTTAACTTTTTTCTTATTCTGTTTTTGATAAACGGCAATTGTATGTCCCCCTTCTCTTTTTACAGTTTTCATAGAAGGAACATCTGTATCTCCATCTCCAATATAAATCATATTTTCAAAAGGAATCGGTTTATCTTCATCATCCATATGAGCATTTAAACTTGCATCATCACTCACATCTAAACACCCCTTGTTGATACGATATAAAAATTGTGTTTTATTTGTATAATTAACAACAAGAGCTGGCCACAAAGCTTGTCCTTTTTTATCATACATAAAACTAGATGCAAAAATCTCTTTAAAAAATGGAGCAATTTTTGTCCCTTCGACCATTTCTTTTAATCCTGATGAAATAATATAATGTTCTAGAATAACACCTTTTCTTTTTGCATATTCGTTCATTCTTGAAAACCACTGTTCAACCCCTGGAAACAATTTTACTTTAGCAGCATAGTCTGTCAAATCTTGTTTTGTAAAAGATAAATCACGTTGAGCAGCTTCTTCTTTCATTTGATACATATAGGCTAAAATATTATCAACTTTTTGTGTTTTGGCCAAAGTGTTACTTTTTTTCCAAAACGTTTCAGGTGTCATATTTAACTTTTCAATAAAACCATATTCTTGCATATGTCCTGGGGCAAGTGTCCCATCAAAATCATAGCAAATTGCCATTTTAATTGTATAAGGTCGTTCTTCAATCATGTATACCTCTTTTCATGTAATAATATATGAGTATATGAAAATTAATAAAAAATTGCAAGCAACAACAAAAAGCCCCCAAGGAATCCTTGAGAGCTTTTTAAGATTTTGAAATTAGAAGTTTTGTTTTAACTTCATCATACCACCATGTTCTTGATAGGATTTTCTAAATGACCCTAAGTATTCAACAGACAAGGTTGTAAGATCCCCAAGTTCTGCATCTAAGCCTAAGTTAACATTCGTACTAAACCTATCGAGAGCTTCCCCATTATTAACATAGGTGGCACCATTTGATAATGTGTTAATAGAAGTTGTATCGTCTGAAATAAGATCATATCCAAACATGATACCTGCTGTTGGTCTGATATAAAGTCCATGGATTGTTTTATATGGAGCTCTAACATCAACCCCAGCCATTGCTGTCATATAGCGATAAGTATTGTTGTCAATATGTGTATCCAACGAATCAACATATGCTTCTTGATTGATGCTCATATATTTCATACCGACTTTTGGCGTAATGAGCAAATCACGACAGCTAAAGTCATATCCAGCCATTGCTTGAACAGCAAATGTGTCAACATTGTATGTGCCAGATGATTTTGTTGAAAGAATAGATTTATCTTCTTCATATTGCGAACGAGAATAACTGGCAACACCTTCAACAAACCATTTATTTGGTTGATATCTTGCAAAGGCAAAACCTGTATTTGTTTGTGCTGTTGTATCACGCCCTGATTGAGCAACATCTGCATATCCATATGCGTAACCTGCACCAACAGTTAAAGCATCTGAGATTTGTTTTTGAACACCTGCTACAAAACCTGTTTGATCTGCTTTAAAATCGCCTTTACCATCATATTTTGAATGACCATAAAGTGCTTTTACCCATGCTTGTGCATTTGAAGATTCGTCTCCTCCAGAAGTTCCTTCAACTGTTGAAGCCGTTCTAAATTGGTCGCTGACAGCATTTGTAATTCCTTCAAAATGTGATGTTGAAATTGATTGGATAACAGGAGAAATATTTCCACCTAAATTATCCAAAGCTTTAACAGCTTTTTTAATCAAAGCACCATTTCCTGACTGTAAATGTTCAATTAACTCTGTTTGGGCTTTATTAAACAATTCATTTGTTCCACGCCCTTCATGCAATGCAATAATTGCTGCTGTTTGATTTGTATCAGAGCCATATTGACTTGAAATTTTTGATGCATCTGTTGAAATGAAAGAATAACGCCCATCAGCCATATCTAAGAAATTAAATCCTTCATCATTATGAAGAGCTGTTGGCAAAGAAGAAATATTTTCCACTTTTAAAACTTCATACAATCCCATTTCAAAATTTTCACCCAAATCAAAATCAATTTGTGTATTTTCTTCGGAGAGTAAGTTTGTTCCAGTTAAAGAGCCATAATCAGCAAGATTATTCAATCCAACATTTAGTGTGGATCCATTTTCCAATAAGACATCTTTTGCTGTTACATCAATATTTCGAATATTAAGAGTTGTGTCTTTTTGAACAGTCAAATCACCAAATTGAATTGTTTGAATACCATCACCAAATTGCATATTGTTACTTACAACATTATTGCTTGAAACAAAGCCATCTTTTACTTTTAAGACTGCTCCATTCATTGTTAAAGTACCTGTTCCAGTTAATGAGTCTTTAATTGAAAGATCCCCTGTGGCCACAATTTGATTGTTGTTTTCAATTGCACCTAATGTAGAATTATCCAGATTTATAGTTCCCTCATTGACAGCATTGTTAATGACAGAATTTTCTGTCACATTAACTGTTCCTGTGTCTTTATTATCCAATGAATTAAGGGTTGAAGCAGATACTGTTAAATCCTTTTTGTTTGTTACAATATTTGCAACAACACCCTCTTTCAATATTGCCTCTTTTTGGTTATCAAGATTTTCAACCGTACCACCTGAAATCATTAAACTTCCTGTATTAACAATCGAATTTGCATCAGCCCCCGTAAGATTTGCTGTGCCACTGTTATCAAGTGAAGCAATTGTATCTCCATTAGATGTGAATGAGTTGTTGTTTGTAACTGTTCCTAGTGTAGAATTACTTGATTTTAACACACCATTATTTGTTGCTTGACCAACGTTTGTAACACCATCAAGAGTAACACTTCCATTTGCACTGTTTGAAAGGTCAGCTATGCTCCCTCCTGCTGCTGTAACCGATCCTTTTTGAACACCTAATGTTGTAACTGCTGTGTTTGTTAAATCAGCTGTTCCATCTAAGTTAGTCAACGTACCAACTGTACCTCCATTGGTTGTTAAATCTCCACTGTTGGAAAGTGTTGTAACAGTTGTATCTGTCAACCCTGCTGTTCCCTTATTATCAAGTGAAGCAATTGTATCTCCATTAGATGTGAATGAGTTGTTGTTTGTAACTGTTCCCAGTGTAGAATTACTTGATGTTAACACACCATCATTTGTTGCTTGACCAACATTTGTTACACCATCAAGAGTAACACTTCCATTTGCACTGTTTGAAAGGTCAGCTATGCTCCCTCCCGTTGCTGTGACTGAGCCTTTTTGAACACTTAATGTCGTAACTGCTGTGTTTGTTAAACTAGCTATTCCATCTAAGTTAGTCAACGTACCAACTGAACCAGCATTTGTTGTTAAACGACCACTATTTGTCAAAGTTGTGGTTGCTGACCCTGTAAGATTTGCCGTGCCACTGTTATCAAGTGAAGTAATTGTATCTCCATTAGATGTGAATGAGTTGTTGTTTGTAACTGTTCCCAGTGTAGAATTACTTGATTTTAATACACCATCATTTGTTGCTTGACCAACGTTTGTTACACCTTCAAGAGTAACACTTCCATTTGTACCGTTTGAAAGGTCAGATATGCTCCCTCCCGTTGCTGTGACTGAGCCTTTTTGAACACTTAATGTCGTAACTGCTGTGTTTGTTAAATCAGCTGTTCCGTCATTATTTGTTAACGTACCAACTGTACCCCCATTAGTTGTTAAATCTCCACTGTTGGAAAGTGTTGTCGTTTCTGTATCAGTAAGAGATGCTGTCCCACTGTTTGTTATGTCATTAAACTCAACATATGATGCCCTCAAAACAGCACCATTTGAAATGGTTGCTGCACCACCAACTGTTGCGCTTATTAAATCAACCTGTCCACCAATTACATCCAAATTATTTATAATATTAGAAGCTGTTAAAGTAGCCACTCCAGAATTATTTTTTAAATTTAAAAGCGAGCTATTCGCTATTGTTGATGTCCCACTATTTTCAACATTTTGAAAACTTGTATAAAATGCACTCAACTTTGCACCATTTGAAATGGTTGTTGCTCCTCCAACAGTAAGAAGAGCCGTTGTACCTGTTAAACCAACTTCTCCCCCTGTTACATTTAATGTATCTGATATGAGTGTATCCGTTAATGTTGATTTCCCTGCTGTATTCAATAAACTTGAGATAGCACTGCCAGTGGTTGTTAATGAGCCACTATTTTCAACTGTCGTTAAAGTTGTGTCTGTTGCATAAAATCTTCCCGTATTTTCCAAACCCTTTAGTGAGCTGTTTTGCGCATTCATTGCCCCCGTATTTTCAATGTAATCTTCCGTATCTTGAATGAATACATTATTCAAAACAAGACCGAATATGGTATCATCACCAGCAGCATTTGAAATGATTGGTTGCGCCACAAGATTTCCATTTTCAAGACCAACATTTGTTGTGTTATGAATCCACACATTTTCAAATCTCGTTGTACCTGCACCTTGCGCTGTTGTTAAAACAGAACTTGTATCTGTGATTGCAACATCTTTTACCGTTAAATTTGTATCGGCATTTGATACATCAAACATCGAATACCCATTAGCATCAATGGTGCTTTTGATAATATTTGATCCATCTGTATAACCTTGAACAAGCTTGTTTCCTGTGCCTGTTGCACCCAAAGATGAATTCATTTCATATCTTGAATCCAAATTTGTCATATAAAATGCACTATCCCCTATGTACTGATTAACAGCTTTTAATGAATCGCCATTTGCAGCTTGAATTGCTGTTAACTCAATTGTTTGAGAATCTTTTAATCCAACATTATATTGGTAAACATCTGTTGAAACAAGGGCACTGTTTGTTGGAGTGTTAAATGAAGCACCTTCCAACACTTTTTTTGAAACGCTTGTTGTTAACCCACTATCTAAACCCACATTATTGATAATTTGAACTTTTGTTAAATCCAAATTGAACGTTGGCTCACTGCCTTGTGCAACAAGATTTGTGATTGTATCTGAATCCATGGTCAAAGTACCATCGCTATTTTTTGAAAGCTCTACATCAAATGCTAAATCCGTGTTTGAAAGAACAAGATTATCGGTACTAAATTGCACTTCTGTTAAATCATTACCTCTCAAGTCAATAGTACTATCTTTAAAACTGTACGTTTCACCTGCATAATCACTGGTTAACTTAACAACAGCATTTTCAAATTCAATCCTATCTGTTGAAGAGCCATCCCCCATATCAGCCATTGTATAAGTACCGTTTGTAAAGGAAACAGATGAATTACCAGCTACTTCACTTGACAAGGTTATTTTGTTTGCATTGTGAACAACACTTGTATTCGTTGTTTCAGATTCAAATGTAATTGTTCCAGTACCTGTTGCAGTGGCATTAAACCCAAGTGTATTACCTTTTGTTTCAAGTATACCACCTGAAATTGTATTTATCCCTTGGAAGAAGTTTTCACTATCAGCAATGGTTTTCCCTGCTGTTTGATTAAATTCTCCTGTGAAAGCAGTATTATCAGCAGAACCAAATGTTAAATTGCCTGTGTTATTAATACTACCTGTGCCAGAAACACCACCAGATAATTTAACATCCTCTGACAATATCATTGTTCCATTATTTGAAACCAATCCATTAACCTGACTGTCTGAAACAGATATATTCCCTAAGTTTTCAACGCCAGAAAGGATTGAATTATTTTGAGCAGTCAAACTTCCATTAACACCAACTGTTGTTTGCCCATTGATATTCGTACCATTTGCAACAACAGATCCACCTGTAATAGAAACAGAACCATTCACTTGAACACCATTTAAAGTAGATGTTTTTGCCGTGTTTGTTAAACTTTCAACTGTGCCACCAGTAACATCAAGCGTTCCAGCATTTTCAACTGCTGACAAACTTGAATTATTTTTTGCTGTTAATGTAGCATTAGAACCAACTGTTGTTTGTGCTTTTACAATTGTATTATCAACTGTAACAGCTCCCCCTGTAACACCAACAACACCATTAATTTGAGCATTTGTTATATCAGCTGTTCCACCTGTGTTACTTAAACTTGCAACTGTGCCACCAGAAACTGCTAATGACCCTGCATTTTCAACACCTGCAAATGTTGTGTTATTTATTGCTGAAAGTGTACCATCAGCTCCAACTGTTGTTTTTCCATCAACTGTTATACCACTTAAATCAACCGTTCCACCTGTTACATCTAATGTCCCACTAATTTGAGCCGATGTTAAACTTGCTGTTCCATCAGTGTTTGTTAAACTTTCAATTGTTCCACCAGATGCCGTTAATGTGCCACTATTTGTGAGTATGTCTGTAACATTCGTACTTGATAATTTTGCATTTAATGTGTTGGTTAATATACCAATTGTATCACCATCAGAATCAAAACTATTATTATTTGTAACAGATGCGATTGTTGATAAATTTGTATCTAATACACCAGCACTTTCAACAGCTTGTAATGACGCTTTTGTGGCATTTAATGTCGCACCAGATAAAATGGTTGTATCTCCTCCAACAGAAGAAGCACCATCTATTAT
>JAZSGT010000007.1:0-16279 GCA_045532865.1 Alphaproteobacteria bacterium
GATCTGCTGGTCTTTCAGCTGAGGCTGGATCTGCTGGTCTTTCAGCTGAGGCTGGATCTGCTGGTCTTTC
Organism: Alphaproteobacteria bacterium; assembly: GCA_045532865.1. Lineage (GTDB taxonomy): Bacteria > Pseudomonadota > Alphaproteobacteria > CAAHEQ01 > UBA3637 > RGIG4140. Next base: position 71 of record JAZSGT010000007.1, read on the forward strand.
AGCTGAGGCTGGATCTGCTGGTCTTTCAGCTGAAGCTGGATCTGCTGGTCTTTCGGCTGAGGCTGGATCTGCTGGTCTTTCAGCTGAGTTTTGATTCATATTATTATTAACACGAGTAATGTCGCCTTGATTAATCACACCGTCAGAGTTGTGATCCAAAGCATTCAACAGTTCAACTCTTTCTTCTGCACTCAAGTTACCATCTTTAGCATAATGGTTATAAACAGCATTAAATGATTCATTTCCTTGTTGAGCTCTATTTTTAATCATTTCATCAAGTGTTGCATTTGCATTCAACCGATCTTTTAATTTCTCACAAGTCGAACGCGCCCCCTCTTCAAACTCGCCACTCGTTAACACAGCATCCACATGCTCAGATAAAACTTTTCTTTCTTTTGGGGATAATTGTGCCAAAACATCATCTGTAATAACAGAAGGATTTACTTGCAACTGATATCGCACACCATCTTCAGCTGCTTGTCTCTCACTTCTCGTTGAATCCTCATCTACAATTGTTCTTACATCATTAATAAAGCCAGGTGCTGCTCGATCCTCCTCAGATAAACTGGGCACATCAACATAAGCTGCATAACGAAACTCATCATCAGCCTCAATCTTTTTTCTTGTAGCATCTGAACAAGGAACATCATTTTTAATAAGCAACTTAGCCGTTTGTCTTAACGCTGTGCGTTTCTCATCAGACAACCCTTCTTGTGACAGAGCATTCATCACAGAATCAAGTGCCGTATTCCCATTTTCACTTACCACTGAAGATAAACCTAAATCATCATCTTGATCCAACAACCAACGGACCGTTTCTGTTTGACCATTCACAGCTGCCATATGCAAAAGAGTCCCCTTCTTTTCTGGATCCACAGTTTCCAAATTATACCCTGCTTCTTGATAAAGTTTCAACTCCCCAATGCGTCCCTCATATGCTGCCAATTCTGGAAGGGTATGCCCATCAGCATTTGGCCGGTACAAAACACCTATTCCATTTTCGTCTAAGCTTTCCCTAATTTTTCGAGCAGCACGTTGCCGTTCACCATCATTTTTAGCTGCATTATATTCACTGACCAGCCCTGTAAAATCATGTGTTGCGTTCTCTTGACCTTTTTTCAATTTCTGAGCCATATCCGACCAAACTTGTCTTTCTGCATCAGACAAATCGTCTTCTTGCAAACGGTTATTCACAGCTTCAAGAAGTTCTTCATCCCCCTCGCGTGCCAATTGTTCCAAATTTACATCACCAGCATCAATTATTTTTTTTGCAAATTCATAATCCCCTCTTGAAACAGCATCACGCAAATAAGCAGCACAATCCAATTCACCCGGCTTATCTTTTTTAAGTTTGTCATAAAGCATACTTGCCATTTCAAAATTATTTTTTTCAAGTGCCTTATCAAGATCCCACGAATGAACAGTTGCCCCATTATTCATAAGCTCTGTTACAATTTCAGTCGAACCAAAAGAAATAGCCTTCATCAAAGCCGTTTCACTAGAATTATTTCTCGCATCTAAATTCATGCGACCACTAGCCAACAACAATTTAACGCCCTCTACGTCCCCCACGCGAGCTGCATAGTGCAAAGCTGTATTTCCTTCACTATCTGCTTCGTTAATTGCTTCATTTGTTGAATTCGCTAAAACATATTGAACAGCAGCTGCTCGTTCCTCTTGGCTCGTTCCTGAAACAGCATAAGCCAAAATAGATGGCTTCATCCCCGTTTTGGCATCACGAGCTGCTCGTGCTGCAGCCATAAATTCTTCACTATTAAAATTATTTTCAGTCATCTCCTAGTCCCCCTTAAAAAAATCTTTTTTTTAGTCCATATAAATCTATTTTATCACACTTCAAAGCTTTTGACAAAGACTTTTTGCCATTTTCCCAAAAAAAATTCATTTTTTCCCTCTTTTTTTTGAAAAAAACCATTAAAAAGCACAACTGCCGGTGAGTTAAGAGTTACAGTTTTAAGAGGTAACGAGTGGCAGAATCGCTGCTTTCGAGTACGCAAGCCGATTTTTGGACCAACTGCCTCAAGCGTTAAGAGCTAGCACACAAAATGCCACCTAAAGCGAATACACCTCCCTCAAGTACCTTGGGCTAAAAGCCCTTTTTATCCGTACTATACAGTCGGTGTATTCATCTTTATTTGGCTATTTTGTGCTGGCTCTTAACATGTACCTAAGAGCGAGGTTAAAAGAAACCTCGATTTATGTGATGTCTCGAAAAAGAAACCTCTGACCCGTGGTATACGTTAAAAAAAGAAAACTCCGACCTGTGGTATACGTTAAAAAAAGGCAAAAAGGCGTCAGATAAGGATGAATGAGGCGACCGAATGTGTACTGATTTGTACCTGAGGTCGACTTATTCGCCGTAGATGATGCTTTTTCACCTTTTTTGAACGCACTGTATTCACGTTTTATAAATATTTGTTGACGAAAAACCAAATCTATGATAAAATAGGCCGTTTTTTCAAAGGAGTTTGCTTTTATGAATGATAAAAAAACACTTTTAAACTATCAACTAACTGGGGTGTTAGATGATTTGTCAGATATGATTAAAGATGAGAACACTCCATTTGAAGCTTTTTATCAACCCTTGCGTCAAGTGGTTGATTTGCTGGGTCAAGGGGCTTCTATCAACACACAAAACAAACGGGGGGAAACTCTTTTGCATCTAGCTTGTTATTATCCCTTTCCTCTTTATGGGGTGGAACCCTACACTTTTGACATTTTTCATCAAAACGCAAAAGCCGTTTTAAAAGACACACTCTCTTGTCTTCACATTGCAGGTGAAATGGGGCTTAAAACATTGGCCTATCCGTTTTCAAAACAAGCAAGGCTTGCTCTTAAGTTATTAAAGCAAAAGTTCAAATACATTTTTTTCAGAGACAAAAAGGGGCCCAAAAGCGTTGCACTTCCTATTGAAAAAATCGTTACAACTTATCATCCCAACCCATTTTTGGTTGACAAACGTATGAACACGCCGGCCATGGCATTAACACGCACATTACGCTCGCCTGTGGTGTTTGATAAAAAGGATAAAGTCAAACTTCAAGACCGTCAACTTGAATATAAATATGAAGAGTTGAACATTTTAGAGGCTTACACAACCTCTTTTCAAGCACAACAAACAGCAAGAGCGCTCAAGTCCCTCATGGTTCTTGCCTCTTTGACAGATAAAGAAAAAGTTTCAGCCAACATGCCAAAGGTTTCACGAGATATAATCAATATGACAGAACATCAAGATTCACGCGTTTCTCCTGCCACAAGTGAACAAGCCGAGCGCTTGATTAAAACCATCATCAAAGCAACAAACAACCTATCTGGTGTTTCAGATAAAACCAATCAAAACGAAGGGTAAAAAATGGCAAAACATACTATTAACAATCCCATCACATCATTACATCAAGCCGTCATAGAGGGAAATATTGTAGCAGCTATTACCCTTATTGATGCTGGGGCTGATTTAAATAAAACAGATACAAATGGGCATACCCCTTTGCACATTGCCACTTTAAACAAGGATATCACGATGATTAAACTCCTCCTTAAAATAGGGGCTCATGTGAACAAGGCAACAAAAAACCATGGAGATACACCTTTGCATACAGCCGCATGGAAAGGGAGTACAAAAATTATTCAACTCCTCGCTCAAAAAGATGCCCAGTTTGAAGCAAAAAATAACGATGGGGAAACACCATTACATACGGCCATTACAAGTTATCATATCGACGCTGTAATGAGCTTAATTACCCTCGGGGCTAATGTAAATGCAAAAGACAAAAATGAGAACACGCCTTTGCATTTAGCTTGTATCACAAATCAAGATAACATTGTCAAAACATTGTTAAGCTATGGTGCCAATTTTAATGCAACAAACGCTTTAAATGAAACGCCTTTACACTTAGCTGTTAAATATGATTTTTTAGATATTGTTCAAATACTTTTAAACGTTGGTGCTGATAAAGAGGTGAAAAATAATTTAGGTCAAACACCTTTAGACATAGCTGTTGGAAATAATAGAACGGAAATTGCGCATCTTTTTTCACTCAAAACTGATGCGAAAGAAACACAAAAAACAGATGTTGCCCCTGCTCTAACAAATTGTGATTATAGTCAAAATGCCCCCTCTCCTTTATTATTTAAAACACCGAAAGAATTGGGCATTGAATTGTTGAATATCCTTTCTACAGAAGGGGAAACGCTTTCTAAAGAGGCTCAAAATAAAATTATTAAATTACTAAAAGTTGAGCATCCAGATGAAATTGATTTAAGTGTCAAAGATCAAGATGGGAACACGCCTTTGCATCTCGTCTGTCAAAAAGGGTATACGCAAATTATTCACGTTCTCATCCATCTAAAAGCTAACAAAAATGCACAAAATAGCTCTGGCAAAACACCGTTACACTTGGCTGTTGAGAACAAGCAATTTGAAACCGTTATGCTTTTGCTTGCATATGGTGTCAATATCCAGACAAAAGACTGGTATGGAAAAACCCCATTACATGTTGGAACTTCTAATGGAGATAGCAACTCCAGTCAATACCTTGTCTATATAGGTTCCAATGTAAATGCAAAAGATTTTTTTGGGTCAACACCTTTACATAACGCTGCATCGATAGGGCATGTTGGCATGATACAAAACCTTATCCAAAATCATGCTGACAAAAATGTGCCAGATAATGAAGGGAACACGCCTTTACACTTAGCTGTTAAAAATGGGCATATAAAAGCTCTGCGTTTGTTACTTGCCAATGGGCTAGACATAAATGCCAAAACGAAAAAAGGCAACACCCCTTTGCACATTGCTTCTTTAAATGGGGACATTGCCAGTGTTCAATTCCTCCTCAATGCTGGGGCTGATGTGAATGCTGTGGACAACTTATTAGCGACCCCTTTGCATGAGGCGGCTCAAAACGGCCACATTGAAATAATAAAACTCCTTTTAAATAGAGGTGCTAACAAAAATGCTCAAACATCAACGGGCAATACACCTTTACACATAGGGACTAAATTTGGACGCAAAAATACGGTTCAACTTCTTCTTGATGCTGGTGCTGACACCACAATCAAAAATGGGAAAGGAAATACCCCCGCTGATGAGGCTGGCACATCATTCTACAATCGTGAAATGCAAAATTTTTGGAAAGAATGGCCCCTTTCTTGTGGACAAGAACCTGTTTTGATTCAAAAAGCTAGGGTTAAAAACACATCCCTTACCACACAAAAAACAAATCAAAATGGAGGATAAAAAATGACTGATTACGCGCTTGGTGTCGAACTTTTAAAAGTTCTTTCAAATAACGTTGTCGACCAAACAAAAGCGAAAAAGCTGATTTTAGAAGGGGCTGATTTATCCCTTATTCACAACAAGACCACCCTTCCCAACCAAGGGTCAACAGCGTTAATTTATGCTTCAAAAAAGGGGTTGCGTGAGCTTGTGGATTTGATGATTCAAAATGGTGCTAACGTAAACAAAAAAAATCAAAAAAACAATCTTTCCCCTTTACAATATGCCTTGACTTACGCTCGCTCAAGCGTAGCTGAATTGTTGATTAAATCAGGGGCTGATGTGACCGTAACAGATGTTCAAGGCAACACCTTGTTAAGTATCGCTATTTTGAGCAATAACACTTATATTGCAAAGTTATTAATCGAACACGGGGCTGATGTAAATGCGCCAAGTGGTACAAACAAAACACCTATTCTTGACACTGCCATTTCTCATTTGGATAAAGAGAGGGTTGAATTTTTGCTTAAAAATGGGGCTGATGTGACAAAGGGCGACCCTGTGTCAAAAGCGATTTTAACGCAACAAGTTGATATTTTAAAACTGCTTTTGGCTGACCCACGTTTAATTGTGACACAAAAGATGGTGGACGAGGCCATTTCAAGACAAAAATTTATCACGATTGATACCCCCACTTGTGATAAAAAACGGATTAAATCGGATCTTATTGTTCGATTGTTAAAAGAACGACTTGAAACACAGAATAAAGAGGGAAAAGAAAATCCCATCTCTGTCATTGAAAACAATGGGGAAGAAAAAGCAACTGCCAACGTTTCAAAAGAAAAGGCGATAAAAGAAGCTGAACAAATCGCAAAAGAAATGCACCAATCAGCTTTGGTTAAAAAATATGAATCTGCCATCATGCGCTTGCATCATTTCACAAAAAGAGAAAAAATTGAAGAATATGCCCTTAAAATTCAAAACCTTTTAGAACAAGGGATGGATATTGACCACCCCGTTAAGGATTTGGACAATTCCACTTTGTTGCATGTTTTGTGTTTGAAAATTGATGAAATTAAATTTTCTAAAAACGGTGTTTCTTGTGATTTAACACTCCCAACAGTGATGCGAAAATATAAACCCAACCCTTTTGTTGAAAATAAACAAGGGTATACCCCCATGATGCTATTATCTCTTGTGGTTGAAAATGCAGGCTTTTATGGAAACGACATCAAACGCGCCAAAAAGCTTAATTTACACCTGCTTTCTTCTTATGAAAGAAGCTATCAAACAAAAGCTATTGGCAAAACACTAGAACCTTTAGCCGTTTTAGCCACCCTTTATCAAGAAAAAGACAAAAAAGCAATTAAAGAAATTGTCAACAAAGCTGGGGATAATTTATTAAAACTTGCTTTTACTTTACAAGGCAAACACCACCACCAAAAAGAAGATTAACTCTTATCAAAAAAAGGAAAGCTCATACTCATGTATTTACCAATTTATGAAACAACAACTCCTGATGAAAAAAAAGGCCTTCAACTCATCGCCTTGCTTTCAAAAGAAGACCTTTCTTCAAATGACCATGAAAAGATTCAAAAATTATTATCCTTGCGTCATGGCTATGATATCAATTTGAATATGAGAAATAGGAACATTGATAATCGCCCTCATCAAACAGCATTGCATATGGCTGTCATGAATAATCACCGTCAATATGTTAAAGCCTTGATTGAAAAAGGCGCAAATGTGAATGTACAAGATGTGTATGGCAAAACACCTTTACACTTTGCTCTTATGTATTTTTATGAAGACAGTATTAAGACTTTATTAAATGCTGGGGCTGATCCAATGATTAAAGATAAACATGGATACTCTCCTTACGATCTTGCCAAAATATTTGCCGTTTCAGATGACAAGAAGATTTCCTCTCAAACAGATGAAAACATGGAAGATAAAATGGAGCTTGAAGATGAACTCCCCTCTTATATAGAGGAAGAAGCTCTTTCAACCCCTTCTCAAAAAAACCTAGGGGAAAGTACGTTTCAGTCAATTAAAGAGGAAATCCAACTTGTCCCTCAAAAAGCACAAAAACCAGCTTTAAAAGAAGTGCACAACTTAAGTCAAATGCTCTATCACGAAACAATATCAACAACCATGCGACACTTAGACCATATGGCAAAAGAATTGGCCACTTTGGCGCATTCAACACAAGTTTACAACTCTGATGAGGTGAAGAAAAAACTCATACAACAATCTAAAAACATCCAAAAAGCCGTTGCCATTTTAAATCAAAAGTTTATCAATCAACGGAACGCTTAACCCCCTTCCCCAACCAAAAAAGGATTTATTCAAAATGACAGAACAAACTTTTCCAACGCCTTCAGAAAAAAACATTTTCCCAAATGCGATTACATTATTGGCTCAATCAGGTGTTTTAACAGCCATTGAAAATGGTGATTTAGACACATTAAAATTTTATGTTGATAATGGTTTTCCAGTGAATGCTGACCTTGGCGTTGCAACCCCTCTTTCTGCTGCAACAGCACACAACAAACCTCAAATTGTGGAATATCTCATTTCAAAAGGCGCCAACAAAGATACTGCTGATGCTTCAGGCTTAACCCCTGTTGAAATTGCCATTCATTATGCGCATTTAGATTCATTGAACGTATTGCTTGAAAAAAAAGCCAACGTCAATCAACCCAACAAACAAGGCAACCTTCCTTTGCACATAGCCAGTCAAAATGCAAAAATAAAAATCATTGATATGATTGCGCCATTAACAACAAATTTAAACGCCTTAAATCATGAAGATCGCACACCATTAATGATTGCAGCTGAAAATGGCTATCCAACAACAGCACTTGCCATTATTCACGCTGGGGCTAATGTGAACAAAAAAAACAACCAAGGTCAAACAGCTTTGATGTTAGCTGCCAAAGCAGATAACACCTATACACTCAATTTTATTATCCGTCAAACACTTGAAATTGATGAAAAAGACAATCACGGTTGGACAGCTTTGCATTATGCGGCTGACAGTGGCAACAAAGCTTCAACCCAAGTGTTACTTTCTCAAGGTGCCAATGCCAACGGGCATACGCATCGAGATGAAGCAACCCCTCTTATTTTAGCCATCAAAAACGGCCATTATGATGTGGTTGAAACACTTTTGAACAATAATGCTCAGGCAAATGAAGCTTCCAAATACGGTACTCCTCTTGATTATGTTCAAGGCATTCTCATGCGCCCCAATCTTGACCCAGAATTTGAAAGAAACACTCTTCATATTCAAAAATTGTTGCAAAAACATGGCGCAAAAACATTAGAAGCTATTGAAAAAGAAATGAAAGAAACGCGCGCAACACCTCCTTGCTTTGCAATGCCAACGCCTGTTGCTTTTCAAAAGCCTGCAACTGCTTTTATAACAACGCAAAACACACTTGAAAAAGAATAAAAAAAAGGAAAAAACATGTCTAATACATTACATAAAACATTGGCTCTTTTTTTAATGGATCCTTCTAACTCAAACAGAAAATTTGTTCTTGATTATATTGAAAATGCCATTCAAAAAGACCCTCAAATTATTGACCGAAAAAATTCTAATGGTGAAACACTTTTACATTCTTTAGCACGTTATCATAACCTTTATAAGAATATAACAATGCCAATTGTCAATGCCTTAATTAAAAACAAGGCCAACCCTTTTGTTGAAAACAAACAGGGCTTTACGCCTCGCATGATAATTCAAGACACAAACAATCCTTTATATGCTTTGTTAAGTGCTTATGAAGACAAAGTACGCTCCCAAGAAATGGCAAAAGCATTGAAAGGCTTGGCTGCCTTTGGTATGTTGTTAAAAAATTCTGGTGGCAATTTTGTTGAACGTCAAGACAATGCAAAAAATCAAATTCTTGCTGCTGCTCACTTTTTAAAAGGCAATCAAACCTCCTTATAAAAAAACAAACAACAAACATCTAAGGAACACATTATGACCAACATTTTACATCAAGAAATTCAAAAAGCGATTAGGAACTCTCGATATAACATCGCATTTGACGATAGTGAATATGATTTTTCAGCAATTAGAAGCACCCTCCAATCCAACCCACGCCTTGTCAACTCAACTGACAATGAGGGGAACACGCTTTTACATATCTTATGCAGAACAATTTCTGACAATAACTTGGTACATGGTTTACATGTTGAAAATGTTTTGGTTTTCAAACCCAATCCTCTCATTAAAAACAAGGATGGTTATTTGCCAATTGATTATTTAAAAGAAAAATCAAAACCGTTTGAAACATTAAAAAATTATCACAAACATTATAATCAGATTACTTGTTTTACCTCCCAATTATTTGGGAAAACGCACCTTTCTAATGAAGAACAAGCCCTTCATGATGCAATTATTAGAAGCCGTTGTTCTTTTGAATATAACCACGGCTTTGATATGGCAGAATATGACTTTTCAAGGGTTCATCAACTCTTGCAATCAAACCCCAAACTTATCAATACCCAAGATAATCACGGAAACACCGTTTTACATCTTTTTTGCCAAACTGCAAGCAATTCTTTAGTGCGTGGATTAAACATCAATGAGCTTTTAGCATTCAAGCCAAACCCATTTTTGATGAATGAAGATGGCTACTTACCCATTAATTATTTAGAAAATGGCTCTTATGAAAAAAAATGTTTAAAAGTCTATCAAAACCATTACAAAAAAACGAACATTTTAAATATCGTGTTTAACAAATTATTAACTCGCCAAAACGCTTAATTAAAAAGGAGTATTTTATGACCAATATTTTACATCAAGAATATAAAAAAATATTAGATAAACAAGGTTTCATTTCAAATGAGGATTTAAAACCCTTAGAAGAAATTCTTGATAACCACCCTCAGTTGATTGATTCAAAAGATACAAAGGGTGTAACACTTTTACACAAATGTGCCATTTCATGTAGCACACCGTGGAGAAAACGACTTTTAGAAAACCTTATCACGCGTCAAGCCAATCCTTTTGTGGCAGATAATGAGGGCTTCACACCTAAGATGGAAGCTGCTAGATGTGGAAATAACACAGCCTATCAACTCTTAACTGCTTATGAAGACAAGGTGCGCACCCAAGAACTTGCAAAAGCACTCAAAGGTCTATCTGTTTTAGGCTCTTTGTTACACACAACTTCCACTGTTGATATGAAAAAAAAGATTGGGGCGAACATTTTTCTTGAAAATGTTGCTGACATATTGATGGGTTCTCGTCAAATGGGTGATTAATCCCAATTTAAAAAGGAGTATTTTATGACCAACATTTTACATCAAGAAATCCAAAATGCGATTGATAAAGCCATCTGCGACCCAGATGACAACTCCGTTTTATATGATTTTTCAAATGTGAAAAAAGCACTCCAAGAAAATCCAGATTTAATCAATTCAAAAGATTCAAGGGGTAATACCCTCCTCAACATTTTTGCACAACTCGGGTTGAGGGGATTCACCCTTTCTCGTGATTACGCTGTTGAAAATATGACGTTGACGGATATTTTAGCCTACAATCCAGACCCATTTATTAAAAACAACACGGACAAATTACCCCTTGATTATGTTGATAAAAATCTTTATTCCTATGCTGAATTATCCAATTATCAAACAAGTTTTACGGCTCATTCAAAAGATTTGCTCAATCACTTTATCGCTCTTTATGGGGCTCAGCAATCTAAGGAAGAGGTAAAAACACGTCAATCCCTTTCAGCTCAAGATATTTTTCATCTTGAGATTCAAAATGTGCTGAAAAATAAAGCGTATAATCAAAGGACTTGCCGTTCAACGTATGATTTTTCATATATCAAAATGATGTTAGAGGATAACCCCTCGCTTATTGATTCTCAAAATGAAGAAGGCGACACCCTTTTGCACATTTTTTTCAAGTTTGAGGATAAGGAAATCAAAGGCTTAACCTTAGATGATATTTTAAAACATAAACCCAATCCAGCCTTGTTGAATAACCGTTATTTACTGCCGATTAATTTGGTTTTAAAAGAATCATCTGATTATCAAAAATTATCCACTTATCAAAATAATTTTATCAAATTAGCTTTTCAAAAAAGACTTCAACAACAGCATCAATACTAAAAAAAAAGAAAGGACATCCCCATGTTATTAGAAGATAAAGAAAACGCCTACAAACTCAAAATTCAAGAACTTGGTTCTTGCGCCACAAAAGAAGAAATTGCTCAAAAAAACTTGATTGCTGAAATTAAAGACCTTTTGTCTCAAGGCGTTTCTGTGGATACAAAAGACCTCACAGGCTACACATTGTTGCATTATCTTTCTTTTTCAAAACCAATCAAAGAGCTGGCTGAAGAAGGCAGAAGCCAAAACAACTTTGACAATGTTCTTGACATTCCAAGCGTTGTTTCTTGGTACAAACCAAACCCATTCATCAAAGATTCATTTGGCTACACAGCTTCCTTTTTAGCAGCTTATGCTGAAGATACAAAAGCACATCAAATGTTAATTTCTTATGAATCTGGCTATGCCACAGCCAGAACAGCCTCAGCCATTGAGCATTTAACTGAAATGAACTTGATGGCAGAATATGTGGATGGTCGTGGCAATGTGATTTCTCATGCAGCCCAACAAAAAAAAGCCTTTTTTGTTAAACGGCATAAAATTTTAAAAATCGCTCAACAATTGCGAGGCGACCATATCAAAGATTAACTCTTTATTGAAAGATTAAAAAATGAATAAAACAACTTTTGCTTCAAAATTTTTAGGTATTATTGAAAGATATCTTTGTTGCCAAAGAAACTTCTTTTTTGAAGAGATTTTAGCAGATCTTAAAAAAGATCCAACCCTCATTGACGCCCAAGACAAATACGGCAACACCCTTTTGCATTACATAGCAAAATTTCCAACAAGAATAAAAATCCGTAAAAAATCAACGTACTACGAAAATCAGCATGTTATTACCGACTTTGATTTAAAAGCAATTTTGCCGTTCAACCCCAACCCTTTTGTTAAAAATAACAATGGCTTTACCCCTCGGATGGAGGCAGAAGAAAACCCCAATTTGCAATTGGCACGTCAATTATCAGCTTATGAATCGAGCTATCAAGCAGCCTGTTTAGCAAGCGCTATTGAAGCACAAAGCGCTATTTTACAGCATCAAGTGATGGAACATCAAACCTATCAACCCAAAACAGCCAAAGGCGTGTTGCTTTCTGAACGCACCACACACAGCCCTTATTATCGCCAACCACAAGAGGTGTTAAAAGCCAGAGCCACTCTTGACTTGGTTGTTCAAAAATTAAGAGGAAATACAAAACAAAACGAACAATGATAGGAAAAATGCAAAATAAAAAACTGTGGTGCAACGTGTGATGCCGATTTACATTCAAGGCTTTCCGCACTATAAAAAGCACCTCTTTTTAATTGTCTTTCTTTTTTCACATTATGCATAAAAAAAATCAGAGCCATTAAGCAAACAGCCCTGATTTTAATATAAATCCTTACAAGGGATTAATCCTCTGCTTTACTTCGCCCTTTAGCTACCACACGCTTTTTAGGTGCTTGTGTGGCAATTTTTTGAGGAACTAATGACTTGTTCTCCGTTGTTTTTGAGGTTGTCTTTTGAGCACTCGTCTTTTTATCTGTTGCTTTTTCAGCCTCTTTTTGTGGTGTTTTCTTTACTTCTTTTTTTGAAGTTCCCTTTTGAGTGCCAGCTCTTTTTACCTCTTTTTTAGCTGTTGTTTTTTTATTCCCCGTATTTAAAAACAATTTCTTTGCCTGTTCAGCCATTTTTTTATCACAGGCATTTTCTGCCAGATATTCACAAAATTCTTTTAAATTATGCTTTTTAATATATTTAATCAAAGATAAACCGTCCTTTGACTGCACACATGAAAGATCAGGAACGTTGGAAACAATCGCCTGAGTTATCTCTTCAATTAAATCATTTTTGTATTCCTCATCGTCATCATTTTCGATTTCATTAAATTTTGCACTCTTTTCGCTTTTCCAATTATATTTTTTTAAAAGAGTGATTAAAAAATTGTTACCATCAGCATCTAAAGCCCTTGAAAAATTATTTTTCAAAAGTTTACTATCAATAAACAGCCAATTTATACAGTCTAATTTTTCCAAATCATTTCCTGAAAAGAGATAGAGAAGCGGCGACATTTTAGAAACATCTCTTTCATAAAAATCAAAACGCTTATCTTTAGCCATCTCTTCCAACATCGCATACTTTGGCCACCTATTTTGACAATAATAATGCAGTACTGTTCGCCCATCTTTATCCTTTTTTTGACAATCAGCATCTTTTAACAGATTTATGGCCTCTAAAGAAATGTAATTTTCAATTGAATAAGAAGAACCATATTGAGCCAAAATCATAGCCAATGTGTGGCCAAACTTATTTTGTTTATTTATATCCTCTTTTGAAAAATAAAACTTTTCCCCTGAAAATTTATTATTAAAAACAAATCCCGCGTTATCACGAAAGACATAGAAAAACATTCTTTTAATTTCTTCAGAATCCCCTCTTTCCACCAACTCACCCAGCTTATCAAGCCATTTTTCAAAAGCATTCTCTTCACTTGTTTGTGCCTCATTCTTGCTCGTTTTAGAAGAAGTGGCCTGTGCTAATTCTTGCCCTTTGTCAGTTGGCAATTCTTCTTTTTTTAAAGGAGCTGTTTCCTCTTTTTTCTCAGGGATAACAGGGTTAGGCATCACTTCAGGTGTTTTTTTTTGCGTCGTTTGAATATTATACGTTTTAATTAAAAAGGATTTAAAATCCTCCCATACGGAGTTTGTTTTAGCAATAGGGCGAATCTCGTTATTAAACACATCCTCCGGTATCTCAGCAAGAGGTTTATCCGATCCTTTAGGCACAAAAATCTGCCATAACATACCCCAACCTTTGTCATTATCAACCGTTGAAACCGTGTCAGCAATTTTCCCCATCAACTTATCTTGAAATTGATGAAAATTGCCATTTTCATCCAGATAAATCATTGTTTGGGTTAAATAACAGGTTTTGTCCTCTTTATCTTTCATCAAATTTATAAAATCTTGTGGGGTTAATGTATCAGAGATATACTTTGTATAAACACCGGGGAACCCCTTTAATGCAGGGACAACCAACCCACCATCATGAACAAGAACCGGTTTTTTAAGGCGTACAAACGCCATTTTCGCTTTATATATTGCCACCGCTTCAATCGTATCATATTGTGGCTCCAGCAAATTTAAATTTTGACTTTCAACTTGAACATCAAGCCCCTCTAATGCGTTTGTTAAACTATGAATCTTGCCCTTATTAGAAGTTACTATTGTTATTGTTTTTGACATAAAATCACCTTTGTCTAAATTATTAAATATAACGGTATAATATCACAAAAAGGTTTTATTTACAATATAAAAATATTCACACACATCAAAAAAAGCCACCTTAATTTATTGTATGCAAAACAACACACCACATAGCAAATCAATTAAGATATTCTCTATCACATTGATTTTTTTGGCACCTGTATTTTTCTTCTTTTCCACTATCGTATCTAAGAAAAAGGATACTCTTTTCCTCTCCATCAAAAGAATAATACCCCTCAATTTTTGGCCTTTTGGCATAAAAACAACCCTTTTCTTGATGTTTTATCAAATAAAAACGTCCCTTTTCAAGTGGGATAATAAACTCAGCCATCGTTGGCTTTTGGCAATTTTTGATACAATAGGTAAAATCATACAAGAAATATCGCTGAAACTGCCAATAAGTAGCTGTGCATTCACTAAAAAACGGTCTTCCTGTTCCATATAAATGCTTTGCATAATTTTCCTCTCCACCAAAATCAAGCATTAAAATATTCGCAGGATAAACCACAAAATCATCATTGAAATTTTTATAGATTTCAAATATATCTTGCAATACCAAAGGGATAGAAATGTGTTTTGTTTCCTTATAATTTTGATAAAAATCTTTAATTTTTTCAATATAAGGATGCCGAGGCGTTGCAGCCAAAATACCCCCTGATATTACATTCTTCCTTTCCACTGTTAAAACGAAATTTTTAACCAACAAATCCCCTAAATGACGCTGAAGCACCACATCCGTATCTAAATAAACGCCTCCCTCATTATACAAGGCCTCCAACCTGCACCAATCAGAAGCATAATCCCATCTTTTCTCTTTATAAACTCTTTTGATAAATGCATTTGCTTCAAGGTTACAATTTGTTTCATCCCAGCGTTTTATTTCATAGTCTGGCATGGCCTTTTTCCAACTTTCAATTGATTTTTGAACCATTAAAGGCTCTTGTTTTGAACCAAACCAAACATAGTGTATTTTTTTAGGTATAGAAATCATATGAACTTTATGATATGAGAAACAAGCACCACCCACCAAAAATAAAATCAAACAAATTTTAACAAATAAAATACGCATTATTTTACAACATTTTAAAAAATATATATTCTGTTCAATATGTTTTTTGAATATCACAAAATCATCTTTTTGTCAAAGAGATTATTCATCCTTAACTTCATTAAAAAGATAAACTTATTCTATCTCACCTACTTTTAAATGCTTCGTTTAATTTTGGGATAAGCTACATATCTCTATATCTTTTTCACCTGTACATACGAGAACTTGTTCTTGGTGTTTGGGTTGTAATTTTTACCTCTTCTTGAGACGTATTTTTAGATATCAATGTATCCTTTGCCATTGAGGGCATCTTACTTGAAAAAAGATCTTTTACGATGTATTGTCATTTTTTTATAAAAGCCAAATTTAATTGACAAATCCGGCAACATATACTAGAATATCAGGGAATTTTCAAAAGGAGTTACCATGCAAGAAGAAAACAAAATAGAAAACAAAATAAGAGAGATGGATATTGCGAATTTCAAACTTATGGGCATTGACATACAAAATGAAGCCAAAATGGAAAAACAAATAAAAGAGATGGAGG
>JAZSGT010000031.1:0-34533 GCA_045532865.1 Alphaproteobacteria bacterium
TTTGATTCAAATCCTGATAATATTATTTTAGGGTTGTCTGATTCATTAAAAAAACATTTTAATCTTGATTTTTCAACACCTTGTTTATCTAAATATGTTTTGCCAGAACATTATATTATTGCTCAAAATCATTTGATTTATTATACGCTTGAAAAAGAGGATATGTATTTTGGGGATGGGGTTTATGTTGATGGGGGTGAAATTATTCCCATTCAAAAGGATTATCAGTTTTTTATGAAGCAGTATTTGTTTGATTTAAAAGCAAAAACAGTAACTACATTCTTTTATGAGGATGATAAGTTTGCAAATATTTTGATTGAGGAAATGAAGGGTAAAAGCATTCAACGAAAGAAAAATGAAAATGGCTTTGACCTTTTGTTAGATGGAGCGCCTTTTTTAAGTTTTGATGAAGATAAGAATGTTACAAAGGTGCATTTGTTAAAAGCTGTGTCTTTACCAGATAATTCCTTTAAGGGGGAAAGAGCTTTGACTTTTTTTGAAGCGCCAAATTTAAACATGATAGGAAATTATTGTTTTGAAGACACGGCGTTAAATCATTTTTTTGCACCAAATTTGATTCGAATGGGAGCTCATTGCTTTTCTTTGGGATGTGATTTTGGAAAATTTGTATTTGAAAATTTAAAAAGCATGGGGGCTGGTTGTTTTTCTCATGTGAAAGCTAAAGAACTTTATTTTCCAAAATTAAAAGAAATTCCACCTAATAGTTTAAGATTTAACAAGGAGCTTGAAAAAATTTATGCTCCCAAAGTTTTACGTATAGGGGAATATGGTATTTATTCTAATGAGAAGTTAAAAGAGGTTTTTCTGCCTTCTTGTAAAAAGGTTGGAATTAAATCATTATCATATAATTTTGATTTAAGGGTTTTAAACCTCTTAAAATTAAAGCAAGCAGAGGAAGGGGCTATTTCTTTTAATTTAAAATTAAAGAAAATTTATGTTCCAAAACTTTCAACTGTTGAAAGGTATGCTTTTTCTGACAATGACAAAGGGTGTTATATTGAAGCGCCTAATTTGGTTTTTGTAAGCTTTGGAGCATTTAAAAATGCTGGTCATTTGTATGCCCCTTATTTAAGAGCTAATCAGCTCGTTCTCGTAACAACAAGATATATGATTCAAAAACGGCAATTTATTAAAGAAAATGAACGGTTAATGAATATGTTGACGTTTGGGTTGTTGAATTTTTTAAGAGGAAAACAACGGGGCCGATAAATGAAAAAAAGCATGTATGACATCA
Organism: Alphaproteobacteria bacterium; assembly: GCA_045532865.1. GTDB lineage: Bacteria > Pseudomonadota > Alphaproteobacteria > CAAHEQ01 > UBA3637 > RGIG4140. The sequence goes on from JAZSGT010000031.1 coordinate 1,256, forward strand.
TTAAAAAACAAAATGGTGAAGCCTTTGCCAAAGGAATCAGACGCTTTGATAATGGTCTTTTTGATATTGAAAATTTGGATAAAATTGTGCGTTATGCTGGCAGAAATCCCGTTCCCATTCTTGGTTTTTTAGAAAGTTTTAAAAACATTGAAATAGATGAAACGGTTGAATATAAGGATCCCTTCTTATTGTTAAAAAGTGTGGGGTATGATGCTTTTGTAGCCGACACGCTGGACAAGCAAAATTCCATTGCCAGCTATTTTGATCAAGGGGAGGAATTATGCACTTTTGGTGATTGGTCTAGGTTTAAAAATTATCACATTATCCACTGTGTTAAAAAAGGGGCTGATAAATTAAAAAGGTCTGATTTTAAAGAACCAAGACGGGAAGATGAATACGGTACTTCGGTGATTTCTATTCAAATTTTAAAAACAGGGGGGTATATTTCAATTAAAAACAGATATAACCATTCAGTTGAATCACCAGATAATACTTTTTCATCCAATCCAGATAATATTATTAAGGGGCTTTCTTTTGCTCTGAAAAAATATTTCAATATTGATTTTGTTGCCACAAAGGCTTCTATTCCCAATGGATATACCTATCAAAATGAGCGAATTTATCGCTATTGTTATGAAAAAAATAATGCTTATTATGGGGAAGATTTTTGCCTTTATAATGGTATTTGTTATGAGATTAATAAGGATTATCAAATTTTTATAGGTCCTTATTTGTTGGATATGAAAGAAAAGAAAATTGTTACTGATTTTCCAACAAAAGATTTTTTTGGTTCATTGGATATGGATTCGATTTCACTTTTGAACAATGAGTTAAAGGGAAAGAAAATTCATATTCAATTAAAAGGGGATAAAAAGCATATTTTTGTTGAAGATGAAGAATTTGCTGTTATACATAACAAACAGGTTATTTCATTGTCGTTTAATGAAGCAAATTTTTTGAATTTAGCTTGGTTAAAAGATTTTAAATTTTTAGCCACAGTTAGTGCCCCAAATGCAACGTCTGTGTATTTTGATGTATCAAAAAATCCTTTTTTAAAAAGGGCGACCTTTTTGAATGCTTCAGAAATTTTGATGTATACAACAACGCCTAATTATCGGTTGGAAAAAGTCAAAGCACCCAAAGTTCAAAATTTAAAAATACTAACGTCGGAATTTTTTGTAAATTTAGAAGATATCAATACGCCTTATATGAACAGGCGAGGTCTTTATACCGTTGCTGGGATGACGCTTGATGTGGCTAAAAAAGAATGTTTGGGGGCTTCTAGTGGCTCATTGGGATTTAAGGAATTGTTGAATGATGAATTAAGACAATCTCAAAAAGTAGATGTTGTTTTAAATGGGAAGAATAAAGAGGTTTATGCCGATGATGTTTTAATTTTAAAAACAAAGGGTAGCCAGCTTAAAAAAATCCATTTGGAAAAATGCACTGTTATTCCAGAATTTGCTTTGGTTGGATTTCCAAAGGTTGAAGAAATTTCAATTCCAAATGCAATTATTATGCAAGATTCGAATGTGTGTAATTGTCCAAATTTGGTGCGTGTTGATTTTTCAAGTTTAATGTACATAGATAATGAATGCTTCAATTATAATGATAAATTAGAAAAATTGATTTTAAACAATGTTCAAGAAATGGGAAGCAACTGCATCACAACCAATGCTAGCTTGCAACAATTGGAAATGATCTCTCTTTTAAAATTAGCTGAAAAGAACATTTTGAATAACAGGTTATTAAAAAAAGTTGAACTTGAAAATTTGGAAGAAATAGGCCTTTTTTGCTTCAACTGGTTGCCTGAGCTTGAAAGATTTGATGCTTCAAAAGTTGTTAAAATAAGTCCTTGTTGTTTTCAAAATTCACCTAAGATGACAACATTTAATGCGCCTGAATTATTATATTTAGGGGATAGGTGTTTTAATTATCCTGAATTTAAATCGCTTTATGCTCCTAAATTGCAAGAACGATGGAAAAAGGATTATTTGCCATTATTAACTCAAACGCCTTCAGGTCCTCAGTTGGTTTGTTCAGGCAATCATAGATTTCAATTTTCGCAAAAAGCACATGAGAGGGTTGATGACTAAATCAGTTTATGACATTATTAAACGCCAAAATGGGGAAGCTTTTGCCAAGGCAATCAGAAATTTTGATAGTGGGATTTTTGATGTTCCTGATTTGGCACGTATTGTGCGTTATGCAGGTCGAAATGCCATGCCTTTGTTACCATTTTTGGAAAGTTTAAAAGAAATTCACATTGAAGAAGTAGCTGCTGGGCATCTCTCGCCTTTTAAATTGCTTGAATTGGCTGGGTATGATGCTTATTATGCCGATACGCTTGAAAAGCAAAATGACATTCAAAAATATTTTGAAAGTCATGAAAAACTTTGTACTTTTAAAGATGCAAACCGTTATAAAAAATATTATATCATCAATGCTGTGAAAAAGAATGTGCAGGAAATTAAACGGGAAAATTTTTATGGCATAGAAGCGAGGCAAGATGAATATGGTACATCAGTGATTAGCATTCAAATTTTAAAAAAAGGTGGGTTTATTTCTATCAAAAACCGTTATAATCATACCGTTCAAGGGTGTGATAACACATTTAATTCAAACCCAGATAATATTATAATGGGGCTTTCATTTGCGATAAAAAAATATTTCAATGTTGATTTTGCAAGCAGAAAAGTCCCATTGAGTAAGGGGTATACCTATCAAAATAATCAGATTATTAAGTATATTTTAGAAACAAACAATGTTTATTTTGGGGATGATTTTTATGTAAAGGATGGTGTTGTTCATCAAACAAACAAAGATTATCAATTGATGATAAGACCTTTTATTATTGATTTAAAAGATAGAAAAATTTTGAATCCTGCGAGTGTAACAGATGGATTTATACCTTGTTTTGAAGCTGAGATTCAAAAAGGTGTTTTGCAACTTCAAAATCAAGATGGAATGAAAGTTTTATTGTTGGATGGAAAACCTTTACTTTATGCAAAAGAGGGATCTTTAAAAAGACTTTATTTTTCTAAATTGGTTGAAATGGAAGCAAATACGTTAAAACATTTTGAAGATTTGGAAACGGTTGATGCTCCTTGTGTCAAAATTATAAATGAATGGTGTTTTGAATATTTAAAAAATTTAGAAAAAGTAAATTTGCCTTCTTTAGAAACGATGTATGCATTTTCATTTAAAGGTACAAATGCTGAAGTATATGCACCAAAAATGCAAGAAAAAGGAGTTTACTTTTTGGGTTCTTTAGCAATTGACATTAAAAATAAAGAAATTAAAGCAAAAGGGGGGTATAATTCAGAATTTCTCACATTTTTGAAATCAATTATTTTGAATAATAATGTTTCTGTAAAACAATATCTTGATGGTGTTTACGAGCTAATGATAAATGAGGAGCCGTTCTTTAAATTTAAAAATGGTAAATTAGTGAAAATCGCATTAGAAAACATAACGCAGCTTGATGCTGGGCTTATTCATAATTTGCCAGGTTTAGAAGAGGTGAGTTTACCCAATGTTTCATATGTTGGGAGTGGAAATTTTAACAAATGTCCCAAACTTAAAAAAGTTTTTTTACCAAATGTGACAAAAATTGCCTCAAATGTTTTTTGTAATTGTGAATCATTAGAAGAAATTAATTGTCCTAAAGTGCTTTATTTAGAATGGCAATGTGTGAATGATAACCCAAATTTGAAAAGGTTTTTAATGCCTGAGGTAAGAGGAACAAAAGACTATTGTTTCAATCGGAATGGGTTTGAAGAATTAAATCTTCCTTGTTTAGAAAAAGTTAAGTCAAATTGTTTTTGCCATTTGCCAAAATTAAAAAAGTTAGATTTGCCGTTTTTATCTTATACACGGGAAAAATGCTTTTGTTATTTAAATGAAATAGAGGAATTGACACTTCCTTCTTTAGGATGGTATTGGGGAGAAGATTATTTTTCAAACAATCCCAAACTTAAAAAAGTACGATTAAATGAGTTGAAAGTCATTCGTGAAAGAACATTTAGAAATTGTCCAAATCTTCAAGTTGTTGTTTTGGATAAGGCCGATGTGATTTTGGAGAATAGTCTTTGTGAATTACCAGCACTTGAAACAGTGATTGCCCCTAAGATTGATTTTATTTATGAAAATGTTTTATCTCATTGTGAAAAATTGAAAAGTGTTTATATGCCACACCTTCGTTTAATTAAGCGAGATAATTTTTATAACACGCCTAATTTAACGTGTTTGTATGCACCAAATGCAGCCTTTAAAAAGGAAGAAAATTTAGAAAAAAAACCAACAGTTGTTGTGCAAAAAAAACTTCCAGTATCAATGGAAAAATATATACAACAGTTTGATTTTGAAAGATAATTTTAACCATTCTATACAGAAGTATATTTTTGTGTTATAATGAAAAAAGAAGATAAGGAGGGTAAATGGCAAAAGAAAAGTCGGTTTATGATTTAGTCAAAAAACAAAATGGGGAAGCCTTTGCCAAAGCTATTCGTAATGTTGACGCTTCTATTTTTGAAATTCCAAATATCTTGCAAATTGTTAAATTTGCAGGGCGAAAGGCAGAGCCCATTATTCCTTTTTTAAGGTCATTGAAAAAACAGGTTGAGGAAGAACAACGTCCTTATGAAAATCCAATCACCCTGTTGAAAAAAGCGGGCTATGATGCCTTTGTTGCTGATACGGAAGAAAAGAAAAATTCAATCGCTCCTTATTATGCTAAAGGGGAAGAGATTTGTACTTTAACTGACCCAAATCGCCACAAAAAATATTACATCATTCATGCCATTAAAGAAGGTGCTGATAAATTAAATCGAAAAGATTTTTCGCATCCAGGGCGTCAAGATAAATATGGTACATCGGTGATTTCAATTCAAATACTTAAAACAGGTGGATTTATCTCTATTAAAAACAGGTATAATCACACGGTTTCCAACTGTGATAACACGTTTGATTCAAATCCTGATAATATTATTGTTGGCTTATCTCACTCATTAAAACGATTTTTTAAGGTTGATTTTTTGGCAAGGGATGATTTTCTTCCTATAAATTATGTGTATCAAAATGCGATATATCATTATCATACGGAAAGAGAAAACATCTATTTTGGAGATGGTTTTTATGTAAAAGATGGTGTTGTCTTTGAGGTTGATAAAAACTCTCAACTTATGGCTGATGGGTTTGTTATTGATTTAAAGAAAAAAGATATTTTAACCCCTCTTAAAAGTGAAAGAGCCTCTTTAAATGCCTTAAAAAATGAAATAAAAGATAAAACCTTGCAAGTTAAAAGTATCAATGGTGTTAAAATTTTGCTTGCTGATGGCAAAGAAGTCATGCGTATTCAAAAGGGGAATATCATCTCATTAACGCTTCAAGCTCAATATGTTGAGGACCATTCATTTAACATAATGGATTATTTGATAGAATTTAATGCCCCAAATTTAAAAAATTTTTCTACTAGAATGCTTGGACAGGTGCCAAATTTAAAAAAAGTGAATATCCCAGTGTGTGAATTTGTGAGTTCATATACGTTTGAAAAATGCCCTAGAGATGTTCAGATTAATATGTCAAAAATGAATGAAAAGGGTTATTATCAAATGGGGAATGTTATCATTTCAACCAATACATATGACAATTTTGTTCAAAGTACTTTCGCACTTAATGCTGGGTTATATGGAATTTTAAATGCAGAAACAAGGGGTAAAAAAATATCAGTTACTCAAACAAAAGGTGAAATACATATTCAGTTAGATGGCAATGACTTTATCACAGCAAAGAATGGAAAAATCTCATCTTTGTGTTTGAAATCGGTTGAATCCTTTAAAGGTCGTGGTGTTTCTTGGATACTAGGCCATATTGAAAAACTGGAAATGCCTAATCTTGAGGTGGTGAATGATAACATTCTTGAGTCTCTAGAAGTTGATTATTTTAAAGCGCCAAAGTTAAAAAAAGTAGGGAATTCTTGTTTTGGAAGGGTGAAAAAGATTGAAGCCCCGAACCTTGAAGAAATAGGACGTTATTCTTTAACAAAATTAGATGAGGAAGATGAACAGTATTTCCCAAGGTTAAAAGAGATAGGTTACCATAGCTGTTCAAAAGCTAAAATATATGCACCAAAATTGGAAAAAATTGATGTTTATAGCCGTGATAACAGATCTGTAGGACATCTTAACTTAGGGAAAAATCATGCAGTTGTTAGAAAAATATTATCCGAAACTGATCTTAAAAACACACTCCTTTTGGAAGTTGTTATGGATCAGGTTAAAAAAGCAAACTCAATTGAAATTAAGAATACAACCCAAAATGGTGTTCAAAAAGATACGATGTTGATTTTAGATGGAAAAGAAGTTCTTCAATTAGGAACATCGTTATATCATAGGCAGAAACCTGAAGAGGTCAAGCCAGTTCTTCAAAAGCTTTGTTTAAGTGGTGTAACACACCTTGAGCCAGAGACAATTAAAGGTTTTTCATTTTTATGCCATCTTTCATTGCCAGATTTAAAAGAAATGGGGTCTGAAAATGTGAAAGATTGTCCAAACTTGTTTGAGGTTAGTGCTCCAAATCTTAAAAAAGCAGGAGATAATTGTTTCAACCATTTAAAAAAGGTTCAAACTCTTATTTTGCCACATTTAGAACAGGTGAGAGAACATTGTTTTAGAAATTTAGACGAGTTGATACGTTTAGATTTGCCACGTCTTAAAACAGCTGGTGAAAAGTTTTTGCGTCACACGGATTATTTGGAGCACCTTTATGCTCCTAAACTTAAGAACAGGTTGGAGCATATTAAAAAACACCCGAATTGTCGTACTATTTTACGGGATATGGATGAAGCCAATACCAAGAGAGATAAAAAGCCTGTTTCATTCTTTAGGACTGTTCTTTATAAAGATGGGAAACAAAAGAAATAGATGGATCGTTTTTTGTATGTGATACAATTTTTAAAAAGTTTTTTATGAAAAGGATAGCGAGGTAATGGTAAAAGAAAAATCAGTTTTTGAACGGCTTAAAAAACAAAATGGGGAAGCCTTTGCCAAAGCTATTCGTAATTTTGACGCTTCTATTTTTGAAATTCCCAATTTGCCAGAAATTCTAAAATATGCTGGGCGTGAAGCTGAGTCCCTTTTGTTTTATTTAGAAGCGTTGAAAAAAAAGGCAGAAGAATTTCAAGGTCCTTATCAAGATCCGATTAAGTTACTTAAAAAAGCAGGATATGATGCCTTTGTTGCTGATACGGAAGAAAAGAAAAATTCAATTGCCCACCTTTATGCGCCAGGGGAAGAAATTTGCACTTTAAAAGATCCGGAACGCCATCAAACATATTTTATTATCCATGCGATTAAAAAGGGGGCTGATAAGCTTAATCGTCGAGATTTTACACGCCCCAATCGTCAAGATGAATATGGTACATCGGTGATTTCTATTCAAATACTTAAAACAGGTGGTTTTATCTCAATTAAAAATAGATATAACCATACAGTCCCTTTTTGCGACAATACCTTTGATTCTAATCCTGATAACATTATAAAAGGACTTTCCCACGCCTTAAAACAATTTTTTAAGGTTGATTTTGACGCAAGAGATGACATTTCTTTACCCAATGGATATGTCTATCAAAATGGGATATATAAATATCATATAGAAGAAGATAATATTTATTTTGGAGATGGGTTTTATCTAAAAGATGGACATGTTGTTGAAATTGATAGGAACTCTCAACTGTTGGCTGATACGCTTTTGATTAATTTGAAAAAGAAAAATCTTTCTTCCCCTCTTAAAAGTTCACGGATGAATTGTCTGGCGTTGAAAAGAGAAATAAAGGACAAGATACTTCAAGTTAAAAATGTGAAAGGAATAAAAATTTTGTTCGCTGATGGGAAAGAGGTTTTACGCACTCGAGAGGGGAAAATCATCTCTTTAACGCTTCATAATCTGAACTGTTTTGAGAATTCTTTTACGCGTATGCCTTTTTTGGAAGAATTTAATGCGCTAAATTTAAAAGCCTTATCTTCTGGAATGCTTCAATATGTCCCTGTTCTTAAAAAAGCGAATATCCCTTCTTGTATTAAAGTTTATCCAGAACTGTTTTCAACCTGTCCTTTAGATGTGAAGATGAATATTTCAGCCTTAAATAAAAAAGGATGCTATCAGCTGGGACGGAGCATTATCTTAACCTCGTCTAAAGGGATAAAGGTGTTGAATTTGTATTCTATTTCTGAACCGTTTTTAGATGTTTTGGAAGAAAACATAGAGGGTAAAAAAACAAAAATTGTTGAAAATAAAGAAGGAACTGCACTTTTTGCAGATGAAACTGAAATTATCAAACTAAAAGATGGAAAAATGATTTCTCTTTGTTTGCCAGATGTTAGGAATGTCTCAATAGAATTTAGCCGAGTTATCCCAAAGGAGCTTCAAAAACTTGAATTGCCAAATTGTCGTTTTATAGAAAACAATGCGTTAGAGCAATGTCAGATCGATTATTTTAAAGCTCCTTTGTTAGAAAGAATTGGCTCTCATTGTTTAAATGAGGTAAAACAAATTGAAGCATCTCGGTTGAAGTTGGTGGGGTCTTATTCTTTAAGAAGATTGCAAGATGAGACGCATTATTTCCCTTGTTTGGAAGAAATTGGCGAAGCAAGCTTTATGAACGCAAAAATGTATGTGCCAAAATTAACAAGGATTAAAAATTTGTATCAAGGGGCTATTTTTTCGGCTCAGATGCAGGTTGAGGCCAATACAGGGATTGTGAAAAATATATTAAATCAAATGTTTGATCGGCGCTTAGATATGCTTTGGGGACACATTATGAATGAGATGAAAAAGGCTCAAAAAATTGAAATTGTGCACCAATATAAGCCATCAAGAACAACAACGTTTCTTTTAGATAAAAAAGAGGTTCTTCATTTTGAAGAAAGAAAACTTCAGCGTCTTTGTTTAAATGAAGTGAGATATCTGGAGCCTGAGACAATCAAAGGGTTTGAAGGATTAGAAAGTCTTTCACTCCCTAATTTAATAGAAATGGGGGCTGAAAATGTCAAGGAATGCCCTTGCTTAAAGCAAGTTTATATGCCTCATCTTGAAAAAACAAAAGACAATTGTTTCAACCATTTAAAAACTCTTCAAGCCCTTATTTTGCCTCACTTGGAACAAGTCAGAGAACACTGTTTTAGAAATTTAGATGAATTGAAACGCTTAGATTTACCAAAACTTAAAAGTGCAGGGGAGAGGTTTTTACGCCATACAGATTATTTGGAACGCCTCTATGCTCCAAGACTTAAAAATAGGCTCTTCTTTTTAACAAAACATCCGAATTATCGCATGATTTTAAGAGATATGGATGAGGCTAATACCAAAAGGCACAAAAAGCCTGTTTCATTCTTTAGAGCTGTGCTTTACAAAGATGGAAATCAAAAAAAATAGATTGATAGGTCTTTTTTTGTGTGATACAATTTTTAAAAAGGTGTTTTTTTAAGAATGAAAAGGATATCAGTCTAATGGCAAAAGAAAAATCAGTTTTTGATCGGCTTAAAAAACAAAATGGGGAATTGTTTGCTAAAACGGTTCGAAACGGGGATAATGGTATATTAGATATGCCAAATATTTTGGAAATTGTTAAATTTGCAGGCAAAGACGCTTTACCCCTTATTCCTTTTTTAAGAATGCTCAAAGAGGTGGCTCCTGATGTGCATGGGGTTTATCAAGACCCAATAACACTTCTTAAAAAAGCTGGGTATAATGCTTTTGTTGCAGATACAGAAGAAAAGAAAAATTCAATCAAACATTATTATGCTTTGGGTGAAGCAATTTGTACATTTAAGGATGCTGAACGTCATAAAAAATACTATATTATTCATGCTGTTAAAGAAGGGGCTGAAAAACTTAATCGGAGAGATTTTAAGAATCCTGAGCGAGAGGATGAATATGGTACCTCTGTGATTTCTATTCAAATTTTGAAAGAAGGGGGCTTTATTTCTATCAAAAACAGATATAATCATACAGTTCAGGCATGTGATAATACGTTTAATTCCAATCCCGATAATATTATTTTTGGCCTTTCTGAATCATTGAAGAGGTATTTTAATGTTGATTTTTCTGCAGGAAAAGCACCTCTGCCCAATGGGTACACCTTTCAACGAGGGAAGATTTATCAGTATCATAAAGAAAAAGAAAACATTTATTTTGGGGATGGATTTTATTTAACAAATGGAAAATGTTATGAAATTGATAAAGATTCTCAATTGTTAACGGATGTTTTTTTGATTGATTTGAAAGAAAAAAAGATTAAAGACCTCACCCGTAGTGAGGGAAAATCCTATCAAATTTTAAAAGAGGCTATTGATGGGAAAAAGTTACAAGTTAAAACCATAAAAGATACCAAAATTTTGTTTGCTGATGGAAAGGAAGTTTTGCGTTCCAGAGGGAGCAAATTGGTTGGATTAACTTTGTATAATGAAACATTGGGAAAAAACTCTTTTTTTCAAGTTGATGACTTGGAGGTTTTGAATTTACCAAATCTTAAAAATCTAGAAGCTGAAACATTTTTTGCTTGCCCTTGTTTAAAAGAAGTGAATATGCCTCTTTGTGAGGAAGTTACAGCTTTAAATTTTAGATACACAGCCCCAGATTTTAAAGGGAATATTCCCACTTTAAATCAAAAAGGAATTGTTTTTGCAGGGCCTTTTTTGGTTGATACACAAAAAAATAAACTTGTAACTGTTACAAATATTCCCCCTTTTTCTTTTAAAGCTGTGTTTGATAAAGAATTTAAAAATAAAAAGATGACCATTGCATCAAATGGAAATACGGTGAAGATTCTGGCTGACGGGATTGAAAAAATAACGGTAAAAGAGGGCGTAATTAAGTCTCTTTTGGTTAGTGATAAGTGTGTTTGGGAGCATAATATCCCTAACACAATTGAAAGCCTTGATATTCCAAACGTAGAGTTTTTAAATCAAACGACTTTTGGCTCTTTTCATAATTTAAAATATTTGAATGCGCCTAAATTAAAACATATGCCGTTTGGATGTTTTATCTCAAGCCCTATTGAAGTTGCGCATTTAGAAAGTTTGGAAAAAATGGAAGGTCTTTCAATGCAAAATTTTTGTGGTAAAGAGATAAATTTGCCAAAATTAACTTATATAGGAGGACTTTGTTTAGGGTCTTTTCATGTTGATATGAATATGTATGCCCCTCGTTTAAATTGTGTGGCCACTTTTGTTGGTTGTCAGGAAAAAACAAGAGAATTTCCGTTTAAGGATATTTCCCCTGAGAATTTGAAAGCTGTTCTTCTTTTTTGTAGCACAAAAGATGTTTTTTCAACAGATTTAGGGAAACACCTTTTTGAAGAGTTAAAAAATGCTCAAAAAGTGACCGTTCGGCAACAAGAATTCCCAAGAAGTGCCACTTTTTTTGTGGACGGAGTGGAACTTTGCCATACATTTGGGGGCAATATTTCTCGTGTGACTCTTCGGAATTTAAAAGAAGTACCTGCTGGAATGATTAAGGACTTTGAGCATTTGGAAAGTGTTTCTTTGCCTGATGCTGAAATAATGCAATCAAACAATTTAACCAATTGCCCTAATTTAAAACGGGTTGATATGCCAAGGTTAAAAAAAGTAGATGAGAGCGATAAAAGCTTTTTAAAAAGAACACCTGCCTTGGAGCGTTTTTATGCACCCAAGCTTAAAAATAGATTGTCTTATATTAAATGGCACCCAAATTTAAGAACAATTTTAAGGTATATGGATGAAGCAAATACGCCAAAACAAAAAGGCAAATTATCCTTTTTAAAAGCAATTTTTTATAGAAATAGAAATCAAAAAAAATAATATTTTTCAAATAGTTATTAATCCATCTTTTTGTTTTAAAAAAAATGTGCTATACTAAAAGTAGATTGGTTCTTTTAGGAGGTGTCTATGGCAAAAGAGGGGAATTTAGCGCAAAAAACATATCAGCAAATCAGCGCACAAAATGGTTCTACTTTTGCGCAAATGATTAAAAAGTATGATAAAGAGATTTTAAGTATCCCCAACCTTGTTGAATTATTAAAGTTTTCAGGGAAAGATGCTGTGGGCACGCTTTTCTTTTTAGATACCTTAAAAAATGATCCTCAAGCATTTGATAAATATCCTTTCATATCATCAGCGATCCCTTATTTTGATGATGAATTGGTTGAGTTGTTTATTCAAAAAGCTGAAGAAATCAGAAAAATGGAAGGTGTTTATCCAAAATCGGCCAAGGTGGCGCAGGATATTTTGACAACATATAAAGAAAAAAGACGTCAGAAATTAGCTCAAATAAAAGGTGTTGTGCCTGAAGATATTAAAGAAACAGAACTTTTTGTGCCAACTTTTGAGGAAAAGCAAAACCATCCAGACACTTTGTTTATTGAACACGGTAACCCCAGTTACGCTGTTTTTTATCTTTTAAATACAATGGTTTCAAGTGAGATTGAATATAAAAAGAAAAAAGGTGAAGGCATTTCTGAGCGTGATTTAATCCCTGAACCAGTTCGCTCTGAACTTTCTGTATCATTGCAAAAGTTCATGGGTAAATATCATTATGAAAAAGGTCGATTATACCGTTTTAATGTTGAAAAAAATGGTGTTTATTTTATGGATGAAAGTGTCTTAAAAGAAGGAAAAATAATTGCATTTGATCCTAAAAGATATTTTCAAATAGATGGTTTGATTGTAGATATAAAAACAAATCAAGTGATTAATCTTGCAGGTATTGATCAAAAAGAAGAAGATGCAATTTTAAATAAAATAAAAGACAAAAAACTCACAATTAAAGAGGAAAAAAACACGCGCATTTTAATGTCAGATGAGAAGGAGATTTTTGTTTCACGAGAAGGAAAAAGTTTATCAATTTATGACTTGATGTGTCGTTATAAAGGCAAAAAATACGCTGAATGGCTCCGGCAAGGGCAAGTTTTAGATGTGCCAAATTTAGTTGACGTATTGGCTTTTGCTGGTTCAGATATGTCAGATGATATGCTGAAATATTTAAAATCTTTAAAACCAAAAATTAAGTCTAAAAACCAAAGTTTATTAGACCCATTAACACATTTGTTTATGGCTGGATATGTGCCTTGTTACAGTCCTGAGTTAACAGAAAAATATACAAATTTAGTTAATAAACTTGTCCCTATTGATAAGAATGCTCCTTGGAATAAAAAAGCATGTGTTCCTGAAGAAATAGCTATTCGTTTATCACGGGCATATCAAAATGATAAAAGAAAAGCGTTGGCAAAAGAAAAGGGCTGTAAGCCAGAAGAAATTTCTGATTTAGATATTTTATGTGTTACAAGTTTAGAAGAACAAAATATGATTAAGCCATATTATCGTTCGGATGAAGAAATATGTACCTTAAGAAGCACAACTAGATATAAAGAACAGTATATGATTAATGCTGTTAAAAGAAATATTGATGACATTAAGCGTGAAAAATTTAAAGATCCAGTGCGAGATGATGAATATGGAACCAGCTGTATTTCAATTCAAATTCCAGTTCGAGGTGGAAATTTAGATATTAAAAATCGTTATAATCACACGATTAGAGTTTTAAATCCAGACAAAACTTTCGATGCAAATCCTGATAATCTTTCTAAGGGTTTTTTATCTTCATTAGAATCTAAAATCCCGGTTGAATTTAACGCAGGGGATGCCCCAATACCTTATTATCATGTCCCTTATGGTAATTGCTTATTTGAATATGATATGGAAGTAGGAGGGGTTTATTTTTCAAAAACACATTATTTAAGAATGGGTGTTGTTCATAAGTTATCAGATGGTGTGTCTTTAAATGCGAAGATTTATATTTCAAATGATGGAGATGTTTTTCCAACATCACTTTATCCTGATGGAGCTTTGCAGAAGGCTTTGTTGGATGAGCTTGAAGATAAAAAAGTTGAAATTAAAACCAATCAAGAAGGTGTTTCAACCCTTTTTGCTGATGGGGAAGAGGTTGCAAAAATTAAAGATGGGGAATTTATTTCACTGCATTTGAAAAAAACACAACAGCTTGGTGAGGATTTTTTAAGTAATGCGCCTTATTTAGAAGAGTTGGTTGCTCCAAATTTAATGACTATCTCAGAAAAATCATTGAAAAATGCACCACGTTTAAAACGACTTGAAATACCAAATTTAATTTATGCTGATTATGATTTTTTAAATGGTTTTCCACCAATTGAAGTAAATGCACCAATGGTGTTTGAAAAGGGAAGTGTAAATCGTTTAGATCAAAAACCATTGTATGGGGATGTTGCAAGAAGTATTGCGTATTATTTATCAAAAGAGTTTGAAAATAAAAAAATTGATATGACTTTGTCGAAAGATAGAATGTATCACATTTTTGCTGATGGCAAAGAAGTGGTTGAAGTAACTTATACAGGTGAAATAACAGGTCTTAATTTAGAACAAACGCCTTTTCCTTATATGTATAAGTCTGAAGTACGTTATATTAGTGCGCCTTTAACAAAAACAATAGATGCTTATTCTTTGGTTAATTTAAAAAAACTTAAACAGTTGGATTTAGAAAATTGCTATTATATTAGTGGAACCGACGATCATATTTTCGAGTTGAATGAAATGATTAAAAAAGGGTTAAAAATTAATGCGCCCCATGTCTATGATGAAAAAGAAGGAATTCTTATTGGAAGTGTTTTTAAACGGCTTAGTCCTCAATTAAAATTTCATCCAACGGCTGAAGAAGAATTTAATAAAATCTTTTTCGGTAAAAAAATCTCAGTTGAGCAAGAGGGAGATTTGAAATATCTGCTTGCAGATGGTAAACGAGTTGCGACTTATGATGAAAATAAAAAAGGGATAACAAAACTTGAGTTAGAAGGGGTTGAAGAGTTTGATACCTCTTTGATAAATGATTCTTGTTTTATGTTAGATGAACTTTCTTTGCCAGATACAAAACGAATTAAAGCTAAACATCAATATCTTTGTGATAATGTTATACGTACGCTTAAAAAAATAAATGTTCCCAAATTAGAAGGTTTTGTTGATAAGGGTATTTTATTGTTTGAAAATATGCCTGATTTAATAATTAATTGGGATAAAAAACGATTAGAAAAAAATGGGATTGTCTATAAGAATGGATTTATTTTAGATACTAAAAATCAAATAATTATTCCTTTGAATAAAAAATATAGTGCCTTTTTTCATTTATTGAATGGATATTTTGAAAAAGCAAAAGATTATGAGGTGGGGCCAGTTGCTTTGAATGTAGATGAAAAAGGGGACATAACTAGAATTTTGTTAAATGGAAAAGAGGTGGTTGCATTTAAAGGGGATGATGTGTTGCGCGTAGATTTGTCTTATGTTGAATACATGCCACCAACAACGATAAATGATTTTCCAGCGTTAGAAGAAATAAAAATGGATAATTTAATCTCGCTTGATTCAAATAACATTTATAATTGTCCGAAGTTAAAACGTATTTCTCTGCCAAGATTAGAAGCAATAACGTGGAATAGTATAAGCTATCTTGATGCGTGTGAAGAGATTTATTTGCCTAAGTTAACAGAAATTGGTGATTATTGTTTTAGTGATATAAACGAAGAAGTATGTCAAAAAATCTTTGTGCCAGAATTGGTAAAGGCGAATTTAAATTCTTCGTTTGAGCAACGGGGATATTTGACAAAAATTCCAATCGAAACAAACTATTTTAAAAAGAACAACATACATAAGTTTGGGCATTTTTTAATCAATTTTGAAACAAAAGAAGTTTTTCCTAGAGGGTATAGAAAATTTTCTGGGATAATTTCTAATGAGTTGAAAGATTCAACTGTTCATATTGAAGAAAAAGAAGGTGTCAGATATTTGTGTGCTGACGGAAAACCTGTTTTAAGAGAAGAAAATGGTGAAATAACTGGTGCTTATCTTGAAAAAACAGAAATGCTATCAATTGATTCTGATTTAAAATATTTAAAAGAAGTTGTCGCTCCTAATGCAACGAAGATATCTTCTTTTTCTTTTAATGGATGTGAAAGTTTGGAACGTGTTGTTGCTGACAATGTAACAGAAATTTCAAACAATTGTTTTATGTATTTGCCAAACTTAAAAGAGCTTTCATTGAAAAAATTGCAAAAAACAGGGGATAATTGTTTTCATTCATTACCGAAGCTTGAACAATTTCAATTTTCTGATTTAACAAAGTGTGGTGAAGAGTGTTTTTGCTCTTTAGATAAAATTGAAAAAATAAAGTTTAATAAGTTGGACAATTGTGGAGATAAGTGTTTTTCACGCCTTGCTTTGTTACGCTCGTTTGAAGCTGTTTCACTTAAATCGATGGGTAAGGATTCTCTTTTAAACACACCTTGTTTGGAAGATGTACATGCCCCTTTATTGCAAAATAGATTAGAGCATTTTAAAGACCATCCAAACAAGCGTCAGATTTTAAAAAACATGAAAAAGGGACGGTTTACAAACCATATTATGCATGCAGGTTTTTTGGCAAAATAGCCTTAAATGTTTTTTTATGTTTGAGTGAAAAAAGAGCGTTTGATTTTATGAAAAATATAAATTTGTCAATTTATATTGATAAAGTTAGACGATTATGATATATTTCCTTATATTTTGAGTTTTTTTATAAAAGAGGAGGCTTTTTGTGCTTGAAGAAAAAAGAGACAGTTCTGGAATTTTGTATATTTATGATCGTATCCTTAAAAAAGCTTCTCAAGACAGGCGTTTTATCAAGGTATTAGTGGCTCCTAATTTAGAAGTGATGGAAGATGATTGTTTTTATTCTTGCCCAGAGCTTGAAAAGGTGGTTGCCCCAAAGTTAAAAAAAATGGGACGCGATTGTTTTGATGAATGTCCAAAGTTAACGGGCTTTGTTGCCCCTATATTGAAAGTGCAAGGCGTTCAATTTTTAGGGGGATTGTTTGTTGATTTAAAAGAAAAAAAGATTTTAAATTCTGGGAATTTTTCTGTTCGATTTGTTAAAGCTATTGAAGCTGAAATTCAAAAAAATGAACCCTTGGTGATTGAAGAAAAAGAAGGAGCCCGCATTCTAAAATCAGGTGATTATGAAATTTTGAAAGAAGAGCAGGGGTGTATAACAGGGATTTGTTTGCCAACATGCAAAAAGTTGCCTTCGCATGCTTTATATGAAAATGCAACTGTGAAAGAGCTTATTTTGCTATCGGCTGAACAAATTGATCATAATGCAATATATAAGTCTAAAGTACTTGAAAAAGTGGTAGCTCCTGTGTTGGAAGAGATTCGGTTTTCAAATTTTTCAAAATGTCCACAGTTAAAGGTTGTTAATCTACCTAATTTAGAGGTTGTTTCACATGGTTGTTTTAACGATAATGAACAGTTGTCTGATGTGGCACTTTTAAAGCTTGAAAGTGTTGATCGAAACAGTTTTTGCTGTTTGCCTCAAATAAAACAAATTTATTTACCACGGGTTCAAGCTGTTGGGGAATCTTCTTTTCAACATAATCCAAATTTAAAGACAGTTTGTCTGCCTGAAATTGATGAGTTGGAAAGAGGTATTTTTTACCGTTCCGGCGTGGAGCAGTTGTATGCTCCTAAAATTCATAACAGAAGTACATTTATTAAATATTTAAAAAATGCTAAAATGTTGATAAAAAACAAATCTGTTTTGTCTCAAGAGATGAAAATTTATATAAAAGAATAGTCTTTTTTAATTGGTTAATTCAATTGAACTTGTTTTGAAAATATTTGTCAATTTTTATTGATAAAACATTAAAAGTGTGATATAATACGCCAAATTTTATTTTTGGAGGGTGTTTATGTCAAGATTGATGTATAATATTATAAAAAAACAAAATGGTGAAAAGTTTGCACAAAAGATTCAAGCCTTTGATTCTAGAATTTTTAATATTGAAAATTTTCCTCAAATTGTTAAATACGCTGGGCGAGATGCCGAGCCGATTTTAGGTTTTTTGCAAGCAATGGTTCCCGTTGAGGAAAAAGCTGAAATAGTAGATGTTAAAAATCCAATTGATTTGCTAAAAGAGGCAGGTTATGATGCTTTTGTTGTCAATACATTGGAAGAAAAAAATTCCATTGAAAAATATTATTATGTTAATCCGTTAAAACGATTAGATGAACGTATTTGTACATTAAAAGATCCTGCAAGGCATTTGAATTATCATATGATTCATGCTGTTAAAGAAGGGGCAGACAAATTAAATCGTTTAGATTTTTTGCATCCGGAACGCCAAGATGAATATGGAACGAGTGTAATTTCAATTCAAATGAGAAAATCAGGTGGTCATGTTTCAATTAAAAATAGATATAACCACACAGTGCCTGATTGTGATAATACATTTTCTTCAAATCCAGATAATATTATCAAGGGGTTGTCAGATTCTTTGCAACAGTATTTTCATGTTGATTTTCATGCGCCTCAACATAACATACCAGATGGTTATACATTTCAAAATGGGATTTTGTATAAGTATAATGTTGAATTTAATAATATATATTTTTCAAACAATTCCTATCTTAAACAAGGCATTGTACATGAAGTGAATAGAGACTATCAACTTTTAGTAGGGTCATATTTAATTGATTTAAGGGAAAAACGGATTGAAAATTTGGTAAAATCAGATGATATATACGCTTCTCTTTTAACAAAAGAAATGGAAGGTAAAAAGATACAAAAGACCTTAAAAAATGGGAAAACGCAAATTTTGCTTGATAAACAATTGTTTATGGAGATTGATGAAAAGGGTGTTGTTCGCAAGGTCCGTCTTGAAAAGGTTGAAGAATTGCCAGATAGTCCCTTTTTGCATATTTTATCTGAGGTCGAAGAGTTTGATGCACCGAATTTGAAAAAATTAGGCTCTTATCTTTTAAGTTCAGACAGATTAACAGTGGTGAATATGCCTCAGTTAGAAGAGATAGGTGATCATTGTTTGTATTATTGTCCACTGTTAGAAAATTTAAATTTGCCACAGCTTAAAAAAATTGGAAGTCATTCTGTTGGATATTTAAACAAGTTGACTGAGCTTTGTTTTCCAAATTTAAAAGAAATTGGGAATGAAACGCTTTCATTTTGTGACGGATTAAAAAGCATATCTTTGCCACAGGTTGAGGTTATTGGAAATAATACTTTAACTTATAATGCATCGGTTGAAAAGCTTCTTTTACCACAACTAAAAACAATGGGTTCTATGTCATTGTTATGGCTTTCTTCATTAAAAAGTCTTTATTTGCCAAATTTAAAAGAAATGGATTATTTTTCCATAGCTAAAAACAGTAATCTTAAAAAGGTTGTATTACCAAAGTTGGAAAAAACAGGTGTTATATGCTTGTATAAAAATGCACGCCAGTGTGTTGTTGAAGCTCCAATGTTAAAAACAGTGGGTTATGGTACTTTAAATGATGCTGTTTACAAAGGAGCAAAATTTGAAGTTTTAAATCCATCAAACGAAGATGTGCGAAAAATACATGTTTTTAATGAAATTCAAGCAATAAAGAAAAATAAATCTGTTTTTTCAAGCTTTTCTCATTGGGTAAGAGAGTTGTTTGTTCATACTAGGTGATGTGAAAAAAAAGAGTTTTTATGTCTAAGTCAGTTTATAATATCATCAAAAAACAAAATGGGGAAGCCTTTGCAAAGGCAATACGCAAATATGATGATGGGATTTTTGAAATTCCCAATCTCCCTGAGCTTGTCAAATTTGCAGGGCATGAAGCAGAACCTTTGCTTGATTATTTAGAAAATTTGAAAGCACCAGAAAGTAGTCCTTTTTTTGTTGATAAAAATCCTTTTCAACTCTTAGAAGAAGCAGGATATGATGCTTTTTATGCAGATAGTTTAGAAAAACAAAACTCAATTGAGCATTATTTTGCGCCAAATGAAGCTTTGTGTACATTTAAAGATCCAGAAAGATTTAAAAAATATCACATTATTCATGCCGTCAAAAAGGGTGTTGATGGTATTAAAAGAGAAGATTTTCCTTTGCCAGAACGGCATGATAAATATGGAACATCCGTGATATCAATTCAAATTTTAAAATTTGGTTCACTTATCAAAATTACCAATCGGTACAATCATTCAGTTTCATATCCGGATAATACATTTAATTCAAATCCTGATAATATTATCAAAGGGTTATCTCAATCTCTTAAAAATCATTTTCATGTGAATTTTGATGCAAAAGGCGTTGCTTTAAGTGATGGGTTTGTGTTTAATGGTAATCAGATTTTAAAGGTTCATACTGAAAAAGAAAATATCTTTTTTGGGGAAGATTTTTATTTAAAAGATGGGGTTGTTTTTCACCTTAACAAAGATTATGAACTTTTGCTTGATACGGTAATTGTGAATTTAAAGACAAAAGAGGTTCGCTCTGTGTTAAATGAGATTTCTTCATTTCAAACAGCGTTGCAAGAAGAGATAAAAGACAAAAAACTCAGCATTCAAAAAGGGAATGGTTTTAAAAGTCTTTTAGCAGATGGGCGCGAAATTGTCCGTTTTTCAAAAGGGTATGTGACTGGCTTTTATGCATATAAGGTTGAAGAGGTTGGTAATTGTTTTTTCAATTGCCATGAGTACATTAAAGAAGTCAAACTCTTTAAAGCAAAAAAAATTGGGATGGATTCTTTTGTTTATGCTCCTATTGAAACGCTTGAAGTAAACAATGTTACAGAGATTTTGTCAGGGAGTTTCTCTTCATTGCCCAGGTTGAAAAAATTGGATTTGCCAAATCTTAAATTTTTGCATGGGTTTACTTTTTGTTGTTTAGGTGTGGATAACCTCTCTTTTCCTAAATTAAAGCAAATTTATGGTCCAAGTATTATCCAATGTGATTTTTTAAAGCAAGTTGATTTCCCTTGTTTGAGAAAGGCAACCCAAATTGTTGGAAATAACCTTGTTCTAAAAAGAGTAACTGCACCAAAATTAGAAAAGATAAAGGGTTTTTCATTTTATAATTGTCCAGAAATTGAGGAGATTGATTTTGAAAAATTAAAGGTTATATCCAGTGGTTTTTCTGGTTTGAAATCGGTGCAAAAAATGAATTTGCCATTGTTAGAATGTGTTGAAGAAAATAAACCTTCTTTTCGTGGGTTAAATGTTCAAGAATTAGTGTTCCCCTCTTTAAAAAAAGTGGCGAATGGTTTTATCGTTCAAAACCCTTGTTTAAAAAAGGTTTTTTTACCCAAACTTGAAGAAACTGGTATTGAGTTTTTATCTGAAAATCCATTTTTAGAAGAAGTTAATGTTCCAAATTTAAAAGAACTTAAATTTGGAACATTTAAAAAATCTAGAAGAATTAAATTATTAAAGGCAGATTCTTTGGAGCATATGAGCCGTTATGTTGATTTTGAAAGTATGATTCAATTAAAAAAATTATATGTGCCAAATTTAAGTTTTGAAGCGTTTTCTTTATTGATGAACCGGTTTGAAAAAATGTATCAAACAGGTATTGTTTTTAAAGAAGAAATTTCATCAATTAAAGAGGTAATAAAAAATAGGTTTTATTTGGAAAATCAGGTAAATTTAGCACAGCCAATTGCAAGAAAAATGTCCTTTATTATGCCTGGTTTTCAAAAAACAAAGGGGGAATAGATTTATTAAAAATAAATCTGTCAATTTTTATTGATAAAATGCTAAAAATATGATATAATACTTTGAATTTTTTTTAGGAGCATTATGTCTAGAACAATTTATGATATCATCAAACGCCAAAATGGGGAAGCCTTTGCCAAAGGGATTCGCAACTTTGATAGTGGGATTTTTGAAGTGCCAAATTTGCCCCATATTGTGCGTTATGCTGGGCGTGAGGTGTATGATTTGCTCCCCTATTTAGCGAGCTTAAAACCAAGAAAAAAAGAAAGAAAAGATTTTTCAACAGCTGAAGATTTGTTTCAACTTGCTCAAAAAGCAGGGTATAGAGTTATTTATGCCGATACGTTAGAAAAACAAAATTCAATTCAAAATTTATTTCTCCCCAATGAAGAATTGTGCACGTTTAGGGATAATACACGTTTTAAGAATTATCATATTTTTCATTTGATAAAAGAGGGGGCTGAAAAACTCAATCGAGCTGATTTTTACGGCAAAGAGAAAAGGGAAGATGAATATGGCACCTCCGTGTTGAGCATTCAAATTGCCAAACAAGGGGGATTTATTAAAATTTGTAATCGTTACAATCACACGGTTGAAAATCCAGATAATACCTTTTATTCCAACCCTGACAAGATTATTGACGGCATGACGCTTGCGATTGAAAAGTTTATAGGTCAACGCATTGAAGCAGGTGGGGTTGATGTTCCAAATGGATATTTGAATTTTGATGGCTGTTTGTATAAATATCATTTGGAATCGGATAATATCTTTTTTGGTACTGATTTTTATATCAAGGATAATCGTGTTCATTTTATCAACAAAGATTATCAAATGATTGTGGATTGTTTTTTGGTTGATTTTAAAGAAAATAAAATCAAACCGTTGCATGATATGAGTGGTGATGGGCGAAGGGTGGTTTATTTTCATTCAACATTTAATCATGTGTCATTGATTTTAAAAGAAATGGAACAAGGGGGACGTTTGACACGAACAAAAGAAAATAACACAGATGTTGTTTTGTTAGATGGTCGTGCGATTTTAAAATCAAAACAAGGCAAAATGACCTATTTTCACTTGACAAAACCCCTTGAATGTAAAGGAAATTTGTTTTGTTATCATGACTCAATTGAAGAGGTTTATTTAGATAATTTAGAAAAAATGGATAGCACAGAGTTGTTTGCCTCCTTTTTTTCGTGTAGCAATTTAAAGGTTCTTTCACTGCCTAAGTTAAAAGAGGTTTCATCTGGAAGTATTGTACATTTACCAATGTTGCGAGAGCTTGATTTAAAAAATGTGGAAAAAGTAGGGCATAGTTGTTTGAATTATTTGGGGCGTGTGACAAGCCTTGAATTGCCAAAATTAAAAGAGTTGGATTCTTTTTCATTAGGTCGTAATAAATTTATGCGTTCAATTATACTTAAAAATGTAAAAGAATTGAAAGATGAAACCATTGTTTATAATCCTTTGTTGGTTAATGTTGAGCTTTCTTCTGATGTGCAAAAAATTCATGAAACAGCCCTACAGCATAATCCTTTTTTGGTGCAAAAAAAGATGCCTTTTAAAATAAATAAACAGCAAAGTGCAATTTCATGCCAGAACAAAGGACGTCAATATGAATAAGTCAGTTTATGATATCATCAAACGCCAAAATGGAGAAGCTTTTGCTCAAGGGATCAGGCGCTACGATAATGGAATTTTTGATATTCCAAATTTACCAGAAATTGTGAAATTTGCTGGAAGAAACCCTTTACCTTTATTGCCTTTTTTAGAAAGTTTAAAAAAAGTTGAAATCAAAGATGTTGAAACAGGAAAATCGCCTTTTCAGTTGCTTGAAGAGGCTGGATATGATGCTTTTTATGCAGATAGTTTAGAAAAACAAAATTCAATTGAGCATTATTATAAAGAAAATGAAGCTTTGTGTACGTTTGTGGATAAATCAAGGTATATTCGTTATCATATTATTCATGCAGTAAAAAAGGGAGCTGAAAAGCTCAAACGTTCTGATTTTAAAGGAAAAGAAAAAAGAGAAGATGAATATGGTGTTTCTGTTTTATCCATTCAAATTTTAAAAGAGGGTGGTTTTATCTCAATTAAAAATCGCTATAACCATGGGGTTGAAAATTCAGATAATACCTATAACTCAAACCCAGATAATATTATTAAAGGGTTATCTTTGGCGTTGAAAAGGTATTTTAATGTTGATTTTTCTTCCCAAGAAAAAGATTTGCCCACTGGATATCAATATATAGACGGAAAAATTTATAAATACCACACGGAGAGGGAACATATCTATTTTGGCGACAGGTTTTATATTCAAAATGGTGTGGTGAACTTTTTGGATAAAGATTTTGAAATTGTTGTGGATGATTTTATCATTGATTTAAAAGAAAAAAAGGTTCATTATCCTGTTGCAAATTTTTCACCAAATATTATTAGACAAGAAAAATCTAATTTATACCAGTTAGTTGAAGATGAAATTAAAGATAAAACGGTGCGTGTTTCAAAATCAGGGGATGAAAAATCACTTTATGCGAATGGGAACTTGATTTTAAAAGCCAAAAGTAACCAACTCACACACCTTTATTTGCCAACAAGCAAACGAAAGGCTTGTTCAGTTTTTAACTTTCACCCAACAATTGAATCTTTTGAGGCATTGGGAGTATCTGAGATTGAAGGGTCTTCCTTTTACCATTGTCCAAAGTTAAAATCGGTTAAAATGCCTGTGGTTAAAGAAGTTTTAGATCTTTTTATGGTGAATAACAAGGCGCTTGTTGATGTGGATTTTCCTTCTTTAGAAAAAATGGGGAAAAATTCTTTTCTTCAATTACCAAGCATATCCAAATTGGTGTTTTTCTCTTTAAAAGAAGTGGGATCTTACTGCTTAAGGGAGTTGAACAGTCTTAGGCAATTATCGGCCCCTCAGCTTGAAAAAGTGAGTAGTAATTCATTGCAAAAAATGTTTGAAATGGAGGTGTTGGAGTTTACTTCATTAAAAACCTGTGGAAATGGGGTGATTTCTTCATGCCCAAAATTAAAAGAGATTAAATGTCCAAAACTTCAAAGTATCGCTGATTATTGTGTATCTGATGCTCCTAAGTTAGAGGTTTTATCAGTACCAATGTTGGAATCAGTTGGTGATTTTTCTTTAAATGATTTAGGTCTTAAATCACTTTTACTTCCCTCGCTAAAAGAAGTTGGAAATGAGTGTTTATATCGGAATAAAAAATTAAGGAAGGCTTGTTTTGAAAATTTAGAAAAAACTGGAGCAGGGTTCCTTTCTGCCTGTTCCTGTTTGATGGAAGTTGAAGTTCCAAGTTTAAAATCATTTCAAACAGATAGTTTCAAAAAATCTAACAACTTAAAAGTGATTAAGGCCGATTCATTGCAAGAAATTTCAAAATATGCTGGGTTGAAATATTTACCATCATTGATGTGCTTATATGCACCAAATATCTCGGATAGAGTTCTGTTTGCTTCTTTTTATTTGCATCCATTTCAAGAACAGCTCATTTCAAGAAACACATCAAAAGATTATCTGCAAATGATGTTAGAAAAGAAACAGGAGCACCCCTATGAGTAAGGTAAAATCAATGTATGAAATCATCAAACGCCAAAATGGAGAAGCTTTTGCCAAAGCGATTAGATTGTTTGATGGTGGTATTTTTGAGATTGAAAATTTGCCTGAAATTATAAGGTTTGCCGGGCGTAATCCTTTGCCCGTTTTATCGTTTTTAGCTGGGTTACATCATAATATTTATGAAAAAAGGGTAATAGCTTCAACAAAAACACCATATGAGTTGTTAAATGAGGCCGGATATGAATCTTTTTATGTTGATAGTTTAGAAAAACAAAACTCAATTTTTCCATATTTTCAAAAAGGGGAAGAGTTGTGCACATTTTCTGATAAAAATAGATATCATAATTATCACATTATTCATTGTATTAAAAAAGGAGCTGATAAATTAAATCGTGCTGATTTTGTGTCTCCTCAAAGAGAAGATGAATATGGAAAGAGTGTGATTTCAATTCAAATTTTAAAAAAAGCAGGATTTGTTAAAATTACAAACCGTTATAATCATACGGTTGAAAATCCTGATAATACATTTGGGTCAAATCCAGATAATATTATTTTAGGTTTGACGAATGCACTTGAAAGAGAATTTGATATAGAGCTAAATTGTCTTCAAAATGTGCCAGAAGGGTATGTTTATCAAAATGGGTGTTTATTTAAATATCATACCGAAAGAGAAAATTATTATATTGGGGATAACTTTTTTGTTCAAAATGGCTTATTACATTCATTTAATAAAGATTATGAACTTGTAGCAGATTGTTTTGTTTTTAATTTAAAAGAACAAAGTGTTGATTTATTGGTTCCTTCAAATGAAGGGAGTGATTGGGAAAATAAGGCTATTTTTTCAAAAGAAATGGAAGGTAAAAAATTAACTGTTCGAAAAAATAAGAATAAACGATATCTATATCTAGATGAAAACCCCTTTTTGGCAGTTGAAGATGGGGCAATTGTTGAAATTTATCTTGAAAAATCAGAAACGTCAGTTGATGAAAATCAATTTAAAAATTTAAAAAAATTGGTGCTTCAAAATGTTGAAAGTGTAGGTTGTGAATTTATTGCAGATAACAGTTCATTAGAGGAGTTTATTGCACCAAAATTAAAAAGGGCAAGTGATTTTTTTGTTCATAATTCAAATTTAAAAAATGTTTATTTGCCTTTGTTAGAAATGGTTGGGAATCATTCTTTTAGTTATAATAAACGGATAGAAGAACTTTCTTTAGAAAATCTTGAATATGTTGGAGAAGGGTGTTGTTGTTTTAATCAAAACTTAAAAAAATTGTCCTTGGATAAAATATCAGTTATTGAAGATAGTTTTTGTAATCATAATTTTAACTTAAAAACAATTTTAATGAAAAATTTAGAGCAGGTTTATTCAAATAGCTTTAACAGAAATGATAATTTGGAAAGATTAAGTTTAAAAAAATTAACAGAAATCGGGGATGAATCTTTTTCCTATATGGAAGCATTAAAATTTGTGAATATGCCTTCTTTGATTTTTATGGGTAGTGATGTTTTTTATAGTTTACCATCATTGAAAATTTTTAAAGCCCAGCAGTTAGAAAATATTGGAGGAAGCAACTGTTTAACATTTACAGGTCTTAAAAACCTGTTTTTGCCTTCTTTAATGAATATTTATGGCCCTTTTTTAAAACATAATCAGGGGTTGGAAAATGTCTATCTTCCCAATATTAAAACAGACAATAAAGAGCTTTTAAAATATAGGTGTTGGCCAATAACAAAAGTGTCGCAGCAGATAGTAAATAGGCATCAAAGGGGATTTTGCCGTGACTAAGTCAATATATAATACCATCAAAAAGCAAAATGGTGAAGCATTTGCTCAAGCAATTAGGCGCTTTGATAGTGGAATTTTTGATATTCCTAATTTGCAAAGTGTTGTGCGCTATGCAGGACGAAATGCGTTGCCTTTGTTAGATTATTTAGAAAGTTTAAAAGAAATTGAAGTTGAACTAGAAGGGGAGGCTAAAGATCCTTTTTATTTGTTGGATCAAGCAGGGTATAATGCTTTCTATGCCGACAGCTTAGAAAAACAAAACTCCATTGCACCTTATTATGAAAAAGAAGAACAAATTTGCACATTTAAAGATCCGGATAGATTTAAAAGATATCACATTATTCATGCAATCAAAAAGAATGTGAATGAAATTAAACGCTCTGATTTTATAGGAATTGAAGAAAGAGAAGATGCGTATGGAACTTCTGTTATTTCCATTCAAATTTTAAAAACAGGTGGTTTTATTTCGATTAAAAACCGTTATAATCATACAGTGAATGCTTGCGATAACACTTTTTATTCTAACCCAGATCGGATTATTGAGGGGCTTTCTTTATCATTAAGCAAATATTTTAAAGTTGATTTTACAGTTAAAAAACAAGTGTTTTTGCCGGATGATTATATTTTGTTGAATAATCAAATTTTAAAATATGATATTGAAAAAAATAACGTTTATATAGGGGATGGTTTTTATGTGAAAGATGATCATATCCATGTTATTGATAAAAATTCTCAATTGCAAATCGATTCATTTATTCTTGATTTAAGGACAAAGGAAATTTTAAACCCAACAAATGAGGTTTCTCCTTTGTTAAAAATACTTAAGAAGGAAATTGAAGGCGAAACATTGCAGGTTCAAAATAAAAATGGGCTTGTAACAGTGCTTGGTAAACAAGGGGAAATTTTAACCTTAAAAGAAAGAGGGCTTAGAAGTATCACTCTTCGAAAGGTTGAAACATTGCCTGAAAGAGCTTTTTATAAAAACCCCACATTACAAGAGGTTCAAGCGTTATCTGTTCAATCTTGTTTGCAAGATGTGTTAGCTTATTGCCCAAATTTGAAAAAAGTTTTTTTTGAAAAGCTCAATCAACTTCGTTTTTCTTTTCTCGAAGGCTCTAATTGCCTTGTTCAAGCACCTTTGATTGAAAGTCAAGGGGTGAAATTTTTTGGCTCTGTTGCTTTTGATATGAACAAAAAGAAGTTCTTAACAACAGGACCTTTTTCTTCTGATTTGTTAAGTTTACTTGAGAATGCTCTTCTTTTTAAAAATATAACTTATCAGCAAGAAGGGGATGAATTTGTTGCCTTATGTGAGGGGGTAACTTGTTTTAAATTTAAAGGGGATAAGTTACTTGAAATGACCCTTTCTTCTCAAGGTGAGTTCAAAAAAGAATGGGTGATTAGAGATTTGCCAGATTTGGAAATTTTAAATGCCCCATATGTAACAGCTTTTGCCGATAATAATATTGAATGTTGTCCTCGATTGAAAAGGGTTTCCTTGCCAAAAGTTCAAGTTTTGGGGGAAGGGTGTATTTCCAATTGTGATGAATTAGAAGAGGTTTTTGCACCCAACCTTGAATATACGGGGAATTATTCTTTTTCACATAATAAGATGTTAAAAAAGATAAATTTGCCAGAATTAAAAGAAGTTAAAAATGTAGCTTGTTTTTCATTCAGTGGGTATGAAGAAATCAATGTCCCTCAACTGATAAGAGCAGGGTATGGGTTTTGCAAAGAAAATCCCCATCTCAAAAAGATTTATATGCCAATGCTTAAATGTATTGCTGAATTTTCATTTATGGGTTTGAAGTCGTTGGAAGAAATTGATTTACCTCAATTACAATATATTGAAGGCAGATGTGTTGTTTTAGATAATCCCAAATTAAAAAGGGCGTCATTTAACAAATTGATGAATTTCCCCTCTGCAATATTGAAGAATTGCCCTTTGTTGGAGGTGGTTGAGGCTGAAGCACTTTATTCTATTGACAGGGGGTGTTTGAATAATCATCCAAATTTAAAAGAAATTTATGCTCCGAATATATATCTTCCAAAATGCTATTGCGTGAATATAAAATTTGTGAAGAAACACTTAAAACGAGCTAATACTTCTCTTTTAGCCTCTCATCATTTGAATAGTCGGGTTTATTCCTTAATAGAAAAACAAGAAAATGAGAGGAGGTAATATGACAAAATCAGTGTATGACATCATCAAACGCCAAAATGGGGAAGCTTTTGCCAAAGCTATCAGAGCCTTTGATAGTGGGATTTTTGATATTCCTAATTTGCCACACATTGTGCAATATGCTGGGCGAAATGCCTTGCCGATTTTAAGGTTTTTAGAAGGGTTGAAAATTGAAAAAATAACAAATGGGCAAACGGATGAAAATCCATTTGAACTTTTAAAAAAAGCTGGATATGACGCTTTTTATGCAGATAGCCTAGAAAAACAAAATTCAATTCAAAAATATTTTGCCAAGGGGGAAGAACTTTGCACATTCAAAGATGAAAAAAGATATCAATATTATCATATCATTCATTGTGTTAAAAAAGGGGCTGATAAGCTCAAGCGTTCTGATTTTAAAGGTAAAGAGCAGCGGGAAGATGAATATGGAAGTTCTGTTATTTCCATTCAAATTTTAAAAAATGGTGGTTTTATTAAAATTTGCAACAGATATAATCATCGAGTTCAATCGCCAGATAATACATTTTCTTCTAATCCAGATAATATTATTTATGGATTAACAAAGGCAATTGAAAAGTATTTAAATGTGTCTTTGAATGCTGCCCAAGGTATGGCAGATGGTTATACCTATCAAAATGGTCAGATTTTTAAGTTTCATACCGAATTTCAAAATACCTATATTGGGGATGGTTTTTGTGTTAAAAATGGGTGTGTGAAATTGTTTAATAAGGATTATGAAGTTGTGGCAGATATGTTTGTCTTTAATTTAAAAGATAAAATGATTTATTCGTCCCTTTCATATTTAGATGAAGATGTATCCCTTTTAATTGATGTGTTGCGTGATGAGGTTGAAGGGGCAAAACTTAACTTGGTCAAAAAATCAGATGGACGACATTCTTTGATGCGAGATGGAAAGGATTTTTTAACCATCAATGCAGGGGCAATTGAAGAATTAACTCTTGAAAAAAATAATAAAAATATGCAGAAGTTAGATGTTAATTTATTTTCAAATTTAAAAAAATTAACGCTTAAAAATGTGAAAGAATTGGGATACGATTTTTTGTCCAACAATGAGAGTGTTGAAGAATTTATCGCACCAAGACTTGAAGTGGTACAAAGCTTTTTTATGTCAGGAACACATCTTAAAAAGGTTTATTTGCCACGATTGAGAAAAGTTGGTGAGTGTTCTTTTCAAAGCAATAAAAATCTTGAAGAACTTGATTTACCATTACTCAGATTTGTGGGTGGTGAAAGTTTTATTGGTAATAATGCATTAATAAAATTATCTCTTGATTCATTGCTTGAGATGCCAGAATTAAGCGTGATGAATAATGATAATTTAAAAACTGTTTCAATGAAATCTTTAAAATATGTGGCGCATAGCTCTTTTTCTAAAAATCAGGCATTGGAGGAACTTTCTCTCAACAAAGTGGGTATGATTGAAAGTTCAACATTTTGCGATATGCCTTGCTTAAACGTGTTGGAAATGCGTTCTCTTTTGCAGGTGGAAGGGGAATCCTTTATTGATTTGCCATGTTTAAAGGTTTTTCGTGCACCAAAATTGGAAGATTTAGGCTCAGGACAATGTTTGTCAAAAACAGGGCTTGAATATTTATTCCTTCCTTCATTGGTGCGTATGGATAATCAATCATTAAAAAATAATCCCTTTTTAAAAGCTATCTATTTGCCACGGCTAAATGTTTTTTTGAATAAGGCATATGCAAAAAAAAGATTTTCATCTTTTATCAAATGGCCCGTTTTAGTGCGAGCAAAATCAGGGCATTTGGTGCCAAAAAATGATAAGGAGCATGTACATGACTAAATCAGTTTACAACAAAATTAAACGCCAAAATGGAGAAGCTTTTGCAAAAGCTATCAGAGATTTTGACAGTGGCATTTTTGAAATTGAGAATTTGCCTGAAATTTTGAAATTTGCTGGGCGTAATCCTTTGGTTCTTTTAAGGTTTTTAAAAAGTTTGAAAACAAAAATCAAAAGTCAAAAGGTTGATACATTGGATCCCTTTGTTTTACTTAAAAGAGCTGGATATGATGCTTTTTATGCTGATACGTTAGAAAAACAAAACTCTATTCGTCCTTATTTTAAAGAAGATGAAGAGCTTTGCACTTTTATTGATTCGTCAAGGTATAAAAAATATTACATTATGCATTGTATTAAAGAAGGGGCAGACGAGTTAAAACGGGAGAATTATTTAGGTATTGAAAATAGAGATGATTCTTATGGTACTTCGGTAATTTCTATTCAAATGTTAAAAACGGGTGGTTTTATCAAAATAACGAACAGATACAATCACACTGTCCCAGGGTGTGATAATACTTTTAATTCTAACCCTGATAATATCATTGCAGGTTTGACACAAGCACTGCAACACCATTTTGATGTAACATTTTCGGTTGGAAATGTGAATGTGCCAAATGGTTTTGTTTTTCAAAATGGGTGTTTATATCAGTATCAATGTGAAATGAACAATTGCTACATTGGACGTGATTTTTATTTAAAAGATGGGGTTGTTTTTCCACTTGAAAAAGACAGTCAAATGATGGTGGATTCCTTTGTTTTTGACCTTAAGAATAGAAAAATTCAAAATCCATCAGGTGCATCATCTTATTTGTTTGATGTGTTAAAGGAAGAAACAAAGGGATCTGTTTGGCAAGTTGAAAAACGCGTAAACCGGCATGTTCTTTTTGTTGACAGAAAAGAGGTGTTATCAGCTGAAAATGGTTTTTTAAAAACGCTGTTTTTAAGAAAAACGGAAGTCGTGCGAGAATTTTTATCTCATCACAAAGATATTGAAGAAGTACATGGTTATTCTTTATTGAAACTTCAAGAAAAAAGTTTGGCTTATTGTTCTAAATTGTCCTATGTGCATTTACCTCGGTGTGAAGAACTTGGTAAAAAGTGTTTTGAGGGTGTTTCTGCCAATATTGAAGCACCTTTGCTTAAAAAACAAGGGATTTCCTTTGTGTCAGGTGTTGGTATTGATGCAAGTAAAAATGATTTGATTTCTCAAGGGGTTATTCCTTTTCAATTATATGACTTTTTAAAACAAAATATGCACCATGTATCAAACATATATGTTAGTGAGTTGTCAAATGGTTGTATGGTTTATAGGGATGAAAAGCCATTTATGCATTTTAAAGATAATAAATTGGTTGGGTTATATTTGCCAGAAACGATCACTGTTCTTGAAAAAGCTGTGATGATGGATATTTCTGATTTAAAAGAATTTTCAGCTCCTGGGGTACATTTGGTTGAAGATGCTAATTTTTTAAGATGTCATCACCTTGAAAAGTTGGAATTGCCAAATGTTAAATATATTGGTTATAACTGCTTGAACACATGCCCTGCTATTGAAGAGCTTAATCTGCCAAAGTTGGAAAAAATTTCAACAGGAACATCTTTGTGTAATAATCACAAGCTTAAATATGTGTATGCGCCAAAACTATATGTTGTGCCAGATTTTTATTGGTTGCCAGCATTAGAACGGTTTGATTGTAAAAAAGGAGTTTATTTAAGAAATACACCTGTTTTTATTGCAGGAGAGAGAACCCCTCATAAGCGTTTTGTTTTTGTGGCAAGAGAGGAACAAAATGAGCGATAAATCTGTTTATGAGATTATAAAACGCCAAAATGGGGAAGCATTTGGCAGGGCGATTAGAGATTTTGATAGTGGCATTTTTGAGGTTGAAAATTTGCCACGCATTGTGCGATATGCTGGGCGAGATGCGACGCCATTACTCAATTATTTGGAAAGTCTTAAAAACATTCAAATTAATGAAGATGAGCATTTAAAGGCAGGAAATCCCTTTGCCCTCTTAAAAAGAGCAGGATATGATGCTTTTTATGCTGATACATTAGAAAAACAAAATTCTATTATGAATTATTATGCTGATAGGGAGGCATTATGTACATTTAAAGACCCCCACCGATTTAAGGATTATTATATCGTCCATGCAATTAAAGAGGGGGCTGACAAGTTAAAACGCTCTGATTTTAGAGGAAAAGAATGTAGGGAAGATGAATACGGTACATCAGTGATTAGTATTCAAATTTTAAAAGAGGGTGGTTTTATCTCTATTAAAAACCGTTATAATCACACTGTTCAAGCACCAGATAACACATTTAAATCTAATCCTGA
>JAZSGT010000001.1:0-7168 GCA_045532865.1 Alphaproteobacteria bacterium
ACAAGTATTATTATGGGATGATACTATCAGAACACAGACATCCATCCATAGATGCATTACATTATTTAATCAAATCAATCAGCGAGCTCAGTGAAGCAGAAACTAACCATCAAAGACTTGATGACCTTTATGAAGAAGGACACAGTTTAATTACAAAACGATTATTAAAGAATTTTTAAAGACAGAAATTTAAAAAATTCGTTCAATGTCTTAAAGTTCGGAGAAAATCCAAAAATCCAATCGGGTAAAAATCATCAATGTCCGACAAATCCGTTCGGGCAAAATGGTATAAAAGTCTTGAAGATAGAGTAGGGGTAGAGTGTCTTTGTCGGGCAAAGTGACGGGTAACTGTGACGGGAAACAAAAATTGCTGAAAAATAAGCATTAAAAAATCCCCAAAATTCAATGAATTAAGGGGATAATGGCGGATGGGGTGAGATTCGAACTCACGGTGGAGTTACCCCCACGCCGGTTTTCAAGACCGGAGCCTTAAACCACTCGACCACCCATCCATGAGTGATAAGTTAACTATACACAAAAAAAATAAAAAATCAAGTGCTTTTTTAAAAAAAATGTATTATATTATAAAAAAGACACAAAAAAAGGGCAATAAATGGCATTAAAAAATACATTTTTAACTTTATTTTCAACCACTTGTATAGTTGGAAAAATATTTTTCACTTCTCCTGAATTATTTGCACATGAAGCGCAAACTCAAATAAATGTACAAGCTTTTGAAAATTGGAAAAAAGAATTTAAAAAAGAAGCTCTTCAAAAAGGAGTCGAAAAATCTTTATTAAACAAAGTGTTACCTGATTTAAAACTTTTGGATAATGTTTTAAAATCAGATAGAAAACAGTCTGAATTTTTGCTGACTTTTTGGGATTATACGAATCGGACCCTTTCCGAATCGAGAATAAAAAAAGGACGTGAAATTTTGCATAAATATCAAGCCTTTTTAGATTCAGTTTCAAAAATGTATGGCGTTGATAAACATTATTTGGTTGCCTTTTGGGGATTAGAAACGAATTATGGCCTTTTTAAAGGGAAAATCAAAACGCTTGATGCATTAGCAACACTTTCTTTTGATAAACGGCGTAAAAGATTTTTTACCAATGAGTTAATCACTTTATTAAAAATTATGCAAAATGGTGAACAAACAGAATTTTATGGCTCCTGGGCTGGGGCGTTTGGGAATTTTCAATTTATGCCAACAACATATGCAGCTTATGCCGTAGATGCTGATGGAGATGGAAGTAAAGATATCATCAACTCTTTGCCAGACGCCTTTTCATCAGCCGCCAATTATTTAAGCAAAATGGGTTGGGATGAAACTTATCCTTGGGGAAGGGAAGTAACCCTTTTTAAAAATGTGAATTGGAATAAAATAACAGCACAACCCAAGCGTCCTGTTAAAGAGTGGATAAAATTAGGGGTAAAACCACTTCAAAAAATCTCTTCTTCAGAAAAAGAGGTGGAGGCGCGCCTTGTTATGCCAATGGGTGTGAATGGTCCAAAGTTTTTAACGTATCCAAATTATGATAAAATTATGAGATGGAATAATTCCTCATTATATGCCCTTTCGGTTGGGTTATTAGCCAATATGTTAAAAGAGGAAGATTTTCAAATAAAAGCAAAAAAAGTCCAAACCAAAATTTCAAGAGATGATATCAAATTTATCCAATCAAAACTCATAAAAACAGGTTATTATAAAGGAGATATTGATGGTATTTTAGGATTTAATACAAAACAAGGGATAAAAGCTTATCAAAAAGCAAAAAAACTCCCTCAAGATGGCTATCCTTCAAATAAACTCATTCAAAAACTGAAAAGAGAGAAATAAAATGATGAATAAAAAATCCATTTTTTTAATTTTACCACTTTTTTTATCAGGATGCACAGACAATGGTTTGTTATTTAGATCTTCTGGTGATTATCCAGAAAAAAAGGAAAATATAATTTATATGGTTGGAGAACCTTATTCTATTCAAAATGAGGTTTTCACGCCAGAAGAAGATTACACTTACATTGAGGAGGGCACAGCTTATTGGTACAAACATGATCCGAATAAACCAATCACTCAAAATGGAGAGGTTAATACGTCTGACACATTGACGGCGATGCACAAAACTTTACCACTTCCAAGTATTGTTAAAATTACAAATCTAGAAAACAATAAAACGGCCATTGTTCGTGTAAATGACCGAGGACCTATGGTCAAAGACAGAATAATAGATGTGTCTGAAAAAACAGCAGAAGAACTAAACTTCAACAAAGAAGGAACAACAAAGGTTCTTGTTGAAATACTTCCAAATGAAAGTAAAAATTTAAAACAAGAATTGCTTAAAAAAGAAGCTGAAGACGCGTTGACAAGTTCAAATGCTTTAGATGCTTACTATCAAAACAATATTCCATTGGTAACATATCAAGCAAACCCTAAACCTCTTCAAAAAAAAGCAAAACCTGTTGCTAAACCGGTTCAAGAAAATGACGTTATATATAG
Source organism: Alphaproteobacteria bacterium (assembly GCA_045532865.1). Classification (GTDB taxonomy): domain Bacteria; phylum Pseudomonadota; class Alphaproteobacteria; order CAAHEQ01; family UBA3637; genus RGIG4140. Next base: position 2,504 of record JAZSGT010000001.1, read on the forward strand.
TTATAAAGAGCACGTCAAAACAACAGCTGTTGCATCAAAATATGTTATACAAGTAGGGGCTTTTAGAAACATTCAATCTGCACACAATATTCAAAAAACATTGGCTGCTTTTAACCCACAAATTATTGAAAAAAAAGTCAATGGAACAGTTTTAAATTGTGTCCAAGTTTCTGGATTTAACTCTAAAAAAGAAGCCTTGATTGCACTTGACAAAATCAAGCGTGCAGGTTATTCTGATGCAAGATTGACTTCTAAATAAATTGATAACAATAAATAAAGGACTATTTGATGAAAAAAACATTACTTTACTCTCTAGCTGGTACACTTCTTTTTTCTTTTAACGCAGTGGCATTTGATACAAAAGCAACCCATGCCTTGTTAATGGATGCTGATACTGGATATGTTATGTTTGAAAAAGAGGCTGATAAGCCAATGCCACCAGCATCTATGAGTAAATTAATGACAGTATATATTGTCTTTGATGCTTTAAAAGATGGTCGTTTGAAGTTAGAAGATGAATTTATTGTTTCAGAAAATGCATGGAGAACCGGTGGAACTTTAAGTGGTGGTTCAACCATGTTTTTAAAACCGGCCGAAAAAGTTAAAGTTCTTGATTTATTAAAAGGTGTTATCATCCAATCAGGTAATGACGCTTGTATTACCATTGCTGAAAATTTAGCTGGATCTGAAAGTGCATTTGCAGAATTGATGAATGAAAAAGCCAAAGAATTGGGATTGACAAATTCAACTTTTAGAAACTCAACAGGACTTCCTGATCCAGAACATAAAATGAGTGCGAAAGATTTGGCAAAATTAGCTCAAATCTTGATTAATAATTTTCCAGATTATTATTACCTATTTTCTGAAAAAAGCTTTAAACACAATGGAATTACACAAGGCAATAGAAACCCTCTTTTATATAAAATACCAGGGGCGGATGGCTTAAAAACAGGGCACACAAAAGAATCTGGATACGGTTTAACAGGTTCAGTTGTAACAGTTGATGGTAGACGTGTTATTTTGGTTGTTAATGGGCTAGAAAGCATGAAAGAAAGAGACGAAGAATCAAGACGCCTTGCAACCTATGGATCTGCTGGATTTATTACCTCAACGCTTGTTGCTAAAGATAAAGTTGTTGACAGTATTCCTGTTTGGTTGGGAAAAGAAGATAGTGTTGAAGTAATAACTGAAAAAGAATACAAAATGACACATGCAAGAGGGAAAAAAACGCCCCATATAACAATTTCATACAACTCACCTATTGTTGCTTCTGTGAAAAAAGGCGATATCATCGCTACCCTTAAAATTGGAGAGGGCGAAACTGTTGAAACAATGAATCTCTTGGCAGCCAAAGATGTTGAAAAAGCAGGGTATTTCAAAAGATTGAAACAAACAATTAAATCATGGTTTTAAATATGAATAATGGGGTATTTATAACATTTGAAGGAGGCGAAGGATCTGGAAAATCCACCCAAATTCAACTTTTGAAAGATTATTTTGAACAAGAAGGGCAATCTGTTTTATTAACACGGGAACCAGGTGGCTCTGCTGGGGCTGAAGAGATTAGAAATCTTTTACTCAAGGGTGGCACTGACAGATGGGATAAAAAAACTGAAATGCTTTTGTTCACAGCGGCAAGGCGTGATCATTTAATCAAAAAAATATTCCCAGCACTGCGTGAAGGAAAAATCATTTTATCTGACAGATTTCAAGATAGTACGGTCGCATACCAATGTTTTGGATATGGGTATGATGAAACCATCTTTAATGATGCCAAAGCCTTATATCAATTTATTGCTGGAGATTTTAAACCAAATATAACCATTGTTTTAGATATTGACCCTAAAATTGGCTTATCTAGAAGTATTAAACGACAAGGCAATGATGAGCAACGTTTTGAAAATATGGATTTTTCATTTCACGAAAATATCAGAAAAGCTTTTTTAACATTGGCTCAAAGTGAACCTAATCGTTTTATTGTTGTTGATGCAAATCAACCCATTCAAGCAATTCATGAAGAAATTGTTTCGAAGGTGAAAGAAAAGATGAATGCTTAGTCCATATGAACAAATTACAAATTCACTTAAAAGTGGAAAAATAACAGGTTCTTGGCTTATAACAGGACCTTTTGGTGTGGGGAAAAAAACATTTGCCAATCGTTTAAGCGCCTTTTTAACAACGGGAAATTGGGACGCAAAAATAGATTTTAATCCCAATGTTAAGTGGATTGAATGCTCTCTAACTGAAGAGGCAAAAAAAGAAATTCAAAAATTGATTCTTGCTGGTAAAGAGGTGGAAGAAAACACCAAAACACTTGCTCGAAAAAAAGAAATAACTGTTGATGATATTAGGGAAGGGGTTAAGTTTTTATCTTTAAAATCAAGCTCTAATGAATATCGTATTCTGATTATATCATTAGCTGAAGATATGAACACCAATGCAGCTAATGCCCTTTTAAAAATGCTTGAAGAACCATTTCCTCGCAGTATTATTTTATTATTATCCCAAAACACAGGCAAATTGTTGCCGACGATCGCCTCTAGATGTCGTAAAATTCAAATTCCAAGACTTTCTTTTGACTCAATGGTTAATGAGTTGAAAAAACTTTTACCTCAATCGCCTCATGTTGAGTTATTAGCTGAACTGTCAGATGGCTCCATTGGTCTTGCACTTAAAATTCATGAAAATGATGGGCTGAAAATCTATCAAAAAATGAATGCTTGTTTTGTTCCACTTTCAAGAATGGATATAACAGCTTTGAATGATTTTTCTGATAGCCTTTATAAAAATGAAGAAGCCTTTTCATTGTTTCAAATATTTTTGACAAATTGGTTTTCAAAAACAATCAAAGAAAAATATGAAACAGATCCTGTTTTGAGTGAAAATTTATTGAATTTATATGAAACTACTACAAATCTTTTTTCAAATGTTTCAAATATTTATCTTGACAGACGTCAAGCAATTATCAACACCTTTTTATCGATTGGAGAGGTTTTGAATGATAGATAGTCATTGTCACTTAGGGATTGATGATTTTAAAGAAAATATACCAGAATATCTTGCAAGAGCAAAAGAGCAGGGTGTTTCTGATATTTTAACCGTTGCATGTGATTATGAACAAATAGATGACTTAATCCATATGACTAAATACCCAAATGTCTATACAGCATTTGGTATTCATCCAGAATCTGCTGAGAAATTTGATTACCAAAAGTCCTTAGAAATTTATAAAAAATATCCAAAAATAGCAGCTGTTGGGGAAATAGGACTTGATTATTATTACAATCTAGATACAAAAAAAGAACAATTACATGCATTTGATGAACAAATAAATCTTGCACATCAAATTCAAAAACCCATTATTATACATGCCAGAGAAGCCGATAATGAAATGATTGATATTTTAAAAAAAAGTTACAAAAACAATCTATTAACAAAATCAGGGGTTATGCACTGTTTTTGTGGTTCTTTAGAGCTTGCAAAAGTTGCCTTAGACGTTGGATTTTATATTTCCGTTTCTGGTATTATTACATTTAAAAATGCGACAAAGCTAAGAGATATAATTTCAAGCATACCTCTTGATAAATTACTTATTGAAACAGATGCCCCTTATTTGGCTCCTCATCCATTTAGAGGCAAAAGAAATGAACCATCCTTTGTGAAATACACATTAAATGTTTTAGCTGAGATTTTAAATAAAGATATAAACATTGTTGAAAACCAAACAAATAAAAACTTTTTTGATTTATTTGTAGGAGAGAGCAGGGCATGAAAATTAGAATTTTAGGATGTGGTCCATCAAATGGTGTTCCTTCATTATCAAGAGGGTTTGGAGCCTGTGATGCTCATAATCCCAAAAATATAAGAACAAGAAGCTCAGCACTCATCACAACAAATGAGAATCAAAATATTTTGATTGATACAGGGCCTGAAATTAGAATACAACTATTAAAAGCAAATAATCCAAAAATTGATGCTCTTTTTTTCACGCATATACATTATGACCATATGGGAGGCGTGAATGATTTAAGTGCCTTTTTATTAGACAAACACGACAAAATACCAGTCTATTTAACAGAAGAAACAGCTCGGTATTTTAAAGCGCAGCTTTCATACTTGTTCAATACAAATACAGAACCCTTTGAATTGAATATTATAAAACCATACGAACCTTTTTTTGTTGGGCAAACAAAGGTTATTCCTATAAAGCAATATCATGGGAATTTAATATCTATCGGTTATCGAATTGATAATTTTGCATATTCAACAGATGTTAAATCAATGGAAGATATGGGATTTGAGTTACTTAAAGGGATTAAAACCTGGGTTTTAGGGGTTGTCAGCTCAAAAAAAGATCCAAATAAGCCTGAATCCATCAAACACATCTATTTAGATGAAGCAATTAAATGGATTGAGAATATTAAGCCTGAAAAAGCCTATTTAACGCATATGGGGCAAAAAATGGATTATGAAACGCTTTGCAAAACATTGCCAGCGTATATTCGTCCTGTCTATGACGGATTCGAATTTGAGGCCTAAAATAGAGATACGCCTTGATTTAAAAGGATTAAATTAAATTATAAAATAAATTTAGAGCCATTTATAGCGAGCAAATTTACACAATAAAATATTTAAAATAAATAAAATATAAAAAAACAATAGTAT
>JAZSGT010000042.1:0-20599 GCA_045532865.1 Alphaproteobacteria bacterium
GATATTATTTCAACTTCTGAATTTTTAAAATATAATGGTAAAGGTGCATCCATTACAGAGGCAAAGAAGGAACTTATTAAAGCGATGTACTTTGAAAGCAAAGAAGCATATGATAACGCACCAAGTGCCGATAGAGAAGCCATGCAAACAAAAAGAAAAAAATATGCAAACGAAGCAGCATCAAAAGGGTACGCTCTTGCAAATGCACTTCGTCCACGGCTCAAAAAAGATGCTGAAACATTGATTGCTTCACAAACAGCTGGGTGCAACCAAGTTCAATCCCACGCATTACAAAATAGAAACTTAGCAGCATTAATTAAAACAACTGGTGCTAATATTATTGTTCAAATTCTATCTATGGAAAATGAAGCAGCCGTTCAATTATTAAATGAACCTCTTGTTGAAATTACAGAGGAACAAATTAAAAAAGATACGAAAAAAGGAGAAACAAAATGAAAATAATATGCTCCTTATTACTCACTGTTTTACTTTTTACTACGTCTGCTAATGGGGCTACTGACCCTTGTGCTCCTCCTTGTGCATTGCCTTGTAACTTAACAAATTATGGAGGCTCTGTTACAGCCGTTAAAGAAATTGGTGAACGCGCCAGTAAAGGCCTGTATGAAATTAGAAAAAAAACTCACTATGAACGACAACAAATCAAAGCTGCATACAGAAAAGCAAGAACGGGAATCAAAAAAGTCAAAGAAGGCATAAATAAATTAAAAAAAATGGCTTTACAACTTATGTCTGGTGATTTTAGTGCTTTTTCTTCAGATGATGGAAAATCAAGAGAAACCGCTATTGTTCAAGACACACAACCACCTCAAAATGCATCAACACTTGAACGTGTGAGAAGAAATACGGACGAACAATATTATGGTCTTGAAACAAAAGGTGGCTATGAAGAAGAATATGCCTATCAACAACGAAGAGCTTATATTCGCCAACAGGCAACTTTGAAGTATATTACACGTGTTATGATTTTAAAGACAAAGATTAAAGAAATCGTAGAAATTGTTAACAGTATTGAATCAAATGTTAACCAATCATCAAAAGATGCTTCAAGTGAAGCGAAATTGGAAGAATCAGAAAACAAGCCAAAACTATTAAAAACGACTTCTGAATTAAAAGCGGCTTGGGAGCAACTTCTTCTTATTCAAAAACAAGTTGAAGCAGCAAGATTAGAATATACTTCTAACATCGGGTTGGCAAATATGAAACCTGTCAAAACTGTTCCAAACGTTCAATCAAGTGGTTCATCAGGGAGCAATAAATAATGAAAAAATACATTCTCTTAGTAGCAACATGTCTTGGATTTTCTGCTACATTTTCGGGTATGCTTTCAGCTCAATTTGTACAAGTTGAAGTTAAACCTGCCCCAATTAGAAAAATTCAAACACAAGAAAATTACTTACCTGAACTGGCAAAACTTATCAGCATTCACGCAGCTCAAGAAAAAATTTCAACACTAAGAAATGCATACTCAAGAACTGAAAGTAATTTAAAACAAAAAGAACTAGCAGATGCAAGATACAATGCAATGGAGACATGCAATATTAAACAACTCTCTCAAATATATGAAAATCCAGAAGATGCATGGAAAAAATTAACACAAGAATATGATGATAAAGAATTAGAAATGACCTTATCTTTGTTAGATGCTGTTCCTAAAAAATTGCATACAGGTGAAGAAATCAGAGTCGAACAAATGGCTCACTGGTATCTTGGAAAAGAGGTTTTAACATCTTTTTACGCACAACCAGAAAAATATGGTAAACTTAAAGAAGGCAAATCTTTTTCTCTTTGGGAAGACCAAAAATATGTTTATAATGAAGAAGTCAATGACTTTATCAAAAAATTCAATTCCCTTATCGGAAGAACAGGTAAAATTCCAGGTGTAACAAGCCAAAATTCTTATCAAGCCAATGAAAAAGCATTCAATGCATACCTCAATGGATTAAGCTCAAAAGAATTAGCAAAACTACCTGAAGCTTATAAAACATTTCCCAAACCACCAAATCCTCTTCCTCCTGCAAATGAAATTATGCTTATGATGGATGATACTATACAATCAAAATCTGTTTTCCCTGAATGGCCTGAACCATGGAAAAAATTTGTTAAAACAAACTTTCAATCATATAACCCAAAAGGAGAAATGGCTAAAATTTTTCAAGAAAAATCTTTAACTGTTAAAGAAGAATATCGCCACAAACCTGCATATGAAAAAAACAATAGATTAAATGTTTATCAAGGATTAAAGAAAACAAAACAAACAGCTGATACAAATTATCAACTTGCTCTTGAATTCCAACAAGAAGCTATTGATAACATTTCAAATGATTTAAAACAATTTGAAATCACTGAAAAATTTGATATTCAAGATGTTAAATCTATCGATGTTGTTCAAGCACAACTCATAGAGAAAAAACGACAATATATTTCAGCTATACGTGAAAAAATAACAAAAAATCAAGAAAATGCAATCAAAGAACCTCTTACACAAGACAGTGATTTTATGAGAAATTTTGCATTACTACCCTACTCTGAACAAGTAGCACAAATTGCACAACTTGAAAGAGGCTCACCTGAGTATGTAAAAGCAAACAATATTTTAAATGCAACTCAACGGCTTGAACATTTAAATTATATCAATGCTCTTGAAAAAGATATTGAAGGTGAACTCATTCTTGGAACAACAAATGCAACAAATGTTGACCATCTTAAAAAAGAAAAAGAAGCTGAAAAAGCTCTTTACAAAGAACTAGATCTTGAAGAGAAAAAAGAGCTTCAAAAAGAATACGAGAAAAAAATAGATTCTATGTGCCTCAACGGAGGGGTCTAAAATGATTTTTTTTCTTTTTAAAAACTCAAAAATAAGGGGTTCTGTTGCTATTTTCCTAGCAAAATTTTGGATGACATTAGCATCAATCAGTATTGCTATAAATTTAATAATTATTCTGACACTTGTGCAAATGGCTCCAAAATTAAAAATGATTGCCCAAGTTTTACCTTCATCGGAAACAACAATTAATACCTCCAGCCATATTCAAGTTGATACTTTACCTATTCGTGGATTACTTGATTCAAATTCAGATATCAACAAATCCAATCGCGCCTTAATTGATGAAATGCTGGTTCGATACTACATTGATGTTCGCCTCAGTTCATTTGCAGACGAGCATGAAATGTCTGCTAGATGGGCTGCTGGAGGAGCTGTTCACCGTTTATCTGCACCTGCTGTTTATAGAGAATTTTCAAAAGATATTAAAGAAAAACTCAAAACTATAAAAAATAAAAGAACAACCACAAGTGTACATATTACATCCATTACAACACTTGGAAACACCTATACTGCAGAAGTTGATGTTTATGTTCATAACCCCTATGAACCAAACGAAAAACCAAAAGTACAACATCGCCTAATTACTATGCAAATTGGACATAGAAACAACATACATCGATATAACAAATTTGAATCAAATCCATTTGGATTTTATGTTGGCGTTTATAAAGAACGTAAAAAAAGATAATAATTATTAAAATATCTGATAAAATTATTTTTTTTGGTTGATAATTTATTTTTCTGTTGCTAGAGTACAAAGTGGTTAACCATTTTAAAAGGGGTAAAGAAATGAAAAAATATTTTTTTGCATTATTTATGTTGGGTTTAATTGCAGTTATTGCAGCTTGTGGTTCTGTTTATGAAAAAGAACCTGTTGGAATTGGTCCTGATTATTCAGAATTAAAAAAATCACCTTGCGCTTGTCTTGAATTGGAAAAAATGCCTAAATTACCAGATTGGATTTCTTAATTAAGGAAAGTTTCTAATTATCATGCCATTAAACACTCAATTCTCTAATAATAAACAATCATCAGGAGAAAACCTTACTGTTGAAGCTTTAAAAGAGCGTCAGTATCTTTGGATGGCAAGAACATTTGCACTTGTTCTTGTTGTTTCTGTTATATCAACATTCATGTTGATTAGTTCAATGTTGTCACTTTTACCAATCGTACGTGTTCAACCATTTTTTCTAACAACACTAAACAAAGATCAACAAGTTATAAATGTTGTAAGACCTGATTACAGAACAATTAATATGGAATTGTTATCAGAATCATTTATTAGACATTACCTTCTTTCCTATTTCAGCATGAGTTCAAATATTGCAGAAATTGAAAGACGTTGGGGTATTGATGGCGACATCAATTGGATGAGTGAAACATCTGTTTTTACAAAATTCGGTGATGTTGCAAAAATTTGGCTTAAACAAGCAAAATCTGAAGGATTAACTCGAAATGTCAATATTTTAGTTATCACCCCATTTAGAGCAAATAAAAACGAAAATATTTGGCGTGCTGAGCTTGAATTTGTTGAAATGAAACACGGAGCTTCAGAACCAGTCAAATCTAAATGGGTTGCAACGATGAAAATTGATTTTAAACCCACTCGACCAGGTCTTATTTGGGAACAAAGGCTTAAAAATCCACTTGGGTTTACCGTTTTAAATATTGGCTTTAAACCTGCTGATTCCAAATAAAATTTAACACATTAGAAAATAAAAAAAATTCAATTCAAAAGCTAAAAAAATTTTTTCAGATAAAAAATTGCATTTTTTTATTTTTTTCTAGACTTTTTAACTGTTTTAGGTCTATGTTAGAATTAGATTAAAAAAAATAAAGAGGAGAGGTCTATGTTCAAACACAAATTTCACAAACAAGGATGGCTTTCAACAGTAGCATTTGTTGTTTTATTTTCTCTTGTTGCACATGCTCAAGGATTACCAACTGATGCTGAAAGCGAACGTTTAAGTGATGCTATTGCCCAAACTAATGGCGATTTTGAATCTGTTAATCCTAACTATTTAAATTCTTTAGGCATGCAACAAAAAGCCTGGAATGATCCAATGTCACACCTTGGCGAAGGTCAGTCTAAACCTGGATATTCAAAATACACATGGACTCCTGATGTTATTTTACCTATTCGCTTAAGAGAAGGCATGATGACTCTTATCAACTTACCTACATGGGAGTTAATCGAAAAAGTTCATATTGGCTCACCTGAATCATTTGGTGGAGAAATTGCAGCTCCAAACTCTCTTCTTCTATATGCAGATCCATCATTCATCGGCGTTGATAGCAATATGATCGTTTTTGGTCGCTCAGGAAACCGTTATGTTTTCTATTTAAGAAGCGAAACATATAACACAGAAAAAATCACACAATCAGTCGTTGATGTTGTGGTTGGCCCAAGATATACCCCAACTGAAAATGGTGGCAGAATGGGCGTATCAAATGGCATATCAAATCCAGCTACAAACAGAGGTTCGTTGAGTGGCCGTGGTGTTCCTGGTTGGGCGATCGGTCGCAGTGGAGGTCAAAATCCACAATTTGGAATTAATACAGCTTCAACAGGTCCCCAAAACTGGTTACAAAGTATTCCCGTTGATCCTGAAAGTTTGAGATTTGATATTGATATTTATATTCCGAATCCATCAGATGTTGATATCGCTCCAGACAATGTATGGCGAGATAATATTTTCACATATATTGATTTGGGACCTAAAGCACTCACAATGACTCAACGTCCTGTTGTGAATTTGCTTGTTCAAGAAACTGAAGTTCCAGTTGGATTTAGAACAAGTGGACCAAACTCACGTTTAATTGTTGTCGAAGCAATTGGCGACCTTGTACTAAGAAATGGCAAAAAACTTATTTGTTTAAAATTAAGAAGAGATCCAAGTTCTGGTTTAGAATACACAAGTTATAACGATTCAAATGGTTTTTATAATGGGTCAAGTGCAAAACCAACAGTTATGAGTGGTGAAGCAGTTGCAATAAATCCAATGGATGTGGTTGAAAACAATTCACAGGCAGAAACTTCACAAGCGGCAGCTCCTCAAGCTATTTCATCTCAACAAGCACCGTCCATTATGCCTGCACAATATACAGGCACTCCAATTCAACCAATGCAAATGGGTATAAATACTGGTTATATTCCACAACAACAATTTGAAATGCAACCATCTATTTACACACAAAATATGGCTCCAATTCAATCAATTCCTTCACCAGTTATGTCTTCTCCTCAAGCAATTTCAGGCATTGCAGGTGTTATGAATCAAATGCCTATGACAACAACACCTAGTGCTGTTGTTGATAGCGAGACAATATCCATCGAACTTGGAACACACCCTGATATTGCACAATTAGAAGGTATTTGGGAAAAGATTTTAGCCAAAAATGCTGATGTATTAAAAGGCTATGAACCATATTATTCAGTTGATACAACAGCAGATGGTAATATGCGTGAGCTTTTCCGTTTGCGTGTTGGACCTATCAAAGATGTGACCATTGCTGACAAATTATGCAAAAAATTAGGTCGCAGAGGATTTGGCTGTTCAGTTGTAAGAGTTCAATAATTTTCACTTCATAAAAAAATGGGATTACGATGCAAGAAAATAGAGGATTAAGCTCAAGTGAGCAATACGTAAAGAAAAGTAATCGGAAACTCTTGTTTGGGGGTATATTACTTCTTCTTATATTTTTTATAGCACTCGCCTTTATTTCAAATAAATCTTCGCATCAAGAGGTGCAACCAAATATCGACTTTGTCGATACAACGGTTCCAGGCATTGATGAGCACGATTCATCTGTAAATGTTTTTGCCAGAGGAAACGCTGAACTCAAAGTTGAACCAACCCAAATTGATATGAACAATGTTGTTATTGGATCACAAGTTGAAGCAACTATTAATTTAACAGCAGAAAACACTCCTATTATATATAAAGGAGCAACTTTTGTTAATGAACAACAAGACGGCTTTGCAATCGAAACAACATGTAAAGCTGAAGAAAGTTTACCTGTTGGTTCTGGCTGTCTTATTAAAGTGTTATGGAATCCTGTTTCCCTTCGTCAGTTGCAAAATATTTTAACAATTGAATGGAAAGAAGACTCTCAAACAAGCTTTGAAATCAAAAAAACAACTGTTCAAGTTAAAGCCCAATCAACAGATTCAAAAGACTGTGTTATTTGTGAGACTGTGTCAAAAGATGACGCTGTAAAAGAACAAAAATATGCAATGGGTCCAGATGGAACATTGTATCCGGTTAACGAGGATGGCTCAATTGTCATAGATGGAGAGGTTATAAAACCAACAAAAGATGGTTTGTATATCAACAGTAAGGGTGAAATCGTTGCCGTTGCCGTTCCTGAAAAACTTCCTCTAAATTTAAATAATGAGGTTATGGGTAAAATTTCACCCAATGGGGATGTTATTTCTGCAGAAGGAGAAAAACTTGGTCGCTTATTAGGTGACGATACAATTGTTGATACAAATCTTAAAGTTTTGGGTGCAGCTGTTCCTGTTGTATCAGCCATGGATATGAATGGTTCTATTGTCGGTAAAATGCTTAATGACGGAACTATTGTTAATGCACAAGGGGCCGTTATTGGTAAACCTCTTGCAAACGGATCTATTGCAAATTTAAGTAATACTGTTATAGGTTTTTTAAGACCATGGGGATTGGTTTCAAACTTAAATGGAAAAGTAATCGGAGCCATTATTCCTGACGGAACAATCTTAGATGCAAAACAAACGGTAATTGGATCTATTAAGCCAAATGGATTAGCTGTAAACCCAACAAATGATTTGATTGGGGGAACAATTCCTCAAGGCGTTGTTGTTGCACCAGGATGTCAAACAGTTGGTCGCGTTCTTCAAAATGGTGATATCAAAGATTCTTATGACCAAACAGTTGGAAAAGTTTTAATTGACGGGACAGCCATCAGTTCAGAAGGAGCTGATATTGGTGCTGTTATCCCTCAAGGCTTGGTATTAAATGAAAAAGGGGAAACAGTTGGTTTTGTAAACTCAGAAGGAAAAGCCGTTGGACCAAAAGGAAATGTCATCGGATGTGTCAATACAGATGGTTCTGTTTCAGCTGGTAAAAAATCTGTCGGTGGAATTATGCCAAAAGGACGTGTTATTGGATATGGCTGTCAACAAGTTGGAGCAACATTCCCTGATGGCTCTGTTATCAATGACAATGTTATCTCCATTGGAAAAGTGATGACAGATGCATATGTAAAAGATTCAGCAAACAAAATTATCGGCGTTGTTATTCCAAGAGCATCAGCAATTGCAGATGGTTGTAGATTGTTAGGTCTTATCTCTGTCTCAGGAAACATTACAGATATTTCAAACAACATTGTTGGATGTATGACTCCAGATAGGACTGTCATTAACCGAGAAGGAAAAACCATTGGCGCCCTTGCCATTAAAGGTATTGTTGTTAACAAAGATGGAAATGTTATTGGCCGTGTTCGATTAGATGGAAAAGTTATGGACCTACAAGGCAAAGTCATTGGATGTTTGCAAGAAGATGGTTCTGTTATTTCAATCGAAACAGGTGAAATTATTGGACATGCTATAAACACTGGTACAAATAGTTCGAACTCTGGTGTGATTTTGGATGCAAATGGAAACCCAACAGGATGGACAATTGTTGGAAACAAAGTATACGATGCTAATGGAAATGAAATTGGAACTATTGATGCTGACGGTATTGTTTCAGCTGCAAATGGTAAATTCTTAGGTGTTATCCCTCCTGATGGTGTTATTTTCTCCCCAGATGGTATGATTTTGGGTCGGTACAACTCAAAAACAGGGTATGCAGTTAACAATGATGGAGATAGATTTGGACGTGTTTTACCTGAATTAACCGTTATTAGTGGTGAAACAAACCAAATCATCGGTGCTCTCATTGCCAATAACACAGGGTTTATGGATACTGACAATACATATTTAGCAACAATGGCTGTTGATGGGACATTAAAAAACAAAAACAATGAAGTTATTGGCGCCATTCGTGCAAACAGAACAGTTACAAATAAAGAAGGAAAAATTTTGGGCTACCAAATTCCAAAAGGGAAAATTCTTTCTGTATACGGAAAAGAAATTGGATCTGTCAGTGATTCAGGTGAAGTTGTTTCCCTTAAAAAATCCCCTATTGGTAAAATTTTGCCAAATGGTATCGCTGTTTCCCCTGACAATAAAATTCTAGGTGGTGTATTTAAACGCTTATCTGTTGCAATGGGGCCTGAAGAACTTCTTGGTTATCCTAGTGTAACCGGTGCCATTATGGATAAAAATGGGAGCGTAATTGCTCAAGCAACACCTTTTGGAATTGCTATTTCTGATGAAGGAGTTGTTGGAAGAATGCTTCCATTTGGCACTTATTTAAATCATCAAAATAAATTGGTTGGTTGGACCTCATTCGACGCTGATTTAACAGGAACAACAGGAAGATCAATTGGACGCTTAACAGCAAACGGTTTAGCACTAGATAAAACAGGTGAACAACTAGGATATATTGCAAAAACAGGTGTTGCTGTTAATACAACAGGTCGTTTCTTTGGATATATGTCTATTGATAACTCTATCCAAACTGAAAAAGGGAAAGGTTCTCTATACGCTTCTGATTACATTTATAACAACATGGATGAAGCAATTGCCAGAATTCTTCCTGTTGGTGTTGGAGTTGACAATAATGGTAAATTTGCCGGCTGGTTAAAAGAAAATGGAACAGTTGGAACTGAAAAAGACACTTTGGGCTATGTTTGGAACGATTATCGCATTGTTAATGCGAAAGGCGACATCAAAGGAACATTTATTCCTTTAAACTCCATTGCTTACACAGATTATACAAAAAATGCATGGTTTATTAACGAAACAGCTCAAGTTACAACGCCAAAAGGTCAAATAAAAGGTTCCATTGTTGCACCTGAAACAGTCATGTCTGAAGGAAGCATCATAGCAAAATTAACAGATAAAGATTTATTTGTTGCAGATCTTGTATCTCCAAAAGTTTCATTCATTACATCAGCAACAGGGGAAACGATTCAAATTGGAACACAAAAACCAACCGGCTCTATTATGCTCAGTTCATATGTGGCAGGCTTGAACAAACAAATTCAAGGTGCTGCTATTCCACAAGGTGCTGCTGTTTCTAACTCTTTGAACTCCATTGGGCGTGAAATTATGAATGGTAGCGTTCTTCTTCGTGGGAAGAAAGAAGCTACAACAGCAGGGACCAGAGCGTTATATGATGAAAAAGACAGTGTTCGTGGTATGATTTTACCAATTTCTACATTTATTGGGAAAACAGGTCTTTTACTTGGACAATCTCCTGCCGCTTCATCTATCATCAACATGGACGGAAAAACAATCGCTGTTCAAATGCCTTTAGGGTTTGCTTTATCAAGTGAAAATCTCTGGGCTGGTGGTAAAGTTCCATTTGGTATGGCTGTTGATGATGATGCCAATATTATTGGGACTGTTGCAGCTGATGGGGCAGTAATTGGAAAATCAGGACAAATGGTTGCAAGAGCTTTAAGTGATGGTGCTGTTGCAGATATTCAAGATAGATCTCTTTATAACGTTATGCCATATAAAGGTGGTATCGTTGCTCAAGGTTTGGCATTTAGTTATCGAGGAAAAATCTTAGGAAGAACAACCTTAGCTGGTGACATCTTAGACGAATCAGACAACAAAACATTCCGTATTTTGGATGATGGAACAATTTTAGGGAAAGAAGAACCTCTGGTTGGTGCTATTTTACCATTCTATACAGCTATTTCACAAGAAGGTGAATTTATGGGGACTCTTGCTGGTAATGGACAAATTGTTTCACCAACAGGTGAATTAAAAGGCAAAATTGCTGTTAACGCAACTGTTAAGCAAAGTGAATTTAAAATCACAGGGGCATTAATCCCACAAACATTAATTACAAATGATTGTAAGGTTGTTGGTCAAGCAGCATTCAATGGGCAAGTTATTGACTCAAAAGGAACTGTATTGGGACGCATCATGCCAGACAAATGGGCACTTAGCCCATCAGGTGAAAAAATTGGTCGTGTAACAAGGGTTGGTATCGTTATTTCAAATGATGGGACATACCTTGGACGTACAATGCCAGACTCAACCGTTGTTGATAAAAGTGGTGTCAACATTGGTTGTAGCCGAAATGATGGTAGCGTTGTTGACCATAGAACAGGTGAAGTTATTGGTCGTACTTTAGAAAGAGGATTAGTCCTTGGTAAAGATGGTAAACCTATTGGACGTGTAAAAGCAGATGGTTCTGTTGTAAATGCTGCTGGAGAAGTTATCGGTAGAGTTCTGGCAGATGGAACTGTTGTTGATAAGGATGGAAAGGTTATTGGCCGGATGGTTTCAAGAGACGAAGAACTCTTGTTTGATGAAAACGGCAATATTAAAGGAACATTTTCAGCTGATGGCACTTTCAGAGATAAAGAAGGTAATATTGTCTTTAGAGTTGACAAAGATGGCAATATTTATGATAAAAACGGAAAATTAATTGGTCGCTTAGACGAAAATGGTGATTTCACAACATTGACTGGTGAAAAAATTCCAGGTGGTGAACTAACCGTTTTGATGGATAAAGATGGTAACGTTATCGGAATTGTTTCAGGCTGTGACGTTATCAACCCCCAAAATGAAAAAATCGGTACGATTTCTGCTGATGGCAGTGTCATTGATTTAAATGGGAATGTCTTCGCCTATATTTTAGGAAATGGAACCATTTTAGATAAAGACAGAAACGAACTTGGAAAAGTAAGTGGTACATCTGTTAAATTAGATAGATGTGGCATCAAAACATTAACCGATGAAGAACTTATGGCTCTTGAAAACGAAGGAAAAGTCATTCGAGATAAAGACGGAAATATTAAAAATTGGAAAATTATTGGGAACAAAGTTTATGATGAAAACGGCAACCTCATTGGTTACGTTGATGAAAACGGAAACATTTATGATTTAGATGGTAATTTAATTGGAACAGTTGAAGATGCTGCATCAAAATATGGCCGTGGTATTTCTGGAAAAGGAATTGTCATAGGAGGTCAAGCTTACAAAGTCAGTGAAAAAGGTGAAATCATAGATGATGAAGGCATGATTATCGGTTATATGGAAAATGGAAAACCATACACAATTGATCATAGACTTATTACTGCAAGTGGAGATTCACAAGGACGTATACGCCCTAGAATTCTCGAAAAGAAAATGAAACCTTCTAAAGAACAAATTCAACAAATGCAAGAAATTCTCTCTCAAAAGAGACAAAGCATGAGTGCCGGAATGCAATCAAAAGGCCTTATTACGCCTAATAAACGCATTCAAGCCATGAGCAGAAAAAAAGCAGATGCAAACTGGGATTCAATCGGCATTCAAAAAATTGTATCATCCTATCCGGTTGATATGTCACGCATGATTTTGAAAGACAAAGCAATTCCTGCAGTATTAACAAGATCAATCGATTCCAGATATGCAAATATGCCTGTTACAGCTATTGTAGAAAGACATATTTATTCTGAAAAAGGACGTAATATTATCATTCCTGCAGGCAGTCGTTTGATTGGTTCGTTTGCAGGTGAACAAGGATCCGATAAACGTGTTGCAAAACTTGAAATTACTTGGCAACGATTAATTAGACCAGATGGAGGCGCGTTCACGTTTGAGGGAACTTCCGGTGATGCTCAAGGTCGTGGTGGAGTTGCAGCATACTTAGACGATCAATTGGTAAAGAAATTTGGTAAACCAATTATGACAAGTGTTGTAACTTCTGCAATCTCCTATATGATGGCAACAAATGATGATATGTATCAAGATCAATATGGTAATACCATCACATCTTCAAAAACAGAAGCTGCAAATGATGCTCGTGAAAACTTCATCACTTCCATGCAAACAATTTTCGATCAACTCGTTGCTGATGCAGCAAACATACCTGTAGTTATTTTTGTTCCATCAGGAACACGATTAACGGTCTTTTCAAATGAAGACTTATGGTTACGTTCTGAAGAAGATGATATCGAAGAAGCAGGTGAAAATTCAACAGAAATTCAAAAGCCAGACACATCTTCTTGGGTTGACACAAGAAATGAATCATCAAGTGAATATGAAGATGAAAATGAAGATACTGAAGAAGAGTCTGAAGAAAATACAGAGGAAGACAACGAAACATCAACACAAGAGGATGAAAAATATTATAAACCGGTTAATCAAGCAGAATCGGTTGAAGATGAACCCAGTCAACCTCAAGAAGAATCTATAAAGAACAACGAACCTGTTTACAAAGCTGATACAACAGAAAAAAAATCTATAAAAGAAAGAAAAGTAGCTCCTGTTTTACCAAAAACTGGTGCAACGGATAAATTGTTTTAACAAAGGGAGAAAAGATGGGGGAAATTTCTATTGCTGATACATACAAGGTTTTAGAATCAGCTCTACGTCCACTTTCCTATTGGTACAACCAAGATAATGTTGAAGAAGTTGCCATTGATTCACCTGGTGGTATTTGGTTAAGATTGCGTGGACGTCATGCACATCCTTGGCATTATTATGAAGATCAAAAGCTAACAAGAGAATTTTTAAATAATATCATGTATATTATTGCAAATTCTTACGATTATGCTTTTGATCCAGGACAAGGAACTCCAACCGTGTATGCAACACTTCCAGGAGGACACCGTTTTACTGGTATCGCTGGCCGAAATGTCATGTATGACAACAATGATTTAACCGGTGGAATTGCAATGGCGATTCGTGTTTATAAAGAGGATGTCTCTATTTCAATGAGTGACTTTGGATTAGATGAAGGTGCAAGATTACGCCCTCTCAATAGATTAAAACAAGTAGAAGATCCAGATGATCCTTTTGAGCGTTTAATGCTTTCAATCAAACGAGGAGACCATGTTCTCATCAGTGGGGCAACAGCAACCGGTAATACAACTTTTTTAAACAATTTAATTAAAGTATTAGATCCACATAAACGTATTTTAACCATTGAAGATACCAGAGAATTAATTGTTCCCCACAAAAATAGAGTACACATTGTTTTGCCACGTACAGAATTAACAAACAATTTCGATTATAAAAAAGTTATTGACCTTGCTGTACGCTTTACGCCTGATGCCATTATCGGTGGTGAAATTTCCACATCCAATGCGGGTGCCCTATGGGAATTAATGGGATCAGGACACGATAACTGTTTTGCAACCATTCACGCAGAAAGCCCGGATGCTGCATACAAAGCATTTATTGGACGTATCCTACACTCTTATCCCACAACAGATAGAGAAAAAACATATCGAGAAATGAAAGAAAAACTAAGGGTTGTTCAAATTAACCGTGATGGCAACATTCGTGCTGTTACTGAAGTTACATAAAAACGGATCTTATTTATTTCAAAATACTTTTTTATTCCATATAAAAAAGTATTTTTTTTCATCTCTTCCCTCTTGATTTATGTATTATTTGTATTATATGTATTATATACAAACAAAAACAAGGAGGCAACATGTTATCACAAGAAGAAAAAGCAAAAAGATATGAAATTATTGAAAGAGGCATTCAAAAACGAATCCAACGCATTCAAGATGATTTGATGATAGATTTAAAATGTCCCTTACATAAAATTCCAACACGCGAATTAGAACAATCTGTTGAAGAAGAATTAAAATATTATTTAGATGAATTATTTGCTGGGCAAGCTGAACCTTTTTTTCTCTTTGACTGTATCATCAGCGAAAACGCACCAGTATCTCTCAGCTATGGTAACCCACATAAACGAAAAATAATTAATTAAGTTTTCCTTTTTTTACATAAAGGATTTTATGAATATCCTCTAACGATAATTCTTCCAAAGATAAAAACCACGCACCAGATGTCTTTTTATTCTCATAGGCACATTTTTCAAGAGAATGAATGGTATTTGGTGCTTTTTTAACAACATCATCTCCAGGGTGCCAATTTGCTGGCGTTGATATTCCCAATCGATCTGACAACTGAAGACTCATTAAAATTCTTTTTAATTCATCAAAATTCCTTCCTGTTGATGAAGGATAAAATAATATTGTTCTTATAATACCATTCGGATCAATAAAAAAAACACCCCGAACAGTCTTTGTATCAGAGCTATTTGGATGAATCATTCCATACAATCTTGCAATTTCTCCTGAGGTATCTGCAATTAAAGGAAATCTAATTTTTGTTTTAGTTATACCGTGAAAAGAAATTTGATCTTCAATAGCATAAAGCCACCCTAAATGGCTTGATAAACTATCAACAGACAAACCAATTAAAGCTGTATTTAAGGATTCAAATTCTTTCATCATTTCTGCAAAAAAAATAAACTCTGTTGTACAAACAGGTGTAAAATCTGAAGGATGACTAAATAAAATAATCCATTTCCCTTGAAAATCTAATGGAAAAGAAATCCATCCATTTGTTGTTTCTGCATCAAATGCAGGAGCTTTATCTCCTATTCTCAAACAAGAATTATTTTCAAAAGATCTTTCGATTTCTTTCATAAGCAAAAATTCTCCTCTTAAATAAAGATGGAGATTCAAACATATTTTTCAATCAATACAAAAGAATAACACTCGTTCAAAATATAAAAAAAAAGTCGCTCATAAGCGACCTCTTTTTTTACCCAAAATTGAATTATTTCAATTTCTTTTCAACAAATTCAACATGTTTTTTTGCTTTTTTGTCATATTTACGGATCTTTAACTTTTCAGTTTTTGTCCGTGGGTTCTTTTTTGTTACATAAAAAACACCTGTACCAGCAGTGCTTTCTAATTTAACTTCAACTGTTGTAGGTTTTGCCATAATATACCACCACTAAAAAAAATAAATTAAACCATAGGTGTTCACTATATATTAATTTTTCAATAAAGTCAAGCTAAAATGTCATCCAACAGCACTATTTTTCTTCTATTACATCAATTTGATAACCATCTTGCTTTAGCCAATCAATAACTCTTGCTAAAAACGCCTTTTCTCTTTTATGTATCTTTCCATCAACAGTTATAACATTTAAAATAGATTGTAACAAAGGTTCAACAACTTCTTTTCCTTTTCTTAAAACATGATGAAATGCCATTGAAAAACTATCCCTGTCTGGCGCCAAGGAAATCAAATAATCATTCATTTGAACATCATCATATGCCAAATATGGCACCCGTGATCTTACATGTTTCAAAACACATTGACGCTCTTTTGAAGCATGCGTACCATCCACACACACCAAATACATTAAAACCGTTATTTCATGACTTGTTTCTTTGATTGCTTTTGCAAAATCAGACATCGGTTCTGGCAAATAAGAATCTTCGACATTAATACCCAATACATTTTGTAAAAAAACATAAGGATTTGAATACATCTCTCCTGAACCAATATCTATAATACATGAAATTTGACTCACTCGTATTAAACGAGGAGCTTTAATATCTAATGCAACACCATCAATAAAATATTCTTCTTTATTTTTAATAATCCGTCGAATTAAGAAATCTCTTTTCTTTAAATTTAAACTCAACGATTCATATGTTATTGTTGCTTTAAGAGATATCCCTGAATGAATTTCTATTGAAGAAGTTAAGGTTTCTTGAACAACATCGGGAAGTAATTGCTTTTCATCTTGTTTTTCTTCAAACTCTTCACTCCTAAAATCTTTCGTAGCTTCTAAAATTTCATCTTTTTTAACAGGCATATCTATTTTTCCTTCATAACAACCTTAATCCATTCTCTTGTATGAGTATATAAACTATCAAGTGAAATTGCAATGTCTTTTTGAGGCGGCATCCATGTTGACTTTGCAACAAAATCAGCTTCCTCATCACTAAAAAAAAGATGTCCTTTATTTTTTAAAAAGAAAGCCCATTCATCATCAGTCAATAAAGCAACTTCCTCCCGACCAAATTTAAAAATTGAAACTCGTTTTAAAAGTTTTGATATCTCCTTTCCAGCTTCAACAGGTGTTAAAGAGGCATTTTCTATTTTTTTTAATTCTTGTAATGCATAAGCACATGGTGTTGGGAAAAAACGTTTTTTCACACAAACAAACACCACAAATAACAACAAAAAAACAACAAATAAAACAATCCACCAACCAATTGTAAGAGGAAAAATAGAAGGTTTTTCTCCTAAAATAACGTCTTTTAATCCCGAAAGATCCAAATTTTTAGGATAAGGTGTTGCAACAGTTACAAATAAAGGAACAATTGACTGATAATGTTTTTTTATCACAACAATCCTCCTTTACAATAAAAAGCCAATGAATTAATAAATGCTTCATCTGTTTGCAAAGGCATATATCCCACTCTTTCATTTTGAGCCAACTCTTGCAAAGATAGCACAAGGCTTTCAAATTCTGAAGTATACTTATCTTGAAACGATTTTGTCTTTGTATTCAATGATACTATTTCTGAACCATCCGTTACAGGAAAAATCCCTTTAGGAAACTTCTTTTCTAATAAATCATATACATGAATTAAAGAACAGGTTGCTCTTTTTGAAATACGACGAATTTGGGTTGCTGTTTTTTCATCAAAGTCTAAAAAATCACTTATTACAAAAACATTTGCCCCTTTTCGAATAAACTTTTCACTTTTTTCAATCCCTTGAAAAAGAGATATTTCTTCAAATAAACCATCCTCAACTCGTCCAACTAAACTTAATGAATCCAACAAAACAGATAAAGTTTCTTTTCCCATTTGTGGAAAAGCACACTCCATTTTTTGGTCACTTAAAACACAAAATCCCAATTTATCCTTTTTATTTTCAGATAAAAAAGATAAAAATGCTGCAGATTTGGCAGCTATAACAGACTTAAAAACACCTTTTGTTGCAAATTTCATATGGGAACGCATATCAACAAGAATAAAAACTTGTTGTTCTTTTTCATCTGTATATAACTTTGTGTATGGTTTATTATGTTTTGCCGTAATTTTCCAATCAATTAAACGAATATCATCTCCTGGCTGATAGATTCGAACTTCCTGAAAATCTAGCCCCTTTGTTTTAAAAGGGGAAACATGTTCTCCAAAACCAACATCTACCAGCAACTTTGTTTTATTTAAAGAAAACAACTGTGCTTTTTTTCTCAACTCTAAGAGCTGTTCTTTTGAAGCATATATTGATTCTGAAAAATTATTTTTGCTCATTTTACACCATTGGAACCCGTTTTAACAAAGTGTTTAACAATTGTTCAGATGTAACACCCACAGCCTTTGCCTCAAACGAAGGTAACAGACGATGCCTCAAAACATCAAAAATAACCGATTTTAAATCTTCTGGAGCCACATAATCACGGCCATTCAACCAAGCAGCTGCTCTTGCTGCAATATCAAGAGCAATTGTTCCACGTGGAGAAACACCAAATCCAATATATTTTGACAAATCATCCCCATATGGTGATGGATCACGTGTTGCCATAACCAGTTGAATAATATATTCTTCAATTTCAGAAGACATATACACATTCAAAACATCTTGCCTTGCAAGCATAATAACTCTTTCTGGTATTTTTTTAAACTCAGGCAAAGGCTCTTGCTTTTCTTCTTTTCGAATAAGTCTTAAAATTTTTCGCTCTGCATCAGCTGATGGATATTTAATTTTAACATAAAATAAAAAACGATCCAATTGGGCTTCTGGCAAAACATAAGTACCCTCTTGTTCAATTGGGTTTTGTGTTGCCATAACCATAAACAAATCTGGTAATTTATACGTTGTATTTCCAACCGTAATTTGACGCTCACCCATAGCTTCTAGCAATGCTGACTGAACCTTTGCAGGAGCACGGTTAATTTCATCAGCCAAAATTAAGTTATTAAAAATAGGGCCTTTTTGAAAATAAAACTGATGTGTTTCATGGCGATAAACATCACTTCCCGTTATATCTGAAGGCAATAAATCCGGTGTAAATTGAATACGTTGTTCTTTTGCATCAATTAAACAGGAAAGAGTTTTCACTGCTTTTGTTTTTGCAAGTCCTGGAGCCCCTTCAACCAACAAATGCCCATTACACAACAAAGCCATAATTAATTTTCGAACCAAATCTTCTTGTCCAATAATTACAGTATTCATGTAATCTAATAATCGTTGAAAGTCTTGAGTAATAGCCATTTTTTTTCTTTCTCCCCATAAATTGTGAGTTGATTTGTTATTAAAATTAATATATACTGCTTTTGTTAGGATTGCAAATGACAAATTCAATTTTGTCCCTCTATTGGGTATTTTTTATTGATGACAATAACCAGTTGTGGGCTCTTTTTCAAGATGGTCGACTCAGTTTAATGAAACAAGTTCCACCATTTGCTTCATTTTCCTCTGATCACACGTTGATTACAGGGGTTGAAATTGATGGAAAATCAACAGCCATCAAATGGATGTATGCTGACTTTCAAAAAAAAGAATTTCCACCCATTATTTCTTGCTCTGGATATTGCTATTTCCCTGCACTTTTGAACAAAGTGCATAGTCGTTTAGCACTCATTCAAGCCGATCTATTAAATCCAGCCGGCACAGGAAAAATGCTCGTCTACCAAAAAGCACGTAAAAAATACCATCTCATCGATTCATTTCAAGCGTCTATGTATCCACCTTTTTATGGCAATTCCGGTTCTTTGTACTACATTTCTTCAAATGGAGATTTAGAAAAAAAGACCATTGACGAAATAAAATTAGTTCACACCCAAGTCTCTTTATTTGCTTTAAGTGAAACAGAAGAAGATATTGCGGTGTATTCTGGTGAAACTATTCGCTGGATTTCTCCAAAAACAGGTCAATTCAGACAATTTATCGCTTTTGATGTTACAGCTATTGGTTTTAATCAATCTGCTGATACACTTTTTTTCGCAACACATAAAAATGGTAGAACAGGTTTGTATCAATACAATAAACACAATCAAGAAATCACTCTTATCTTAAACCATCCTGCAAAAATAACAGCCATTTCATTTTAGTTTCTTGACAAAGAAAACCCTCCCTTTTATACTATTTTTATAAAAATATTGGAGGAAAAATGTCCATTTCAGATATCTTATTACTTTCATTTGTTCAAAGTGCAACTGAATTCTTACCCGTCAGTTCTTCTGGTCATTTGATTTTAATGGAAAAATTTGGCTTTTCCAACCAAAGTTTGTTAATGGATATTTCACTTCATTTAGGCACATTAATCGCCGTTTTAGCATTTTTTCATAAAGATATTTTAAACATTCTTAAAAATTTTTATAAAAAAAGCCAAGAACAAAAACTTTTAATCCACTTGATTATCGCAACCATTCCAGCTTGCATTCTTGGATATTTTTTAAATGATATTATTGAAACAACACTGCGCTCTCCTATAATCATTGCAATTACATCCATATTCTACGGATGTCTCTTGTGGATAGCAGATAAATTTTCACCCAACAAAAAAAACATCAAAGATATTGGGATAAAAGAAGCACTTATTATTGGATGCGCACAAGCGCATGCCCTTATTCCAGGCACCAGTCGCTCAGGCATTACAATGACAAGTGCTAGATTTTTAGGTCTAAACAGAGTTGACAGTGCAAAATTTTCAATGCTTTTATCTATACCTGTTATTGCATTGGGAGCTTTTTATATGCTTTTTAAAAGCGCAAGTGAAGGCACATTAACACCTGAAATAATCTCAAATCTTTCAATTGGAATCATCTCAGCAGGCATATTTGGATTGGTCGCTGTTTGGTTTTTAATTCACTGGTTAAA
>JAZSGT010000028.1:0-83408 GCA_045532865.1 Alphaproteobacteria bacterium
TAATGCAGAAAAAGTGCATATACAAAAAATGGTTGATCCAAGTAAAATGGATTTAAATTTAATATTCATCATCAGCGCCTCCTGTGCCGTTTGGCAACACTAATAGTTAAACTTAATTTATTGTAACACGAGTTTATAAAAAAATCCATAAAAAAATATGCATTTTTAATGAGTTACAATCTAAAGTATCTGTTTTTGATTAGAAAAAAAATTAAAATAATAATTGTTTTTTTATAAAACAGATAAAATATTGTAGTTTATTCTATCATATTTTTAATTATCTGTCTATTAAAAAATGGGTTTTTGTGTGTTAAAATAGATAATATAATGAAATTATTGACAAAATTAAAATTAAAAATCTGTCTTTTGGCATGAATTTTGTCTAGTGCACGTAAAAAAATTAGAAAGAACGAGTGTTTTTTTGCTGAGGTTCCCAATTTTGAATAAAAGTTGTAAGATCCTTATCTTCTTTATTTGGTAAAATGATATTGGGTTTTACGAGTAAATCACCTTTTCCTTTAACACCTTTTCCCTTAACACGCATAACAGTTGATGTGTTTGCATAAGGGGGTATTGTGAGCATAATGTCGCCATAGGGTGTGGGTGTTTTGATTTTTGCACCTAAAATAGCCTCTTTTAATGAGATGGGAAGCGTTAGTAAAATATTGTCGTCTTGTCTTTCATAAAGAAGTGATTTTTGAATTTTTATTTTGATGAGAGCGTCCCCGTTTTTTGTTCCAATTCCGGGGGAGCCTTGTCCTTTGAGGCGAAGAATAGCGTCATCTGTTACGCCGGCAGGGACTTTTAGTTTGATTTTTTTGCCGTTTGAAAGTGTTACAGTTGTTTCGCCCCCTGTAATAGATAAATCAAAATCTATTGTGAGATGGTATGTGGTATCTTTTCCTGTAGAATGTTGTGAATGGCTGTTATATGAATTTTTGAATGTGTTTGAAAATCCACCAAATAAGTCAGAAAAATCAAATCCGCCTCTTCTCCCAAACATGGATGCTAAATCTTCAGGATTGATATTGTGTGTTTTTCCACTAAATCCATTAAATCCAGAATTGTCATATGAGCCATAGCCAAATGGTGTTGGATTGCCGTTTTCATCAATTTCACCATTGTCAAATCTTTTTCTTTTTTCAGGGTCGGATAACAGTTCGTATGCAGCAGTTATTGTTTTAAATTTTTCGGCAGATGATTTATCAGGATTAACATCTGGGTGATATGATCTTGCAAGTTTATGATAGGCTTTTTTAATTTCGTTTGCTGTTGCAGATTTTGATACTCCAAGTAAATCGTATGGGTTGCTCATTTTGTTACCTCGTTTATTGTTTGATTATTATTTTATATAATGTCAATTTTTTAAAAAATCTATGGAAAAAATAAAAAAAATGTTATATTCTAGGTGTAATGACACAAAAAAAAGAATTAAATCGATTAATGAAAGTGGCGTCAGTGGCGTCAGTTGCAACAGCGATAACGTTGGTTGTTGTTAAATTTTTTGCATATTTAATTACAGGATCAGTTTCAATATTATCAAGCCTTTTTGATTCTGTACAAGATTTTATGACATCTGCCGTAAATTATGAAGCTGTTAGGCATTCGATCACTCCGGCTGATAAAGAACACCGGTTTGGGCATGGAAAGGCTCAAGCAATTGGAAGTCTTATTCAAGGTGTGATTATATTTGCAGCAGCAGCCTTTTTGTTAAAAGAAGCCGGCAATCGTTTTTTTCATATTGAGCCGATTAAAGAAATAGGTCTTGGTACAGTTGTAACTGTTTTTGCAATTGTTGTGACAATTATTCTGGTTCAATTTCAAACGTATGTGATTAAAAAGACAAATTCCCTTTCTTTAAAAACGGATAGAGCGCATTACACTGGTGATATTTTAATGAATGTGGGTGTAGTGACCTCAATGGTTGCTTCTTATTACTTTGATTTATATGTTATTGATGCTTTATTTGGTATTGGTGTAGCCTTTTATTTGTTTATAACAGTTTTTGGTGTTGCAAAAGAGGCAATTGCAATGTTAATGGATACAGAAATGCCTGAAGATGTACGTGAAAAAATAAAGAAAATAGCATTTTCTTATGAGGATGTTTTGGAAGTTGTTGATTTAAAGACAAGATTGTCTGGAAGTTGTATGTTTATCCAGTTTTGTGCGAGAATGAATGCAGATTTGACGCTCAAAAGAGCGCATGATATCACAGAGTTTATTGAAGATGATATTAAAAAAGAATATCCAGATTCGCAAATCATTATCCATTTTGAGCCGTCATTTAAAAAGGTATAATCATGATTATATATAATCAAAAAGATATTATTGAAGCGTTACTTAATCCAAAATTATACCCTGCTAAGTGGAATGTAAAGGAAGTAAGGGTGTGTCAATCTCATATAGCGATTTTGTTTTTGGCAGGAGCGTATGTTTTTAAGTTAAAAAGAGCTGTTTTGATGCCGGATATTGATTTTTCAACTCCTGCTAAAAGACGCCTTGCTTGTGTTCAAGAAATGAAAAGAAGCACGGTTTATGCTCCAAATTTAGTGCTTGGTGTGCGTTCGGTTAGACGATTGCCAAATGGACGTATTTGTATTGGGGGTAAGGCAGGAGAAGAGATAGATACACTTTTGGTGATGAAACGAATCCCTGAATCTAATATTTTGGGAAATATTCTTCCAAATGAAAATTTTGGTCGTTTTGAGGTTATGGATTTGGCTGAACAATTGGCAGAACTTCATTCAAAAGCAAAACCGTTTAGAACTAAATGGGGTGTGCCAGTTATTCAAAAAATTATTTTAGAGACAGAGCGAGTTCTTTCTTGTTTTTGTCCGGTTATATTTGAACGTGAAAAATTAGATTCCTTAATGCAAGGAATGCTTAAAAGTGTGGGTGAAAATTCAAGGCTTTTAGCATTACGTTCAAAAAGTGGGCATGTAAAAAAGTGTCACGGTGATTTGTTGTTAAGTAATATTGCTCGCGTGGATAATAAGTATCTTTTCTTTAGTCCAGTGGAATATGATGAACATGCTGAATGTATAGATACCCTATATGATTTATCGTATTTATTGATGGATTTTGAAATAAGAGGTATGCGAAAACTTTCTAACATTTTATTTAATCATTATCTTGCTTATATGAATGATGTAGAAGGTTATCCTTTGTTACATTTGTATCAATCTATGAGAGCTGCTGAACGTGCAGCAGTGTGTGCTAAAAGGTCTGTTATGTTGCAAGGACAAGAAAAAGAAGAGGCTGTTGAAAAAGCGCAAATATATTTTAAAATGGCATGTCATTTTATGACCTCATATCCTCCTGTATTAATTGCATGCGGTGGTTTATCTGGAAGTGGGAAGTCAAGAGTTGCTCGTGAAATTGGGGGGTGTTTAAATCCTGCGCCTGGTGCTGTTATTTTAAGAGATGATATTGTTAAAAAACAGATTAATGGTTGTCCAATTGACCAACACTTTGATAAAGCTTTTGATACACCTGTTGTTGAAAAAGTTGTTTATGATGTGTTAAGACAAGAGGCTAGAACGGCACTTTCGAGTGGGTGTGCTGTTATTGTAGATGCTTTATTTTATGATGAAAATGAACGTCGTATGATTGAAGATTTGGCGAATGAATTAGGTGTTTCTTTTGTTCCTCTTTGGATGGATGCTCCGTTTGATGTTAGATTGGGCCGAGTGGAAAGTCGCAAACGCAATCCTTCAGATGTTCGAACGCAAGAAGATTTGGAAAAGCAATTATCTTTGGAAACGGGTCATGTTACTTGGCCAAAGATTATTACGAATAAGTCTCGGGAAGAAACTTTACAAGATGCATTGGATATTTTGAACAAATCATGTCCAATGCCTATTTTAAAAATTCAATAAAATCAATTAGTTAATGAGAGTATTAAACTTTTTTAACAAAAAAACAAAAAAAAGCTTGATATTTATTTTTTTTTAGTGTATAAATATGCCTATTAAAGATGCACCCGTAGCTCAATTGGATAGAGCATCTGACTACGGATCAGAAGGTTGTAAGTTCGAATCCTGCCGGGTGCGCCATCTAAACCTCACAAACGTGAGGTTTTTTTATGCTTAAATTGATGTTGTGTTTATAAAAAACTTCGAATCAAAAACGATTCGAAGTTTTGTAAATTAAAAATAAAAGCATTATTGAGCCTTTTTTGTGAATTTAAAACTCTCACTTCTTGTTTTTAATTCTTTAGTTAATGTGGATAATTTGCCACCATTTTTGTGTAAAAATGCTGTATATTCATTCCGATAACTTGCAATCATGCTAACACCTTCAATTACAATGTCTGTAATTTTGTATGTATTGCCATCTTTTTTTACACGCCACAAAACTTCAGCAGGTGGATTGTTTTGAATTTCGCTGATAACAAAAAATTGGTTTGATTTTGCAGGTTTAATTCCTGTGAAATTAATCTTTTGACCAGTGTATAAGTTGAATTTATCAGCCCAGGATTTTGTTGTAAAATCTAAAAAAGCTTCTAAAAATTCATTTTGTTCTTGAGGTGTTGCTTTTTTCCAATAAACGCCTGAAACTTGTCTTCCAACAGTTTTGATGTCTAAATCTTTTTTGAATCTATCGTGGAAAATTTTGAGTTTTTCATCTTCTGGAATATTAGCGCTTAAAACCTCATTGATGATGTCATCTGTTAGGTTTTGAATGAATTTTGTTCCATTTTCATCAGCTTTTGTTGGTAATGATAAAAACAGGACAGATAAGATAATTGCAATTATTTTTTTCATTTATTGATACCCTTTTACTCTTCTTCGAAATCAAAATCATATGTGGCTGTAGTTGTTTCACTGTTTTGAATAACAGTGTTGATTTTTTTCTCCCGGTTTTGGCGATACATGCTTCTAACGGTTGCGTAAAAATCAGTTGATGAATTTTTCAAACTATCAAGAAATTCAATATTCTCCTCTCTTGATTGAATGGAATCAAGTGCAACAATCCCATAACGTACACTTGGTTCGTGAATAACAGAAAGCTCTGCGCTTGTTAATAAAGTGCTGAATGCTGTTCCAACTGTATCACGTGGATTTGAAGGTCCTATGATTGGCCAAACAATGTAAGGTTCACTTGTTTGCCAACCCCATACAGCAAGTGTTTGTCCAAAATCATTTGTGTGAACAGGAATATTCATGTCTGAAGCAACATCAAATAAACCTCCTAATCCCAAAAATGTGTTGGCTAAAAATCTGCGTGAAATATCCCAAGCATGTTCCCCTTCTCCTTGAAGGAGTGAGTTGACCAAATAGCCGGGTTGTTTGATGTTGTCAAAAACATTTGAAATGCCTGTTCTGATTGGTTTTGGCGTTATTGCTCGGTATCCTTTTGCAAGGGGTTTTAAAATGGCTGCATCCAACAACATGTTTGTTGCAAACATTGCTCTATTGAAAGGCTCAATGGGATCATTTGCCTCTTCATATGCTTTTATTTCCTCTGGCGTAACGGGTTTTGTTGCACATCCAGTGATTAGTAAAGAAGCACAAGCTAAAGCAAATAATGTATTTCTGAACAATAGATCCTCCTATTTTTTTTCTTGTTGAGCCATTAAAAGTTGATGTTCAATTTCAGGTAATACTTCGTCAACAGATCTTACAAAAGTGAGTAATTTGATTTGATGTGGTTTTACAAAACCTTCGCCAACCATTTCAAATAAAAATTGTTGAAGAGTGTTGTAAAAGCCATCAATATTTACAACAATAATTGGGGATTTGATAATTCCTAATTGACGTAATGTTAAAACTTCAAACAATTCATCCATTGTGCCAAACCCACCTGGCAAAATGGCAATAGCATCTGCTTGGTCAACCATAGAGACTTTTCTTTGAGCCATTTGATCCCAAACTTCAAATTTATCGGCTTTTTTTGCAATTTCTGCTGGTTTTTCAATGTCGTACAATTCACGAATGGTTGCGCCAATAACATATCCGTTTTCAGAAAAAGCTCCATCAGAAACAGCTCCCATTAAACCAGTAGTTCCTGCACCATAGATTAATTTGATTTCTTTTCTTGCTAAAATTTCACCCAAACGATGGGCTTCTTGGATATAAATAGCTTTTCTTCCGGAGCTTCCCCCACAAAAAACAGCTACAGAATTAAGTGTACTCATGTTTTTCCTTGATTTTAAAAATAATTTATTGTTAGTATAGAGAATATATGTATAATGAGAAAAGGTCAAGTTAAATCTTAAGGGGACGATGATGAAAAATGTATTTTTTTTCTTGAGTATGCTTTTAGCTTCAATACCTTTAATGGCACAAGAAGCAATACCTTTGTTTGATGAAATACCGGCCTTTATTGATGATAAGCCTAAGGAAAAAGAAGCAACAGAAAAAAAACAAGTTGTTCCACCAAAATTAATTAGTGTAAAGGGTGGAAAATCTCAATCAAACAAACCAAATTTGGGAAGAGATGCAACCCCTGTAACCTCTATTAGATTGGCACCTTTCCCTGATTTTTCAGTGGAATTAGATGCTTCTTCTACACCTCCAATTCAAGAAAAAAAGTTTGAAGAAAAAGTTATTGAAGAATCTGAAATTTTAAAACGCACTGACCCATTAACAATGACTGAAAAAGCAGAAACAGGGGATGAATATTTACAACGTTTGATCAATGAGAGACGGTTGAAAATGGCTTCTGGAGGCTCAAAATACACAAATCCACTTGGGTTAAGACATGATGCTGATGGATTCTTAATTTCAAGTGTTGGATTGGGGATGATGCCTGATGAAGTTGTTGACGCTTTGGAAGATCAAGGCTATTTGTTAACAAAAACGCATAAAGTTTTACCTCCTGCTTTATCTGTTCAATATGAAAAAGATTGTCGCTTGACAAGGAAGTTGTATATTCCGGCTGACATTAGAGCCTGTGTTAATGATAAGGCAGATGAGGATGAAACAACGTATATTAAACAAATGGTATTTGAGAAACCAATGACACGTGAAACAATGGTTGTTGATTACACTTCTCTTGCAACAGAAAATATTTCTTATCGAGTTTTTTATAAAAATAAAGGAGATTCTTCTTTAAATAGTAGTCGAAAAAATATGCTGATAAAAGAAAATCGCAAAAAAGAGTTTTGGAATCTTGTTTTTGGGACATATGGTTTACCTGATGATAATGAAGAAGTTTTATGGGGAAATGAAAATACATCATTTATGATTGCTAAAATGGATGGATCAGCATATGATGCTTATTTATTATTAGAAAGTACATTGTTGCAAAATGAGGATTATGATAAATGGTCAGAGACACTCAGTGAAGTAAAAGCACCAACATCATTTAGTTTTGTTTCAAAAGAAGATATTGTGGAAGAATAAGAGGGAGATTTTATATGCAAAAGAATATAGAACACTACCTAATAAACTACACACAAAAAGTTTTAGATGGTGAAATTGGACATCTTGTTGGTCGTGAAAAGGAGTTGGAGCGACTTATCCATATTTTGCTTAGAAGCACCAAAAACAACCCAGTTGTTATTGGTGTGAATGGTATTGGTAAAACAGCTTTGTTAGAGGGATTAATTGCTTTTATTGGCTCTCAAGATGCGCCAGAATATTTGCAATCAAAAGAAGTTGTTGGTATTGATATTGCCAAAATCATGTTGGATACAACAAATGAGGATGAATATGCTGAACTTGTGAAACGAGTTATGCAACACGTTGTTGATTCTGATGGTGATAAGATTTTATATATCAAAGATATTTCACTTTTAGTAAATATGGATACAGCTCCGGAAAATAAGGAACCAGCAAAATTTTTAAAACTTTGTTTAAGCAGTGGACAAATTAGATGTTTAATTGAAGCTGAAACACAGTCTTTTGTAAGCTATATGGAAAAAGATAATACCGTTATGGGACAAGTCCAACGTGTTTTATTAGAAGAGCCTACACTGCAAGAAAGTATCGAGATTGTTTCCTCATTAAAAGAAAAATTTGAAACGCACTATAACGTTGTTATTCCAAATGAAACAGTGGTGGCTGCTTGTCAATTAACGCATCGCTATATTAAACAAAGAGCATTTCCAGCTAAAGCACTTGATTTATTAGATGATGCAGCCTCTTTATTGATGATTGATATTGCAAAAGGTGAGATTGAAAGCAATCAAAATCAAGTTACAGTTGATTTTTGTAACCGAACAATAGCTGCTTGGACCGGTATTCCTGTTGAAAAGGTTGATGCAGAAGATAAAGAACGCTTAGCCAATGCTGAACATTATTTAAAACAACGTGTTGTTGGTCAAGATGGGGCTGTTGTTGTGGTTGCCAATGCATTAAGACGAGCCAGATCTGGGTTGCAAGATCCAAACAGACCAATTGGGTCATTTTTATTCATTGGTACAACTGGTGTTGGTAAAACTGAGTTAGCAAAATCTTTAGCTGATTTTATGTTTAATGACGAAACGGCATTGCTTCGTTTGGATATGAGTGAATATATGGAGAGAACATCTGTTGCTAGAATGATTGGTCCTCCTCCAGGAACGCCAGGGTTTGAAGCTGGTGGGCTGTTAACCGAATCGGTTCGGTTGCGACCATTTCAAGTGGTTCTGTTTGACGAAATTGAAAAAGCCCACCTAGATATTTTAAACTTAATGTTGCAATTGTTAGATGAAGGTCGCTTAACTGATAGTAAGGGAATTACAGTTGATTTTAGAAATACGATTATTATTTTAACATCTAACGTTGGTGCAAATTTGCCAAGTTATCAGCGTGTTGAAAAGTTGAGTGAATATTTTAGACCCGAATTTTTAAACCGATTGGATGATATTGTATCTTTCCACCAGTTGAATGAAGAACATTTAAGAATGATTGTGGATATTCATTTAAACAAATTGTTAAAGCGTGCAAAAGCGTTAGGTTATAATGTTGTTGTGGCAGATTCGGCAAAAGACTGGTTTGTAGATGAGGTATTCACATCTAAGTTTGGTGTTCGTGCATTAAAGAGATTGATTCAAAATCAAGTGGAAAACCCTCTTTCATTTTTGATTATGCAAGAAAAAATCAGACCAGGACAAGATGTCTTTTTAAATGTGGATAAAACAGGTAGAAAATTGCAAATTTATTCCAAATCAGTAGTTAAAAAGCAAGTTGAAAAAAATGAGATAGAAGAAACAGAAAATAAAGAAACGAATGAGTAAAGAAAAAGAGTTATCGGATAAACTGGTTGAATGGTATTATAAAAATGCAAGAACAATGCCATGGCGTGTAATTGGTGGCGCTCATCCTAATCCATATGAAGTTTGGATTTCAGAAATTATGTTACAACAAACAACTGTGAAAACAGTTGAATCATACTTTCCAAAGTGGATAAAACGTTTTCCAACAGTGTATTCTTTAGCTGAGGCTGATATTGAAGAAGTTCTTCTTTATTGGCAAGGTCTTGGGTATTATACAAGAGCAAGAAAAATACATGAATGTGCCAAAGTTTTAGTTGAAAAATATAATGGACAAATGCCTTCAGATAGAAATGAATTATTAAAATTACCTGGTATTGGACCTTATAGTGCTTCTAGTATTTTAGCATTTTCATTTAATAAACCAGAGACAGTTGTAGATGGAAATGTTATTCGGGTTATTGCACGTTTGTATGGAATAGAAGAACCTGTTACAAAAGAAGAAATTTACAAACTTGCTGAACCATTGACACATCAAATTCATTCAGCAGATTATTCTTCGGCCATAATGGATTTGGGGGCCACAATTTGTACGCCACAAAGTGCAAAATGTTCTTTGTGTCCTTGGAATCAAGAGTGTAATGCTTTAAAAAGAGGTCTTGTGGATAAAATCCCATTAATAAAAAAAATGGAAAAGAAAAACTTTGAAGGGTATGTTCATATTATTCAAAATGAAAAAGGGGAATATTTTATTCAAAAAAGAGAGGAAAAAGGTCTTTTAAATGGATTATATGAATTTCCTTGGACGAAAGAAAAAACACCTCTTTTTAATGGGGATTGGAAACAGAAAAATAAAAAAATTTCGCATACATTTACACACTTTCACTTAACATTGACACCTCTTGTTTTAAAGAAAAATGATTTTTCAAATAAAGTGGGATTTTATTCAAAAATGGAAGATTTTAAAAAGTATCCATTTTCAACCTTGATGAAAAAAGTGATCAAAGTCCTGCAAGATTAATAGATGTTTTTATATTTTGCTAAAAAAGGTTTTTTATGTTTTTAATTCAACAATCAGATTTTTCAATCAGGGAATTTTCTTCATCAGATTTTGAAAAATTATATAAAATAGCAGATGCAATTAACAAGCAAGCAAAAGAAAAAGAAGGCTTTCAACCATTTTATGCTTTTCAGGTTAATTCTGACTTAAAAGATTATTCCACTTTATTAAGTGAAAAAATAAATCATTTTTTAAAAAAAGCTGAAGATGAAAAAAATCAATTACCACGCAAAACGTATCGCTTGGCTTTGTGTGATGGAAAAGGCATGTTGGTTGGAAATATTACAATAGATGATTATCCTTCAAAAGATAAAAATGGAAATTTAATTCAAGGAGATATTGGTTATTTTATTAATCCTTTAGATGGAAGAAAGGGATTAATGAGTAAAGCACTTGGATGTGTTTTAGATATTTATTTTAAAACGCATGATGAATTGGATATAACGGTTCACCCTAATAATCTATATTCGATTAAAATGTTACAACGGTTTAATGCTAAAGTGGTTGGTTTTAAATCAACTTCGGCTTACCAAGATGAGCCAAGAATGGTTTTAAAAATGCATAAAATAGATTTTTTATCTTCCAAAGCACCTCGTTTTATTACAACACAAAAAAAGCAAGTTTATTCGCAAGAAACAGAAAGGATGAGACATGTTTAGTGATGCTAATTTGCCAGAACCAGAATATATTTTAGAGATTGAAAATTCACCTCATTTAATTCAAATAAATGAAAAAGATGGTCTCTTTTTTTGTGATAAATTTACAAATGACAGACGGATTCGTTTCTATATTTATCAAATGTTATTAAATGCACAAAAAGAATTGCCTGAAAATTATTTTTTTAAAATTTATGAGGCATATCGTCCTCTTGAATCTCAAAAAAAATTATGGGATGAAGTTGTTCAAGAACAGATGAAATTGTATCCTGATTTAGAAGTTGATTCTGAAGAATTTATAGCTCATTGTGATGTTTTTTGTGCAAACCCATATCGGCAAGGAAGTGGACACCAAAGCGGTGCAGCAATTGATGTTTCTTTATGTGATAAAAATGGCAATGAATATGATATGGGTGGAGAGGTTAGAGGGTTTTATGAAGAATCTGATTTTGATTATCCTGTTTCTTTTTTAGCAAGAAAAAATAGAAATATTTTAAAAAATGCACTGGAAAAAGTTGGATTTATCAATTATCCTGCAGAATGGTGGCACTATTCTTTTGGAGATAGATTGTGGGCGAAACTGACAGGAGCAAAAATAGCAATTTTTGGGAAAATAGATGATTAACAAATTTGTAAGTATTAAAAATTTTGTGAATGAGAATTTTATTTCTGGTCTGAAAAGTAAAAATAAAATGACCAGAAATGTTTCACTTCTATATTTATATAGCTTTTTTATTCGGATGAATTTTGCTCTTCCAATTGAGCTTTTATTTTTTGCTTCCCTTTCAAATTCATATTCTGATGCTATGAAAATATTTTTTATTGCGCACATGACTGGGACAATATTAGGAGTTCCACTTGGGTTACTCTCTGATAAAGTTGGTCGTAAAAAAGTGGCAATTCTTTGTTCGTTTTGCCGTTTGTTGGCTGCTGTTTTGTATGCATCGGCAGGATCATATTCAGCACTTGTTGTGGCTGCGCTTTTTTCAGGATTTTATCGATTTTCAGCGCCAAATGCAGATACATTTTTATTTGAAAGTTTAGCTTCAAATAATCAAGTAGATAAGTATCATGATTGCCTTTCTAAAATGAAATCTGTTTCCTCTTTTTCATTGAGTGTTGGTGCATTGTTATGTGGTGTTTTTTATTACTTTTTATCTTTGCGAGGGGTGATGGTTATGAAAGTTATCCCCATGTTTTTAGCTTTTATAATTTCCTTATTATTAAAAGAAGGTACGGTTAAAAAAGAGGTAATGACCAATCCATTTAAGCATTTAATAAAAGCTTTTTCATATTTTAAACGGAACAAAAAATTATTTTGTTTTGCAATTGCAGATTCAACACATTATGGTTTAAATGAGGCCTCTTATACAATTAATGCTGCTTTTTTTAAAACAATTATGCCTGTTGAATTGTTGGGAGTGCTCAGATTTTTTGGACATCTTGTTTCTTCTGTAACAAGTTATTTATCATCAAAAGTTGGAAAAATAATTGGTGTTGAAAAAACAATTTTGCTGGGGGCTATGAGTGACAATTTGGTTAACGTCTTTTCTGTTTTGTGTGCGAATTGGCTCAGTCCTATTTTTAAAACAATAGGTTCTGGATGTTTTGGAATTTATTCTCCTGCAACTGGATCATTTATTCAAAAGGAAATTTCAAATGATGAACGGGCAACACTTGTTTCATTTACAACATTGTTAAATACTGGATTTTATTCTATCGGAACGCTGTTAATTGGCTGGCTTGCAGATTTATATTCTCCCCATACAGCGATGTTAATTGGGTATTCTTCAGCGCTTGTTTTAAATTCTCTTTTTGTTATCGCATTTAAACAAAAAAGTATCAAAACAGTTAGTTAAACATTTTTTTTATTCTATTTTCAAACTTTTTGATAGGGCTGTTTTTTAAGATAGATATAATTTCTTCTCGAATGCTTTTTTCAGGAAGCTCTGTTACAACATCAAGAATTGGGAATCCATCTCCACCTTTTGCTAAGAATGATGGCATAACGACTAGATATTCTTTTTCATCTTCAAGAGTTTTATTTGGAATATCTATTTTTTTAACAAGTTTATTAGTGCCAGAAAATAAATATCCCAAACCACCTGTTTGAATGAATGGATTTGTTCTATCATCAGTGACATACTCTTTTAAGCCATGGTTTAAATATGAAATAATATCTTTTCCTTTTATTTTAACAATGACAGCTTTTGAATCAAAAGGATATGTTTGTGCGATATTTTTAAAAGTAATATCCCCTTGTT
This sequence comes from Alphaproteobacteria bacterium, assembly GCA_045532865.1. Lineage (GTDB taxonomy): Bacteria > Pseudomonadota > Alphaproteobacteria > CAAHEQ01 > UBA3637 > RGIG4140. Next base: position 13,123 of record JAZSGT010000028.1, read on the forward strand.
GGAATCCAGCTCTAATGCCTCCAGAATTTAAAAAGGCAAAATCAGTCTTTGGTTCAATTTTTTGAGCAGCTTTTAAAAGTGAATCGGTTAAAACTTCACCTATATAACAAGATTCAGAACAAAATAAACCGTCATGTGTTAAGGGGATTTTTTGTGTAGTTGAAAATATTTTTTGATTTAAAATTGTGTCAATTTCTGATTGAATGGTTTCCAATATTTTTAACATTTGAGAATCGGGGGTAATTGAATTATCCATGGGGATTGTGTCGCCTTGATAGGCAAGAATTTCGCCTTTTTCATCAAATTCAACAGATAATTTTCCAACATGGTGCCCCCCAATTCCAGCTGAAACAATTAAAACATTTTTATTGTCCTTATTTTTAATCACAACCGGATATCCACCTTTTGCGTCTTTTTCATTTGGGTTGTTTGAAAGCAATGTATGTGTATGGGCGCTCACAATAATATCAACATCTGAAAGTTGTTGTGCAAGCTCAATATCTTTGTCAATACCAATATGGTTTAATAAAATGATAATATCAACATTTTGTTTTTTTAATTTTTGAATGAGGGGTTGAATGGTTTCAATAGGTTCTGTTAGTTCAATTTCTTTTGCATTGGAGCTGGTTGTTTTTGTGGTTGGAGTTAAGGCGCTTATAATCCCAATTTGTCGCCCCATTTTGTGTAACACAATGGCAGGTAAAATACTTTTACTTAAATCACTTTTTTGAGGAAAAATGATGTTTGAATTTAAGATTGGTGCATTTATTTTTTTTTGAAATTTTTCAAGTTCAGGTAATCCATCATCAAAATCATGATTGCCAAGGCACATAGCATCGTATTTCATTTCATTTAACAAAAGAGGCATATCTTGACTTTTGCGTAGGGTGTAAAATACAGTTCCAGAAAAACGATCTCCAGCATCTAAAAGGATAAGATTTGGATTATTTTTTCTTTCTTTATCTATAAAAGATTTTATTTTTGCCCATCCTCCTCGGCAAGTGTTGTATGTGCAACTGCTTCCATCACTTTTGAAAGGAAGAAAATGAGCGTGTAAGTCATTTGTATGAAGTAAATCTAATTTAAACGATGGGGTTGCCAAAGCATGTGAAGAAATTAAGCTCACAGAAGCAAGTAAAAAGAGAGATAATTTGCGCATTTTTTTATCCTTTCATTACTGATGAATACATCATAAATTTTCATAGAAGAAATGTCAAAAAAATAAATAAATGACAGATTCTTTTTTTTGTGGTATAATGGGATAGTATCTTCTGAATAAAGAAAGGGGACGGGTATGGTTTTTAATTATGGATGGGCTCCACAACGTTTTGGAGCAAGAAGAGGTAAAGGACGTAGACATGCAGGGATAGATTTGGGAACTGCTGGTCGAAAAGGTGTTCCTGTTGGATGCCCTTTGGATGGATTTAGAGTAGCATCAGTTAGGCGAAGAGGGGGTTATGGTAATACGGTAGACCTTGTTAGTCTTGATGGTACTAAGATGATGCGTTTTGCACACCTTGCAAATCCATTGCCTAAACATTTAAAACCAGGTATGATTGTTAATCAGGGAGATTGGTTGGGTGATGTTGGGAATACAGGTGGTAATTATGCCATACACTTGCATTTTGAATATCGCATCAAACAGGGTAATAATTTTGTTCCTGTAAATCCTTTTAATAATAGATATCACACATTTTGTCAGCAAGATTTTGAAAGATCAACACAAATGGCTTATGCTTCAAGATCAGCTGTTCGATCTGGGAAAGGTTTTGAAAATAGAGCGGTAGCTTCATCAGCTACGGAGCCAACCTCAACGACAAGAACGAGTGCCCCTGTCAGTGCAACAACTTCTTCTAGTAGGACACAGTCTGTTGCCACAACAAGGCATAGACCTCAAAATCCTGTGGGGAAAATTTCAACACCTCGAACTGATGTTCCTCATGAACAACGTGTTAGAAATGATACTGTTGAAGCACAAAGGACCAGACCTCAACCAACATGGACATTAGATCGAGGATTTAATCAACCAACTTGGTGGGAAAGACATGCACCAGAGTTTTTGGGAGGGTGGTCTAAGAAAGAATTACAAGAGGCTGAAGAAAGACGAAAATTAGATGAAGAGGTCTTTTTGGGTGTAATGCGTAGAGATATGATTGAAGCTGGTTTAACAGAAGCAGACATTTCAAAGTTAAAAACACACGTCCAAGCGAAAATGGCTTCAGGTGATGTTTGTGATTTCTTGAATCGAAAAGGAGTTCCCGTTAACTTTAATGATCTTTATGATGATAAAGAAAAAGCTAAATTAGCAAGGGATTTTTTCCTTAGAAAGAATGTAGAAACAGCTAATAGAAGACGAATGGGATAGGCCTTAACAGTCAATTATTAAACCTTTTTTGAGTCTTAATATTAAAGAAGTCATCTGTAAAGATTATTTTTAACTTTTCAAAGAATTCCTCCTTGAAGGTTGGTTTTGTTTTGGAAGTTTTTGAAGATTCAATCTTATTTATAATATTTTCTAAATTCTCAAGCGAATCGATATGATAGAAATTGTTTAATTTTAAATGATCAAATCGGTTTGATTGTCTACACCCAATATCAATAACGGGAATATTATAATAAGGTGCTTCTTTAATTCCACATGAACTGTTTCCAATTAAAAAATCTGTGTGTTGAAGGATATGGTTAAATGCACTAAATGAAAATGATTTTACAAAATGAAATTTTTTGTGGCTTTTAAATTGTTGATATGTTTTTAAAATTGTTTCGCTTCCAAGATCGTTATTGGGAGAAATAATGATAATTTCTTTATTTATTTTTTGAAGTTTTTCCAGTAATTGTGTAAGTTCGTTTTTAATAAATTTTGATGATAGGGTAGTAACTGGATGATAAATTAAAATAGCATAATTTTTAAATTTATTTAGTTGTTTTTTTTCTTTTTTTGTTGGTTCATTAATCTCAAAAGCAAGAGAGCTGTTCCCAACAACATGGATGCATTTTTCATCTTCCCCCATTTTGAGTAAAATGTTTTTTGCCTTTTCATCAGCAACTAAAAATTGTTGAGATAATTTACTTGTTGCATGGCGAATGGATTCGTCAACGCTGCCACTTAAATCGCCAGCTTCAATGTGACAGACGGGTATATTATTTAAAATAGCTGTTGTAGCTGCAGCTAAAACTTCGGGTCTATCTCCGTGGACAAAAACAAAATCAATTTTTTCTTTTTTAAGATAGGTGTTAAAGGATTTGATGATTTGTGCTGTTTCAAGAGCTGTATTTTTTGCTTTAAATTTTTTATCAATAAAAATTTTACAAATGCCATTTAAATCTTTTTTGATGAATTTATATGTAAATCCGTGTTTTTTTAGCATATTCATTCCTGTAATGAAAACAGAAACATTTCTATTTTTTTGTGTTACTAAAAAATCGATATATGGTTTTATTTTGCCATAATCAGCACGTGTTCCAGATACAAAAGAAATATTTGTCATTCAGCTAAATCACTCCAATCTATGTGTGTGCCCATTTGAATATTTTGAACTGCCTTTTTGCCTAGTGCTTTATCAAGATCAGCAGCGAGAATTCCTTTTAAAGAGGGGCGTTGAGTTTTGATCATTTCTCGTGTTAATATAGTTCCGGCAGGAATATCAATGGCTGCAACCAAAGTTGAAAAAGCAAATTCAATTGTAATTTTTTCTTCCTGTGCTGCTTGTTTTGTTCCACCACGCATTTTTTGAATTTCAGCACTCAATTGAATGAGGTCTCTGCATTCTTGAATATCCATAGAACAAATGATATCTTCACCTTTTCTGTCTTTAGTGTCTGTGAAGTGGCGCTCTAATACCGAAGCGCCTATGGCTGTTGCAGATAGACAAGCTAAATTGTTCAAACTGTGATCTGATAAGCCAATGATTGCGTTTGGAAACTCTTTTTTAATTTCTTCTAATGCGCCTAACCGAATTAAGTGAGGGGGTGTTGGATAAAGATTGGTTGTATGCATAATCACAAAATTGTTGTGGTATTCTTGAATGGTTGAAACAGCTTTTTTTACACTAGCCATGTCATTCATTCCTGTTGAAAGGATAATGGGTTTGTTTAATTTGGCAATAGTGCGTACAAAATCATAATTATTCATTTCTCCAGAGCCAATTTTATAAGCAGGAATATTCATTTTTTTCAATCTTTCAATAGCGTCAAATGAAAAAGGGGTGGAAATAAAAATCATTCCCAGTTCTTCAGTGTATCGTTGCATTTCAATTTCATCTTCTTCACTTAAAGCGCATCTTTCCATAATATCCCAAATTGAAAAAGGAGAATTACCTGGAATTGCTTTTTTAGCAAGAGAACTCATTTCAGCAGAAGGAATATGTGTTTGGTGTTTTACAATTTCTGCACCAGCCTCTTTTGCTGCCCGAACAAGTTTTTTTGCTTCTTCTAAGGAGCCATTATGATTAATGCCAATTTCAGCAATAACAAGTGGTGGATAGTCAAGACCAATTTTTCGTCCTTGTATTTCAATAAACGGATTCATAAATTTATTCCTTTCTAAAAGTTATCTAATAAGAATATTAAACCATAAAAAGCAAAAAAGATAATTTTTTTTTGAAAAAAAACAGATTTTATGATAAAATAGATATAATGGGACAAAATGGAGGGGATCATGACTACTAATACAAATAGTGAAACAACAGCTCAACAAGCACAAGGTGAAGCAGACAGACAAGCTTCGGCACCACAAGCCGAGGAAAGTACTTGGTCTAGCATAACAGGTGGAATTTCTAGCTTTTTTACAGGTTCAAGAAGTTTTTTTCAAGGAACTGTAAAAAATGGTGTTAGAGAAATGACCAGTTATGGTGATTCGGTTATTGATGGTGTTGATACAATGCGAGATTTAGCAACAAATAAGCCTTTTGAGATGGCCGAAGGATTTGTTTTTGGATTATTTAGTTGGGATTGGGGAAAAAGTTTTAGTTTTTCACAGAATTACAACACTCAAGCGACGAAAGCAAGTAGTGCGTGGAATGATATTTTAAATGGATTTGAATCGGCAGGAGCTTCTATGAATCCAACAAGACTTTTGGATATTTTTGGGTTGAGTGGTCAGCAAATTACAACTCCGACACAAGAAGCGGCTGTTAATGGAAATGATGGAGCTGATATGGTCCCTGATGCAAATTCTGGGCAAGGAAGATAAGGATTTTATTCTATGAAACTGTATCACTATCTTCCAAAGGAAAATGATGCACTTCAAAGAGGAATTCTTTCTTTTTCTAAAAATTTAAAAGCTAATATTAATTATTATCGAAAACGTTCTGGATTTGAAACACATTCTGAAATTGTTCTTTGGATGGAAAGATGTTTTGAGGGGCGTTCACGAGGTGTTAGGTGTTTGTTTGAGCCATTGAAATATACAAAAAGAACAAAAAGTATTCAGGAGTTTATTGAAAATTCTGAGTTGTTTGAAATTGATGTTCTAGCATTAAAAAAGGATGGGTTGTTAGATGCTTTATACGTGAGCCCTTCTGTGTTAGAAAAAGCGCCTGAAAATAAAAATGATGAACTTTTGTGTAAACTTTCGGATTTGTCTGAAATTGATTTTTCTCCGAACGATTATGACGTTTTGGATGATGAAAAAGGATGGCGTTTTGCCTTTATCAGATATTATTTCTTAGTAATAAAAGAAGGTGTTATTCCACCTAAATATATTAAATTGGCGAAATAAAAAAAGTATGAGATAATTTTTTATAAAAATATTGACAACAAAATGTTTTTGTTGTATTTTGTATAACATTGATTGGTTGTTATTATTTTGTTAAGGAGGAAATATGACACCTGTGGAAAACAAAGCTCTTCATGTGGCTGAAGAATTACATGGAAAAGTAAAATTTGGTAAAAGTTCAACAATGATTGAACAATTAAGAAGAACAAGAGAATTGTTGGCAGAGAATACGGAACTTAAAGGTGATGAAAGGGATATTCTTTTGGCGGCTTCTTGGTTAAATAAATGTCATGAAGCAAAAAGAATTGATACTGAAAATGGTAAAACGCCTTGGACTATTGAGGATGTTGAAAAGCATTTTGGTCAAAAAGTTGCAAAAGTTGTTGGAGAGTTGATGACTGAACCAGACGAACCTGAACACTTGACTAAAATGCAACAATGGACAATTAAAGCAGAGTGGGCTCAAACATTGTCACAACCTTCTCAACAAATTTTATTGGCTGAAAAAATTATTAATTATATGCAAACAAGGGATGACCCAACACCAAAATGGTCTGTTGCAAGACATAAGGAGTATTTAGATTCCCGTGATTTGATGGTTGAAGCGATTAAAAGTGCGAGTCCAAGGTTGTATCAATTATCTCGTGATGTAAAAAAAGAAGCACTTGTTAGTCTTGAGAAGTTAGCACAAAGACAAGCTCAAGAACAAATTGTAACAACTCAAAGTGTAAAGCATCAAAAGTCTGAAGTTGCTCGTGATGGGCGATAATTTGAATATATTTAAATTAAACAAAAAAGAGTGCTGAAATTTTCAGCACTCTTTTTTGTAATAAAAAATAGTTAGTTGGTTTTCTTATAGTAAAAAAGGCGGAATTTTTCGCTATTAAGGCTTGTATTAAAGAGTTGTTTTGCTTGCAACCATTTGCTTGGAATCAAAATTCCAGCTCATGGGTTATAGCCTGAACCGTCACGACCTCTTTGTTGGTCATAAGCTCAATGCTACACCCCCTCTTTTTTAAACACAATAAAAAAAGCACCCAAATGGATGCTCTTTCATTGGCCAAAGGGGGTGGGATTTATTCGCATAAATGCGCTCACCCTTCGGGCCGCCTGCCGGCGTTGCCTTCATTTCGGCCGAACCAGTGGTTCAACCCCGCCCCACGTATAAATCAAAAAGGCCAACCTTTCGGCTGACCTTTTTCCTTTATGGTTGCGGGGGTGGGATTTGAACCTCACGACCTCCAGGTTATGAGCCTGGCAAGCTACCGGACTGCTCTACCCCGCGATAGAATAAGGTAAATATACATAATTTTAATATAATTGTCAATGCTTTTTTGAAAAAAAATTCATTTTTTTAAGAAATACAAAAAAAATGAAAGGGATATACTTTTTTCGCTTGCTTTTTTGGAGTTGTCAGTCCATATTAAATCTGTATTTTATTTTTTTTAGAGGAGTTTCATATGAAAAAACAAATTGCTACAATTGTTATGTCATCTGCTCTTTTGCTTTCAGGGTGTGCCAGTTGGTGTGATGAATGTGCAGATGGTTCATGCGAAGTAACATCTAAAGTTGTTCTTCCTGCTAATGCATTATTCGCTTTTGATTCTGCTGAATTGTCAACTAAAGACATTAATGCTTTGGCCCCTGTTGTTGAAAGAATGACAGAAGATAAATCAGAAAAAGTTACTATCAAAGGTTACACAGATAGTACAGGTCCTGCTGCATACAATCTTAAATTGTCAGAACGCCGTGCAGAATCTGTTGCATCATACCTTGAATCAAAAGGTGTTTGTGCAACAAGAATTACAACAGAAGGTTATGGCGAAACAAATCCTGTTGCTTCAAATGAAACAGCAGCGGGTCGTGCACAAAACCGTCGTGCAGAAGTTATTACATACAAATAATTGTTTGAATCTGTTAAAAAAAGCGAGGTCTCCTCGCTTTTTTTTTATTTCTAAAAAAAAATAAAAGTATTTATTTTTTTATTTCTCTATGTTATAATAAAATTATATAAGGAGACTAGAAATGAAAAAGATACTTTTATTATGTACTTTTTTGTGTTGTGCCACGCCAGTAAAAGCTGATTTTGCTGATGCTGAAAATTATTTTACACAACAGGATTTTTCTCGTGCATTTTCAGAGTTTTTACCCCTTGCAAATAATGGGGACTTTCGCTCGCAATATTATGTGGGCTATTTGTATTTAAATGGTTTAGGTGTTTCTCAAGATATAAGAGAAGCTATTCGTTATTTGAAAGATTCTGCCGATCAAAATTATGATATGGCACAGGCTTTACTTGCTTTTTTATATGAAGAAGGGCATGCAGTACCACAAGATAAAGAAAAGGCATTGGAGCTTTATAAGTTGGCTGCTGCTCAAAGTAATGCTTCGGCAAATTTGAATCTAGGGGTGATGTATTATAATGGTTCAAATGTTGAAAAAAATCATAGTGTTGCATTGGAGTATTTTAAAAAAGTTCCATTAGAGGAAAAGCCAATTGTCGCTCGTTATATTGGGGATATCTATTTAAATAACGTTGATTTAAAAGATTATAGAAGTGCGTTGTATTATTATTCAGTTGCTGCTGCTACGGGTGACTTAGATGCTTTTTTTGCATTAGGTGAAATTCATCGTAAGGGTTTAGGTGTTCCAAAAAGTGTAACAAAGGCACTTCCTTATTACAAATATGCTGCATCAAGAGGTTATGCGCCTGCTCAGTATATGCTTGGAATTGTTTTTGCAAATGGTGATGGTGTTACCAAAGACGTTGGTAAAGCTTATGCGTGGATTTCATTTGCAGCTGAGCAAAAGTTTATTAATGCGGAAAAAGCAATTGAACAACTTTCAGCCAACATGTCAATTTCTGATTTTGACCAAGCACGGCGCCAGATTGCATTGATACAAGATAATGAAATGGGAAAAATGGCAATGCCTGTTATTTCTAAAGTTTCATTAAAGTCGGACGAAAAACAAACTCATAATAAAGCAGGAAATAGACGGCGTAGAGGGGTTCGTTCTAGGAGGAAATAATGTTAACCAATTTTTTTAAACACTTATTCTCATTTAATATTGCAAGTTTTGCTGGAATTATTGTGGGGTGGATGTTGTTTATGACATATACAGGTTCGATGCCTTTGCCTCCACTGCTTTTTTCTCGTGAGCTTTATGTTATGGGGTTGCTGGGTGTATCTATTTTTCACTTCTTTTTATGGGTGTTGTTAGATAAAGCGAGTTTTTATAATATTAAAAACAGAATGAAAGATTTAGTAGTAGATTATATGGTCTTAATGGCTGTAACAACTTGTTTTTGTTCTATGCTTTTTTTAATTAATACATTCTACTAATCTTTAACATTTTTATATGCTTGGGTTAGATCTAAATCATTTAGATCGCCATTGATGAAACGCAACACCTTTTTTTTCAAAATAGTTCGTTCAGGTGTATTTTCATCTAAATCTAAACTCATAAGATACGAATCGTATTTTTGAAATAAACCATAATCTTTAATTGTTACAGAAAGAGGGGTAGCGCTTGAATAAAAAGAATAGAAAAGCCCCTCGTTTTGAGTTTGAGTTGGATTAATTCTTGTTTTAAAATCAATATCGATTAATTGAGGATTGATAATTTGGCCATAAGTAATCAAACTGTCTCCTTTTTGTTTTATAACTAATGAGATATTTAGTTTTAATTCATCAATGTTTGATAGTGCCAAACTTTGCAAAGGTTTTTGAAAGGAATCAATAATTGGTTGGTAATTTTCTAGTTCTTCAATAATATGAATATTGTGATTTTTTCGTAAAGAATTTAAAACGTTTACATGGGTATTTATCATGCGAATATGAATAAAATCACTTTGCTGTTTTACAACCATCTTTTCAATTAAATGATCAACGGCAATGTTTGGAAAAGTTACTTTATAGAAAATAATCCCATCACCAAAAAAAGGTTTTGAAACATTTTTATATTTCATATCCACAGGGTTGATCTGATATGTTTTAAACAAGTTTGTAATACTTTTTTTTGTGTGAATATGTTGATATGAAATGAATGTGATACACAAAAAAGAAATAGAAAATAAACAAGAATAAAATAAATTTGTAATGATAGCACTGGGATGTATTGAGATAGTCATTTTTTAGTATTTATTTAAACTCATTTGTCTACCTCGCAGAGTTTATTTTTGCAGGACTGAATTGTTTTTACTTTAATAGTCCCACGATAAAATGGAGTTTGATTGTTTGTATTAAGCATTCCTACTATTTTATACCACCCATTTTTTAATACTTTTCCTTGAATAATTAATGGTAATGGTTTTGTTGTGTAACTTGCTTTATTACTGTTAGATGAAATATATCCAATAAAACTAACAGGTACGGGCTCTTTTTTTACTTTTGACAAAATACATTGATGAGCTATGGGGTGTTCTTCTTGTTTTATAGTTTCTTTTTCTTTATGTTGATAGCTTTTTTGTGGTATAGGAAATGAAAAAAGAGCAGAATTCATTTCCTGTTGTTTTAGATCATTTTGGGGTGTTTGAATTTCTTCATCAAAAGTGTCAAATGATACAGGATGTTTTGTTTTTAAAATAGGAGTTGTTTCTATTTGATTAATTTTATTTGTTAATAAATTTTCTTCTTGTTTAGAAAAATCGTTGTCTGCAAAGTTTATTGAATGTTGATTTTTAGTAACATTTTTAAATGGAAGTAAATCTATTTTTTTTGTCAGCGATGCACGTAATGCATCTAAGTCTTTTTCTTGTGGTGAAATAATATCTTCTAAATTTGCAATTTCAATTGTTTTTGAATAGTGTCCAGATTTTTTGAGAGCTTCTTCTTGCCAGGTATCTTTGCTTGTATGATTTTTTAAATCTATTTCAGAGTAAAAAACAATATCTTCTTGTTTTGGTTCAATTACAGGGCTTACAAAAAGCATAACCTTATCTGCAACGGGACAAATAGAACGAACATGTTTTTCAATATTTTTGAAAATGAGTTGTTGACGTTTTTTGTTGGCGAAAGCTGGGATTTGCTCTGTGACAATAAGCAAACGAAAAGGATCGCAGACATGAAAGCTGCCGTAATCTCCATTTTGGTTTTTTTTAGCAACCATTTGGCCAATATAATCCATATCATTTAAATCATCTTTGGCGAGTAAAAAGGTTGCTTTTTGCACCCCAAGTTCTTCAGAAAATCTTGTTAAAAAAGGCGCGTCAACAAAAGCATCTCCTGTCCAATATCCGTAGGAAAAATAACCATAAACTTTTTCTGTTGGTTGGGAAAAAGCATCAAATATGGTGATGTCATGATATCCTTCAATCCATCCATTGTTTGGACAATTTAAGTGATTTGCTGTAAAATGCCATCCTTTAGCATTTTTTTCAGTAAGATAGCGCATTTTACAAGAGCCATCTTTAGATGGAATTTGTTGTTCCTCTAATAAAAAAGCTAATGCTAAATGAGAGAAACTACAAATAAAAAATATTACAAAAAGAAAAAATGTCTTTATTTTCATATCTTATATTATACGTGTCTTTTTATAAAAATCAACAAAACTTTTTTTATGACTTTTTGTTAATTTTCTTTTGGAATAACAAGACAACCTATTTTACTTTGTTTTAGTTTTCTGCAGGCATTTTGAGCTGCTTTTTTAGAATAAAACCCATAAATTCTTGAGCGATAATAATTGGCTGTTTGGGGTGTTAAAATTTGTTTGTTGCGTATTTTTAAAATGCGTGATGCTCGTTTGGCTTGTTGTTCAGAAATATCTTTTGTTTTAAATGCACCAACTTGAATACCCCAGCCACTTGGTTTTTCTTCTTGAGACAAATTTTCTTTAGGGGTTAGTTGATTGATAATGGGGTGTTGTGATTCGTTTGTTTGATCTATCTGTTCTTGATGTTGAATAAAATCAACTTGTTTTGAATCTTGAGTTTCGGTTGATGTTGAGATTTTGTTTTCTTCTATTTCTGGTTCTGTTTGATTAAGAGATTCAGATTTGTTTTTATTAGATTCATCATTTTTAATTTCAGATAAGTCATTGGAATCTTGATGAATTGTATTGCTTTCTTTTTCAAAATCTTCTTCAGCTTTAATATTACTTCCTTGATCAATTAAAGAATTTTCTATTTTAAGGGTTTCTACAGTTTGTTGTGTAAGTAGGGGTTCTTTTGCTGAGTTGTTTTCGGCTGCGATCGCTGTTTTTGAGACAAAAGGATTTAACGCTAATAACTTGCTGCGATTGATATGTTTGTTTGATTTTAAAACACTATCAAGACGTTTAGCCATAACGATAAGTAAGGGAGTCATATCTGGTTTTTCAAGAAGTGCTTCTTTATTTAAAATTTCTTTACTCTTTGAAGTTTTTTTCTGTTTGATTTTTGAAAAACCTTTATCAAGCAAATTCATTGCTTGTCGATCGCGAAGTGCGACAGTATCTTGTCCAATTACAACAGAAACGAGGCGATTGTTGTTTCTTTTTGCTGTTGAAATGATATTGTATCCAACTGCAGAAATGTAACCTGTTTTTAAACCTTCAGCTCCCTTATATTTTTTTTGTACGTGGTTGTGAGAACGATAAGTTCTGCCTCTATACGAAAAGGTTCGTTTTGAAAATAATTTATAGTGATGAGGAAAATGGTGTATCATTGCCATGGCTAAAATAGCCATATCTTGAGCTGTTGTTACTTGATCTGGATTGTGTAATCCTGATGCATTTTTAAATGTTGTGCTTTTAAGCCCTAAGGAATGAGCAGTTTTTGTCATCATTTGGGCAAATTCAGCTTCGCTTGGGGCGAGCGCTTCAGCAAGAACAACAGCTACATCATTTGCTGAGATAATAATCAAAGCCATGATTGCATCCCGAACAGAAATAGTTTGTCCTGCTTTTACGTAAAGTTTTGACCTTGGTTGTCTAGCTGCTTTTAAAGAAACAGGTAGTCTGTCATCCATTTTAAGAATGCCTTTGTCAATAGCACTAAAAGTGAGGTACAAAGTCATAACCTTTGTTAAAGATGCAGGGTATTGTTGAACTTGAGCATTTTTTGAAGAAAGAATGAGTCCACTTTTTGTATCAGCCACTAATGTTGAAACACTTGTTTGTCCCATGAGTGGGTACAAAAACACTGATGCAAAAATAAGCAGTTTAAAAAATCTCATTTTTCCCCTTTGTTTAGTCTCAAATCAATCCCTTTATTATAATTTACTATAAATTGATTTGTTTTTTTTTACAACAAATAATCGTTGATTTTAGTATATTTTTTTATCATATTAACAGTATGCAAATAAATAATGAACAAAAAGGCGTTTTATTTCTTAAAGAAAAGATAAAATCTGTTTCTTATAAAGCAGGTGTTTATCGTATGATTGGTGAAGATGGTAGAGTTCTTTACGTTGGAAAAGCCAAAAATTTAAAAAACAGATTACTTAATTATACAAGGCCAGAAAAATTGTCTTATCGTATTCAACAAATGGTGAGTGAAACTGTTGATTTGATTGTGATTGAAACAGCTGGTGAAACAGAAGCTTTTTTGTTGGAAAACGATTTAATCAAAGAATTTCATCCCTATTATAACATTTTGTTAAAAGATGATAAAAGTTATCCATATATTATTATTACGAATGATGAATATCCAAGGTTAATAAAGTATAGAGGAAGTCGAAAAGTAAAGGGAACCTATTTTGGACCATTTTCATCTGTTTATGCAGTTAAACAATCTTTAACAGAATTACAAAAGATTTTTGGATTAAGAACATGCACAGATTCTTATTTTAAAAACAGAACAAGACCTTGTTTATTATATCAAATAAAAAGATGTATGGGACCTTGTTGTCAGTGTGTTTCTAAAGAAGAATATCTAGAAAAAGTAAATGATGCAAAATTGTTTATGAAAGGCGAAAAAACAGATATTCAAGTTAAGTTAAAAAAAGAAATGGATGTCTTTTCAGAGCAAATGGAATATGAAAAAGCAGCTATTGTAAGAGATAAAATTTTAGCACTTAATCAAATTCAAAACACGAATTCAGAAGTTGTTTTGAAAAATACAGATCTGGTTGCTTTATATGTTAATGGGTATCAAGCAGGTGTTGAAATTTTCTTTTATAGAGGAGGAAGAGCTCAAGGAAATATATTTCACTTACTTACAGATATTGATGAAGAAAATCCACAAGAATCGTTGGCCTCATTTTTAATGCAGTTTTATGATTCAATTCTTCCTCCAAAATATATTTTACTTTCTTGTGATGTGCCACAAGGATTGTCTGAGGCGTTGTCTCAAAGGGCGAATTTTCTTGTTCATGTGGATAAGGTTCCTGTACGTGGTGCAAAATTTAAATTAATGCAACAAACTCTTAAAAATGCCCAAAAATCATTTGATCAACAGATGAATGAAAAAGAAATAAAAGAAAGTGTTTGGGAAGAGTTAAGAAACTTATTGCAAATTGAGAATCTTGAAAAAGTTGAAATTTATGATAATAGTCATATGCAAGGGACAGCAGCAGTTGGAGCAATGGTGTGTGCTTCTATTAAAGGGTTTGAAAAAAATAATTATCGTAGATTTAATATTGATGGAACAATGGCAAAAACCAATGATGATTTTGGCATGATGAAAGAAGTCATGTATCGCAGATTAACAAGAGGGTTAAAAGAAAATAATTTGCCTTCAGCCATGTTGATTGATGGCGGCAAAGGACAGCTTTCCTCTGTTTTGGAAATTATGAAAGAATTAAATATAACAACGGTTGCTGTTTTGGCTGTTGCGAAAGGTGAGGAACGTAATAAAGGAAAAGAAACACTCTTTTTGGGAACGAATCCTCAAACGCCAATTCATTTGGATTTGAAAAGTGATTTAATTCATTTGATTCAACGTTTAAGAGATGAAGCACATCGTTTTGCAATTGGGTCACATAGAAAAAGGAGGGCTCAAAATATGTTTCACGAAACTTTGCTTGATATTGAAGGGGTTGGTAAAAAAAGAAAGAAAGATTTGCTTGCTCATTTTGGCTCGCCAAAGGCAATTGCTGGCGCTTCAATTGAACAAATTATGAAAGTTGAAGGAATAAGTGAAAAAATTGCAAAAAAAATATATACATTTTATCATGATTAGGTTATAACAAAAAAAGATAGTTTATAAATGAGGTGAGATATGGTTAAAAAAAGCAAAACTCAACAAAAAAAAGATTTAATCTTGGAAAATGATGTAAAAGAAGAAACTTTAAAAGACATTGAAGGACTTGACGAAACTCGAAAAAACGAATCGTTTAAAAAGCCTTTAGTGAACAAAGAAATTGTTGAAAAAGTAAAAAAAGATATGAAAAAACAAATGAATATTCCAAATTTGTTGACGCTTTTTCGAATCTGGGCAATTCCAGGGATTGTTTTAACATTCTTTTTTAACTCTGCGTCGGCTGCATGGTTTGGTGTTTTGCTTTTTGCTTTGGCAGGGATTAGTGATTATTTAGATGGTTATTTAGCACGTCACTGGAATCAACTTTCTCGTTTTGGTAGAGTGTTAGACCCAATTGCCGATAAGTTATTGGTTGGAGCTATGTTGTTAATGTTGGCTTACACTGCTCGTTTAGGGGATTGGGGAATTATTCCTGCAGTTGTGATTTTGTGTCGTGAAATTTTGGTTTCTGGTTTGCGTGAGTTTTTGGCAGAAATTAAAGTTGGTTGTCCGGTTACCCGTTTGGCAAAATGGAAGACAGCTTGCCAAATGTTAGCTTTGCCAATTTTAATGGTGGCTGAACCAACATTTAGTGGTGCTTATTCAGATACACTTTATGTTTTAGGTCATTTAGCTTTATGGGGTGCTGCTATACTGACAGTTATGACAGGATACGATTATTGGAAATCTGGCCGAAAATATATGGAAGATTAGGTTAAAAAAACTTCGTAGAAATACGAAGTTTTTTTTGTAACTAAAAACCCACCAGTTTATCTGATGGGTTCTTTTTTTTATTTATAGAAAAAGAGAGATTATTCCTCTTCAAAAATAAGACCTCTACCTTCTTGAACGGTGTTGCCTTCTATAAGATGTTTTTTAACTTTTTTTCTCAAAGAAGTATCTTCTGGAAGATTTTCTAAAGAAAAACCAGGGCTTGATTTTTGCATATTAAATAAGAAACGATAGAAATCATCCCCCGTATCATCTTCATGTGGTGGTAAGAGAAGAAACAGGTTTTGAAAATACATAATATGTCTATCTGGTGTTAAAAACTGACTCATTTGAATGCTCAGCAACCAAGAATGGCATCTATATATAACTTTTTTTCCGGTGATATTTGGAAAGTATTTTTTAAGTAACTTTTTAGCTTGTGCAAAAGAGTTATCCACAGATTTTGGTTCTAATCGACCATTTCGGTCGATATGAATATTAATGCAAATATCCCCTGGTTGAATTAAAATTTCTGTCTTTTTAATTTTTGAAGAACTTCCAACCTCGTGAATTAATTTTTCACCTTTTTTATTTTTTGTAATAATAAAAGGATCGTGATAGCAGGAATATTCAAATTGGAGTCGACCAAATTTTAACAGCAACTGACGAACAAAGCGAATTCCCCAAGCTAGTGAACCGTAGCTAATGCCATTAATTTTGTACAGTTTAAGTCCACGCAAAATCGTTTCTTTTATCCCAACAATTTGATGAACACGTTGCTTTGTATTGAGCCCTTTCAGAGCTTTTTTGTGTTGGCTTACTGCACTGAGTAAAACAATAGCTGAAATATCTGCTCGAGGAGGTGTGGCTTTCCAATATTCCATTTCTAGAAAATCATCAGCTTCAGATTCAAATGAAATATATTGTATTAAAAGAGCTGCCTTTTTTAAAATGGTGTTTCTTTTAAATTCTTCAATCAAAGAAAGGCAGTGATTGTAAAATTCTGTTTCTTCCTCTAATTTATAAAATTTAAAAGCAGTGTCTAGTGTTTTTTTTGTAATAACACTTTTTTTTGTGTTTATTTTTGATTCATATTTTTTAAAAGTTTCTGGTATTGTTTTTAAATTGAGTACATTTTTGATATCTTCTAATAACATTGCCGTCTCCTGGGCTTATGAACAGATGCAGTATAGTTAAAAAAAAGTTTTTCTGTCAACGAAAAATCAATTGAATTTGAAAAAAAAAGAAGATAAACTTTGCTGTATCATTTTATGAGGGAGATAATATGAAAGTTTTAATTTTAAAAAATGCAGATGAAGTTGCTTCTTTAGTTGCTGCCGAAATTGTTGAAAGAATAAAAACATTTAAACCAACAGTTGAAAAGCCTTATCTCGTATTGGGTTTGCCGACAGGTTCAACGCCAATTCCTGTTTATAAATTATTGGTTCAGGCTTATCAAAATAAAGAAATTTCATTTAAAAATGTTGTTACATTTAATATGGATGAATATAAAGGTTTAGACGCTGAACATGATCAAAGTTATCACTATTTTATGGAAGAGAATTTGTTCGGTTTAATTGATATTCCTAGAAATCAAATTCATATTTTGGATGGGATGGCAAAAGATACAGGTGCTGAATGTAAAGCATATGAAGAAAAAATTGCTTCGTTTGGTGGAATTGATATCCAATTGGCAGGAATTGGTGAAAATGGACATTTGGCTTTTAATGAACCTGGCACGTCATTTCAATCTTTAACCCATGAACAAAAATTAACAGAAAATACAATTGAGGTGAATTCTCGATTTTTTGAAAAGAAAGAAGATGTTCCAACATCTGCTTTAACAATTGGATTGAAAACAGTTTTTGAAGCTAAAAAAGTTATTGTTTTGGCAACTGGCGAAAAGAAAGCTGAGGCAGTTTATCAAAGTGTTCGTATGCCTGTAACCGAAAATTGTCCGGCATCAATTCTTCAAAAACACGAAAATTCGGTTTTTGTGTGTGATGAAGCAGCAGCTAAAAAATTAAAATAAAAATAAATATTGACAAAAAGTATTTTTTAGTGTATCCTCTTACTTAATAGGAGTAGGAGGATATTTTATGGATAAAAAATTAATGCTTTCTTTATGTTGTATGGGGCTTGCCTTGACTTCATGTGGTGATGCTATTCCAAAAGCTAAAAAAGGAAGGGAAGCAGAATTAAATCAAGAAGCTGTTTTGCTTACATGTGATTTGAAGCGCCATTCAGATTGTTTGTATGCATGGATGACTTTTGATACGGATGGTGATTATTCAAAACCTGAATATGCAGGATTTACTGTTTATGAACAAAAAGCGATTTCAGAGAGTGCAGTTGATCAATATCACTATGAGTTATCCCAGTTAAAAATTGGATCGAAAGCAACGCTTCGCACTTGGAGTGGTATTATTCGAAATATCGCACGTGTTAAAGAATAAAAAATACTTGTAACAAGTTTTATTTTGTCATAAAATGCTTTTATGGAACATTTGTTGTTTTATAAGTGGGAGGGTTATATGACAAAAAGTGATACATTAGAGATTATTCCTGTTTATAAAGGGATGAATAAGGTTTTTGATGGTTTTGCTGTTTATCGGAATAATAAACTTGTCAAACAAGATGAAAAACCAGTTATTTTACGTTTGAAAACAAATAAAGAAGATTATCAATGCAAAAATGGATGTTTCTTATCTAAAAAAGAAATTGATAATGGTGT
Organism: Alphaproteobacteria bacterium; assembly: GCA_045532865.1. Classification (GTDB taxonomy): domain Bacteria; phylum Pseudomonadota; class Alphaproteobacteria; order CAAHEQ01; family UBA3637; genus RGIG4140. The sequence goes on from JAZSGT010000028.1 coordinate 31,444, forward strand.
ATATGCAAAGAGTTCTAGTGATTCTTTAGGATATTTAGTAAAATATGATTCAAAGTTTTGGGAACTTTCATTTAAGGATTATGATAGACTTTCACAACCATCATTGATTTTTACGGCTAAAAGTGAGAAGGGTTCTTTTAAGGGATATTCAATTACACAATTTGACGAAAATACAAAAAAAATAGAAAACAGAGGTTCTATTTCGCCAGAAAATGTTGTGTATAAAAGGTGCTCTGATGGTAAGTATGCTTGCATTTATAATGATGAACAAGCAGGAGGTGAGGTTATCCCTTACCATATGGAAAACATTTCAAAAGAAGAGTATGAAAGTCGATTGAAGAATGACTCTAAAAAAACACGTGTGCAAAGGAGAAATCGATAAGATTTTATTCTGCTAAATGTGGTTTTAATAAAAAAAACTCCCTTTCGGGAGTTTTTTATTTTTTTGATGTTAACCTAAAAAGGCAAGTGCTGCATCTAAAGAATCTTTATTCCCAATATTAATAGATCTTGCATCAGGAGTGATTCGTTTGATTAACCCACTGAGAACTTTTCCATTCCCACACTCGATAAAATCTGTAACTCCTTTTGCTGTCATATATTCAACAGATTCAGTCCATCTTACAGAACCAGTAACTTGTGAAACAAGAAGTTCTTTAATTTTTTGAGCATTAGTTTCGGCTTCGGCAGTGATGTTTGCAATAATAGGAATCAAAGGTGTAACAATAGGAGTTGTTTGTAATTCAATAGCCATTTTTTTACCAGCTTCTTCCATTAAAGGAGAATGAAATCCTCCCGATACTGGTAATTTGACAGATTTTTTTGCCCCCATTTCAGCAGCTTTCAAAATAGCTCTATCAATAGCATCGTTGTGCCCACTGATAACAACTTGGCCTTGGCAGTTATCATTTGCAATAAAACATAAAGAATTATCTGTTGATGCTTCATGAACAAGTGTTGCAACTTCTTTTAATGACAAACCAAGTACAGCAGCCATAGCTCCTGGATTTTTTTGGCTTGCTTCTTGCATAAAGGTACCACGAGCTTTTAAAAGTTTGGCTGTTGCTGATAAGCTCAGAGCTCCAGCCGCACAAAGAGCTGAATATTCACCTAAAGAATGACCGGCAACAAAAGAGGCGATTTCGTTTATTTTTTTGCCTGACTCTTTTTCAAGGCAACGCAAAGCAGCAATACTTGTTGCCATAATGGCTGGTTGTGCATTTTGAGTTTGTGTTAATTCTTGAATATCGCCTTCAAACATAAGTTTAGATAAGTTGAAATGCAAAGCCTCATCAACTTCTTGAAAAACTTCATGAGCGACACTAAAATTAGTATCTAAGTCTTTCCCCATACCGATAGATTGTGATCCTTGACCAGGAAAAACAAATGCGATTGTCATATTTTTATCCTTTCACCTTGAATTGCTGAATTTATTTTTTTTGATTATACACATTCTTTTGAAAAAATAAAGTGTTAAATTTCTTGTATTTGATTATTAATTTCTTTATAATAAATATATGTCTTTGATAAAGTCGATAGCAACAGTGGCCTCTGGAACAGCACTTAGTCGTGTTGTTGGTTTTGTGCGTGATGTTTTAATTGCACGCTTTTTGGGCGCAAGTATGATGGCTGATGCGTTTTTTGTGGCATTGAGATTTCCAAATTTATTTCGCAGTCTTTTTGCAGAAGGGACATTGAATGTTGCATTTGTTCCTTTACTTTCTGGTCAAATACAAACAAAAGGCGAAAAAAAAGCCTGTGTTTTTGCTAGAAATGTTTTCAGTTTTTTATTTTATGTTTTGTTAATCTTTACAATTTTGATGGAAATTTTTATGCCAGACATGATGTTTATTCTGGCACCAGGATTTGAAAAAATAGAGGGAAAACTAGCTTTAACAACAGCTTTAAGTCGAATTACGTTTCCCTTTTTGATTTTTGTTTCACTTGTTTCTTTGTTGGCAGGAATGCTTAATGCAGTTGGAAAATTTTGGGCAGCTGCATTTGTTCCAACCATATTAAACTTAACAATGATTGCCTCATTATTTTTAATTTCACCATTTTTATCAACCTCATATGCTCCAGCTTATGCTTTGTCAATTGGGGTATTGTTGGCAGGGATTATTGAGTTTATTTTTTTATTATATCATATCAAAAAAGCTGGTTTGTTAATTGGACTTGTTTCACCAATAAAAGCCTTATTCCATGTTTCAAAAGAGGTAAAAACTTTGTTAAAAAAAATGGCACCTGGTGTGTTAGGTTCTGGAGTGTATCAAATTAATTTATTCTTTGATACATTTTTGGTTTCATTTGTTGGTGCTGGTGCTATTTCATGGTTGAATTATGCACATCATTTATTTCAGTTGCCTGTTGGTATTATTGGTACGGCTGTTGGAACAGCACTTTTACCTGTTTTATCTAAACATATTAAATTAAATGATTTTAAATTGGCTAATGAACAATTAAATCGTTCTTTAGAAGTTTCAATTGCAATGTCTGTTTCATCTATGCTTGGATTGATGTTATTGGCAGAGCCCATTGTTCGAATTTTGTTTGAGAGGGGTGTATTTACATCAAACGATTCTATTCATACAGCACATGCGCTATTGGTTTTTGCAGTTGGACTTCCTGCCTATATGTTAACAAAAACCTTATCGCCTTTCTTTTTTGCAAAGGGTGATACAAAAACACCAGTAAAAATAGCAATATTGGGTGTTTTTTTAAATATTATACTTGCTTTGATTTTTATGCAATTTTGGGGTTATTTGGGCATTGCTTTAGCAACTGGAGTGACGGTTTGGATTAATGCTGGGCAATATGTTGTCAGACTAAAAAAACAAGGAGTTGTTTCTTTAGATAATCTTGCAAAGTATCGTTTACCAAGAATTTTAGGAGCATCTTTTTTGATGGCGTTAACTTTAATAGGATTAAAGCATTTGTTTAATATATATGTACCAAATTGGGAAACTGAAAATGGGATTATATCAGTTCTATTGTTGGGTATTTTGGTGTTTTCAAGCATGTTTGTTTTTGCCACATCGATTATTTTATTAAAAGGAATTTTGTTAAAAGATATTAAAAATTTATTACACCGATAGAGGAAAAAATGAAAAAAAAATTTGTAGGGATTAGTTGTCTTGCTTTAGTTATAACTCTTGGTGGGTTGTTTTATCTTTTGCCTGAGGAAGTGGATAAAACACCTTCTAATTTTGTTGAAAAAAGTTTAAATAAAAATCAATCAACAGATATGTTAATTGATTTGGCAAAACAGGAAATTAAAGGTCAATATTTAACTGATGTTGATCAAAATAAAATAGAAGAAATATATCGTGATGTGACGGCTGATGGTATGCCTCATATTTTTGTTGAAAACATTCCTCAAGATTTTCAAATTGAAACAGAAGATGATAAAACCTTGTTTATGAAATTGATGACACCACATTTGTTAAAAACGAATGAAAAAATTATGAATGAGCGAAAAGTCATTTTGGTTTTAAATGAAAAAATGAAAGTAAACCAACCTTTGACAGAAAAAGAACGTGATTTTTTCAATAAGATGTCTGAAAAATATGATGTTATGGATTTAAAAGCCGATTCAGCTAAAATTGCTGAATTAGTCAAACGAGTGGATATTATACCTGTATCGCTTGGTATGGCAATTTCAATTTGGGTAACAAATTGGGGTCAAAAAAACAAATCCTCTCCTTTTTTAGAGCATGCATGGAACGGAACTATTGCTTATGAACCAATTAAGTTTGACAAACTCTCTAATGCTTCAGATAGTTTTGCATTACAATTAAATACCAGATCTCAGTTATTGAGTTTTAGAGATGATCGCCAAAGACATCGTTTCTTTGATAACAAGCTTTCGTTTGGTTGGGTTCAGGTTGATAATATGAGAAATTATTTGCATATGATTCCAACTTTTACAGATGAGTTGGCATTAATTTATCCATTGGGATATATCAAAGAGTTGGATAATGCTTGTTTTAAAGAGGGATGTTTTTTAACAAAATGAAATATATTTTATTGTTAATATGTTTTTTTATTTCTCCTGTTGTTTGGGCAGATGAGTTGCCTGAGAAACGTGTGCTTATTATTCAAACAGATTTAGGGGAGCATTATTTTGAAACAGATATTGCAGATACACCACAGTTGCAAGAACGTGGTTTGATGTATAAGAAAAATATACCAATGAATTATGCAATGACTTTTTTGTTTGAAAAGCCAAAAATTATCCGTATGTGGATGAAAAATACATATATACCATTGGACATGATTTTTTTTGATGAGAAAGGGATTATTGTTTCTTTAAAAGAAAATGCAGCACCTCATGATTTAATACATATATCTTCTAAAAGAAATGCATTGGGAGTTGTTGAGTTAAATGCCGGTCTTATCCAGAAAAAAAAGATTCGTATTGGGGATAAAATTATCCTTAACTAAAATATAAAACAATTTGGGATAATTTCATATGCTCTTGCAAGAATATTTTTATACTGATATATTGTTTTGTATATAACTGTAAAAGAGGCAAAAAATGAAAAACAAACATGAGAAAAAAACAACATTAAAAACGTATTTTTTTACAGGAATTATTGTTACAGCTCCAATTGCAATTACACTTTATTTGGCAATAGAGTTGATTTCTTATATTGATAAAACAGTAACAGGTTTGATTCCTGAAGCTTATAATCCAAATAATTTTTTGCCGTATGGTATTCCTGGGATTGGAATAATTTTGCTTTTATTGTTTTTTACAGGGGTTGGCATGTTGGCTGCCAACTTTATCGGACAATATTTTATGAGATTGGGTTATAGAATTATTGGAAAAATGCCTGTTATTTCAGGTTTATATAATGCAATTCGCAAAATTTTTGAAACATTATTTGGTGCTGATAAAAATAAAGCATTTCGAAAAGCTTTGTTAATAGAATATCCAAGGAAAGATGTTTGGACTATTGCTTTTTTGACAGGGCCTGTTCCAAATATGATTAAGAAAAAAATAAAGAATAATAATTTAATTAGTGTTTATGTTCCAACAACACCGAACCCAACTTCAGGATTCTTTTTATATGTGGCAGAATCAGATGTTATTTATTTGGATATTACAGTTGATGAAGCCTTGAAAATGATTTTATCAACAGGCATTATTGGCCCAGATGAAAAAGATAAAATCACAAAAAAAGGTTCACGAAAAAAGACATCTTCACAGTTGTAAAATTAAATCTGCTGATTGTTTTTTAAGAATTCTTTGAGGCCTTTTATGTCCCTATTGGCTAAAATTTGTTTGTAAATTTTAGCATTAGGTTGTCCATGGAATAATCCCATTAAATGAGGGCAAATAATACTTAATTGTGAAGTGTTCTTTTCAAGATAAGGTACCATATTTTGTAATATTTCAATTCTTGAGAGTGGTGAAGTTGTTTCTTGATAAAATAGTGAATCAACATCTTTTAAAGCGTAGGGATTTCCATAAGCTAGACGACCAATCATTGCTCCATCAACGTATTTTAGATGTTCTTGTGCCTTTTCAATGGTTAGAATATTACCATTTATGGAAATAATCATATCAGGAAAACTTTTTTTTAGTTGATATACTAATTCATAATTTAAAGGTATTTTTTCAGTTCGGTTTTCTTTGGGAGACCAATTTAATTTTGCTTTTCGTGCATGAACAATGAGGTGGTGGCATCCGGCATTTTTCATTAAAGATGCAAAGTTGAAAAGCTCTTTAAACCCATCTCCTTGAACATCGGATAATGAAATTCTTGTTTTAACGCTTACCGGAATATTCGCTTTTGCAATCATGTTTGAAACACATTCAGCTACGAGTTCAGGTGTTTTCATTAAAATAGCACCAAATTTACCTGCTTGAACACGTGAAGATGGACAACCTGCATTGATGTTAACGCCTTGGTATCCGAAATCGGACGCGTATTTTGCGCAATCAGCCATCATATCTGGATGGGATCCCCCAATTTGCAAAATAAGGGGATGTTCAACCTCATCATATCCGATCAGTTTTTTTCTGTCTCCAAGTAGAATGGCCGGCATAGCTGTCATTTCGGTGTAAAAAACAGCATGTTTAGTAATTTGCCTTAAAAAATAGCGAAAGTGCCTGTCGGTCCAATCTAACATAGGGGCAATTGATATTTGATGTGTTTTTTTGTTTTTTTCTTGAGTTTTCATGTTTTTTGGTGTATATTGACAAAAATAGTTTAACTTAATATACAATATATTGAAGTAAAAATCAAAGGAAAAAGGAGTCAACATGACACTAACTGAAGTTGAAATGAAAAAAGTTCAAACATATTTGCAACAACTTTTTTGGAATCCTGAAATTAAAGTTCAAAGAGGTTCTGGGGTGGATGCGCCTGCTGAGGTTTTTATTGGCAAAGAATTTGTCGGTGTTATTTATAAAAATGATGATGATGGGGATATTTCATTTGATTGGAATATGTCAATTTTAGCTGAAGATATTGAACAATTCTAGATTATGATATTTATGCAATAAAAAAACGCTCTTTAAAGAGCGTTTTTTTTGTTGCTATACTTAATTAATATCCTTGAAAGAATATAACTAAAAGTTGAACGAGCTTCACTCCTGTAAACACTAATGAAAATGAGAACAAGGTGTTAAATACAATAGCAAGTTTAGATGGTTTTAGAGGCTTTTCACCATATTTGTTTGGACCTTTTGTACCAGAAATAAGTGATAAAAGAAAATATCCAAAAATACTAAAAATATAAATAATGGTGAATTGTGGAAGGCTTGCAAGTGTGCTTAAGATTCCAAAAACTGTTACAAAAAGGAGGCCTCCCCAAAATCCACTTCTCCCAATATCATGAAATCTTCGAATGCTCAAAGTAAATAATGCTGCAATGAGAAGTGCTGATGCAATAATAACAGCATAAGATAAGTTGGCAGAAAAAACTGCATATGGTACAAAAACAGGGAATAAAAGGATGGCTATACTCCAAAAAGTTATAAATTCTGCACGATTTGCTCTTCCTGAAAATGAGAACATATGGATCCAGTTGTCAAAGTAAAGTTCTAAAATATTTCGTGTTTTTTCTTTTTGAACGGATTCTTGAAAGATTGGAGTTGAAACTGTGGTTAATTTTTCAACTGGTTCGATAACTGTTGGATGTTCAACCGTTACAGTAACTGTTTTTACAGGTGTAATTTTAGGTGTAGATTTTTTCTTTGGAGCTGTTTTTTTTGCAACAACCTCTTTTTTTTCAACAGAAGATACTTTTGTTGTTTTCGTTTGTTTAGGTTGAGATTTTGCTGAAGTTTTTGTTGTTTTTTTAGTTGTAGCACTTGTTTTTGATTTTGTTTTTGTTTGAGTTTTTACCATTTTTGTCTCCAATTTAAGTTAATCCACTTTCCCCAATATAAATGATTTTTTTTAAAAAAACAAGCCCTAATATAAATAGATTTTATATATAAAATAAAAAAAACAGCTTATTAATCAATAAGCTGTTTTTGGGATGTTAATTTGTTCTTTCAAGAAGGTTGAGACCATTAAAAATCGCTTTAATTTTTGATTTTGTTGTTGATCGATCAATCGCTCTTGAAATAACATTTTTGTTGTTATTAGAAACTTCAAGTGTTGTAATAGCTTCAGCTGCTTCTTTGTCTTTAGCTCCTAGCATTTGCTCTTCATATTTTAAAATTGAAATAGCAACACCAACAGACAAAAGTGCATTGATACAAGCATGAACGGGTCCATCACCATGCCCAATGACTTCAATAGATTGGTTGTCTTTTGTGTATGAAAGGGCAAAACGACCATCATTAATTCTATCAAAAGACATAAATTTGTAAGGTCCTTTAATTTCGCAAAGATGTTTACGATAAAGTGTATCTAAATCAGTTATATTGAGTTCACCTTTCTTTTCGGCCATTTTTTTTGCATGAGGCATCAGCTGGATTGTTTCTTGAATTGTGATGGGGTATCCAGCTGTTTGGAAAAGAGACATTAAAGCACCTTTTCCTGATTGATTTGTAAAACCTAAATGTTCTCCATCATTTCGGCCAACTAATTGAGGCTCAAAAGCAATATATTGGCCTTTTTTTAACCCTTTTGTTTTGTTCGCACCATCTTGATGGATGCCGCTTCTGTGTGTTAAAACATCAGAACCAATAATTGGCGCTTTTTCAGGAATGGAAATGTTTGACATTTGTGAAACAAGGTGCGAAGAATCATAAAATTTATGCATATTTAAATTTGTATTGACATCCATGTTATGTAAAGCAACAGCGACTTCATACATGTTTGTATTACCAGCGCGTTCACCAAGTCCGTTTAAGGTTGTTTCTAATTGTGTTGCACCTTTAAAAAAACTTTCAACAGTTGTAGCAGTTGCCATACCTAAATCGTTGTGACAGTGAACAGAAATAGTGGCTTTATCTCCGATGCGATTATAAACGGCTTTAACCATGTCTGTAAAAATAGATGGTGTGTAGCGTTCAACAGTATTGGGTAAATTAATTACAGTAGCTCCAGCATTAACAATTTTTTCGATAGCATTTACAACTTCTGGTAAATTTTCTCGACAGTCTCCAAAATGTTCCACTGAAAATTCGATTTCACAGTGTGGTAAAAGTTTTTTTGCATTTTTTACTGCCTCAATGGCTGTTTGTGTAACTGTATGAATGTCTTTTTTCAAGACGTGTTTAAGTCCTTGTGGATTCATTGCTATAAATGTATGAATTCTTGGTTTTTTGGCGTATTGTACAGCTTGAGCAGCTTTTTTGATGTCGGATTCAACAGCTCTGGCAAGAACGCTTACAACAACATCTTTTGGTGCTTTTTGTGCGAGTTTTTTACAAGATTCAAAATCCATTTCGCTTGATGCTGGAAATCCAATTTCGATTCCTTGAACGCCTAATTCAATTAATTGATTAAAAATGATTTCTTTTTCTTCTTGGTTCCATGGTTTTCTTAAAGCTTGGTTTCCATCTCTAAGGGTTACATCATAAAAAAATGGTTTTCGTTGATTGTTTTGTTCAGATGTAAAGACGGTGTTTTTTGTTTTGTTTGTCATAAATACTCCATTATAAATATAAAAAAACACCCTCCTAAAAGGGTGTTTATCTGCATTAATTATATAAAAAACTAACCCTTTAGGAGATGAATATCATATCCCAACAATAAGTTTGATAAAAGGTTTAGTGTTAATTTTTTCATGAAATGATAAGTAACATAATTTAAAAATAAAGTCAATAAAAAAATAAACCACGTATAAAGTGGTTTATTTTTGTTAATTTCCAAATTTATTGCTTCGAGGGAAACCGACGGGTGGAATTTTTCCAACAGTTGCACGTTTTGTAAGCCAAAGGGATATATTTCTTTCTACACGAATGCCGTTTCCAGATGGGAAAGAAAGCCCTTCTTCAAGATTGAAGAATTTGGCATCACTTAAACGTGCTTCTTGATAACGTTGTAAAATAACGCCACTACCTCTTTGCATCATTGGAATTTCTTCTGTTGCAAAGACAATCATCTTTCTATTTGTGCCAATAACAGCCAAGTGTGAGCCATTAACTTGTTTGCATAAGCAGGCTTTATCATCATCTGGTAAATTTAAGATAATTTTACCAGCTCTTGTTTGTGCAATGACATCATTTGAATTGACAATAAATCCTTTTCCTTTTGAAGATGCAACCAAAAGTTTGGTATCAGGCTGATGTACTAGCATGGTGATAACATCAGCATCCTCTGTAATATCAACTTGTAGTCTTAGTGGTTCCCCAAAACCACGTCCTCCTGCAATAGCATTTCCTCTTAATGTATAGAATCGACCATTTGTTGTGAAGAAAATAATATTGTCAGTTGTATAGGTTTGGAGTGTGCATTTAAGAGAATCGCCTTCTTTAAACTTTAAATCGTCAACAGGAGTGTGGCCTTTGAGGGCACGAATCCAACCTTTTTTAGATAAAACAACAGTAATAGGTTCTTTTTCAATCATAGCTTCAATTGAAATTTCAACAGCAAGAGGAGCTTCTTGAACAATAGTTCTTCTAGCGCCAAGAGCTGTTTTTTGACCGAATTTTGTTTTGATTTCTTTAATTTCTAAAGCAAGTCTTTCATCTCTTAATTCTTTAGATTGAATAAGAGCTTCTAATTCTGCTTTTTCTTTTAATAATGAGGCATGTTCATCTCTAATTTGATTTTCTTCTAATTTGCGAAGAGAACGTAAACGCATGTTCAAAATAGCTTCGGCTTGAACATCAGTCAAATTAAATTCAGCCATCATAACGGCTTTTGGTTCATCTTCGTTTCGAATAATTTCAATAACTCTATCAAGATTAAGAAATGCGATTAAGAAACCTTCTAAAATCTCCATTCTATGGATAATTTTATCAAGACGATATTGAGATCGACGAATCAAAACTTGGTCACGATGTTTTAAAAATGCTTGAAGTACTTCTTTGATGTTCATCACTTTTGGTGTGTGATCAGCATCTAACACATTCATATTCAAGTTGAAGTTAACTTGTAAATCTGTGTTTTTAAAAAGATGTTCCATTAATTGTTCAGGAGCAACCGTTCTTGATTTTGGTTCAAGCACAATGCGAACGACATCAGATGATTCATCTCGAATATCAGCCAATAATGGTAGCTTCTTTTCTGATAATAATTTAGCCACACGCATGATTAAATCAGATTTTTGAACCATATAAGGAATTTCTGTTACAACAATTTGGTACTGTCCGTGAGAAAGTTCTTCTTTTTCCCATTTGGCACGCACCTTCATAGCACCACGTCCCTCTTTATATGCTTTAACAATATTTTCACGAGGTTCAGCTAAAATACCACCGGTTGGAAAATCGGGACCTTGAATAAAATCCATTACTTTTTCAATATCAGTATCTGGATGTTTAATCAAATAAAGAAGCGCATCTGAAATTTCACCCACATTATGAGGAGGAATGTTTGTAGCCATACCCACAGCAATACCCGATGAGCCATTAGCGAGTAGGTTTGGAAATGCAGCAGGCATAACGGTTGGTTCTTCTTCCTCGCCATCATATGTTTTGTCAAAATCAACGGCGTTATCATCTAGTCCATCCATCAAGGCAACGGCAACAGCTGTTAATCTTGCCTCAGTATAACGCATGGCAGCTGCTTTATCCCCATCAATGTTGCCAAAGTTTCCTTGACCATCAACGAGTGGGTATCGCACGGCAAAATCTTGAGCCAAACGAACCATGGCATCGTAAACAGAAGAATCTCCATGGGGGTGATATTTACCAATAACATCACCAACCACACGAGCACATTTTTTAAAGCCAGAAACAGGGTCTAATTTTAATTGGCGCATTGCAAACAAAAGGCGTCGATGAACCGGTTTTAATCCGTCACGCACGTCAGGTAAAGACCTTGCAACAATGGTTGATAATGCATAAGCTAAATATCTCTCAGATAATGCATCTGCAAGTTTTGCCTCTTTAATATTTTCGGTTATTTCTATTGTGTTATCAGTCATAATACTTGGGATTATAAAGAGAAAAAAGAAAAAACGCAAGCTTTTTTTATATCTTGTCTTTTAAATAAAAGTTTGGTAAAGTATACTCATTTCTTAAAAATAAATGAAAAGGAAAAATGATGCGATTTTTAGCAATAATGACAAGTGTTTTGTTTTTCTCTGGATTAGCACATGCAAGTTCAGAAATGACACCTGAAGGTTTTTTTGGAGAGTGGCGTGTTTATACGGCCAAAGAGGGGAATGGAACGGTTTGTTTTATGGTTACAGCGCCACAGCATACAACAGTTGAAAGAGAGGGGAATTTTTTAAGTATTACGCATCGCCCTCATGAGAATAGCTATGATGTTGTTTCGGTGATGTTTGGGGTTCCTTATCATAAAAAATCACGTCCAACGATTGAAATAGATAATCATCGACCACTTGAAATGGTAACAAGTGATGATGCAGCGTTTATTAAAAATGAAAAAGATGAAAAAAACTTTGTTCAAGAAATGATTAAAGGGAATGTTGCACGGACGAAGGGAAAATCTCAAAAGGGTACATTATTGCGTGAAACATATTCTTTAAAAGGTTTTGCAAAAGCATATGAATTGTTAAATGAAAAATGTCGTCCTGAGATGGTTGAAAAAGAAGAAACTTTAGCTCCTTCTGAGGATAATAAAGAGGAAGTTAAATGAAAAAAGAGTTAATTGGATTATCATTTGAAGAGTTGCAAAGTGAATTGGTTGCTTTGGGTGAAAAGCCTTTTCGGGCAAAACAGCTTTGGCACTGGTTGTATAATAAAGGTGAAACAGATTTTTATAAAATGACAACGCTTGCCAAAACATTTCAGGCAAGATTGGATGAGTTGTACACAGCCAAGCATCCTAAAATTGTTACGGAGCAAACATCAAAGGATGGTACGCGTAAATGGTTGATGGAATTTCAAGATGAAAAACAAGTTGAGTGTGTTTATATTCCAGAAGCTGATAGAGGCGCTGTTTGTCTTTCCACTCAAGTTGGTTGCGCACAAGGGTGTAAGTTTTGTCGTACTGGTACGCAACGGATGATGCGCAACTTAACAGCAGGTGAAATTGTTGGGCAGTTTATGTCTGCACGAGATAGTTATGGGGAATGGCCTACGCCAACAGATGAAACAAGAATGCTTTCAAATATTGTTGTGATGGGGATGGGTGAACCACTTTGTAATTTTGAAAATTTAAAGACTGCATTGAAAATTTTGATGAATGGTGATGGGATTGGTATTTCAAAACGCAGAATTACAGTTTCAACTTCTGGTGTTGCAAACCACATTCCAGAACTTGCTGATTTGGGTGTTAAGCTTGCAGTGAGTTTGCATGCGCCAACAAATGAGCTTAGAAATCAAATTATGCCGGTGAATAAAAAGTTTCCATTAGAAGTTTTGATTGAAGCATGTAAGGAATATCAAAGACGGAGTGAACGTAGGCAGTTTATTACAATGGAATATGTTCTTTTAAAAGATGTGAATGACTCCATAGAGCATGCAGAAAAACTGATGAAATTAGTTGATGGGTTAGAAGTTAAATTTAATCTTATTCCGTTCCACTATTGGGAGGGAGCACCATTTGAACCATCAAGCATGAATCAAATGCATCGTTTTGCAAAAGTTTTGGAAAGTAATTGGTTTGCTTCTCCAATTAGACGTTCTAGAGGGGAAGATATTATGGCTGCTTGTGGGCAGTTAAAATCGGCAAAAGGTAAAAAATAGGAAAGGGGAAAATATGGAGCTGATAGAAGCAATCAAAACACGTAGGTCTATTCGTCAATATGAAGAAGGATTTGTTGTTCCGTTTGAGGATTTGAAACAAATAATTGAAGCAGGAATGTATGCGCCTTCAGCAATGAGAAAAATGCCTTGGGAGTTTTTGATTATTACGGATCAGGTTTTGTTAAGTGCGATTGAAAAAACGCATAATTATGCGTCTTTTGCAACTTCTGCAGGAGCAATGATAGCTGTTTGTTTGGATAAAGATAAAGAACATGCAGGAATGGGTGTGATTGATGTGTCTTTGGCTTCTCAAAATATTATGTTGATGGCGCATGAAATGGGATATGGGACTTGTTATTGCGGTGTATATCCAGAACGACATGAGGAGTTTAATAAAATTTTGCAAGTGCCACCACATATTGATGTGATAGGATTGATTTCTATTGGAAAACCGATTGAAACAAAAGGATGTCCACCTCGTTATGATGAAAATAAAGTTCATATTAATAAGTGGTAGTTATTTGTAAATAAAAATAAAAAAAATACTCTAATTTGTTTTTTTGTGGGGTAAATTTTAGAGTATTTTTTACGATTTGTATTAAAGGAAAAATAAAAAATATATTGACGTTTTTTTGAAAATTTGATATCCTAAACTTAGGGGGTATTTGCGCCTAGTGTTTGTTGTATCTGAAAAGAAGGGGACGCTGATGCAAGTAAAACGATACAAAAATGGCCAATCTGGAAGAAGTATGTTGGAAATGCTTAGCGTTTTGGCAATTCTTGGAATTTTGTCAATATCAGGTATTGTGGGGTATCAATATGCGATGCGTCTTTATCGTATTGCTGAAACATATGATGAGGTGAGTGTTACTATTTCAGGGGGTAGAACGTGGCCTGTTTTGGAGCATTATGGTCCTTTAACAAAAGTTGCGAATGAAACAGGTGCTCCTTATCCACATGCAGATACATTAGCTTATAACGTTCCAATTCGAGAAGTTGTTTCAAAAGTAAATTATCGAAATGCACTAACAGCTGCAGAAGCATTGGGTGAAAGTGCGACTGATTATTATGAAAGACGTGAATATGAAGCGTTTTCATCCAAAATATTTGCACCTGTATGGGTGCGGGCAGAAACACCTGAAGCATGGTCTGTTCGTGTAACTGGGCTTTCATATGATATGTGTGCTTCTCTTGTTACAAAAAGGGAGTTGGGCTATCAATATGTTTATGTTGCTTTAAATGATGATAGTGGAAATCCGGTTGATCCAAATTATTGGGATTTTCCACTTGTAACAAGTTATTCAAATAGCGATATAAAAGATCATGATAAGGTAAAGGCTCTTTGTGAAGCAATTGATCCAGGGCATAGATCTGTTCCTCCTGCCTATACCTTTCAAAAAAATATTTCTCTTTTGAATAAAGATGGTTCCAATATTACTTCAGTTGGGGAATGCAAAATTGAAAATGGTGTTCCTTCTGTTCGTTGTATGGCATTTAGTGCCCGTGTGGATAATGCGCCATTACAAACATTGGTTTTTTACTGGGGAGCAAAAGCTGAAGATGAGCCTATTCCTTTTGAAACGTGTAGAGCTGGTACAATGTATGATGGGGATGGTAATCCAAGTCAATATTGTTGTGAAACAGAAGCTAGGGGTCTTTGGATTGATGGTCCAGATATTTGTTGTGCTTTAGGTGAGAGTTTGCCATCACCTGAAACTGTTCAAATTGCTGGCAAATATTATAGATTAGATCGTGATTTGACTGGTAAAAACACGGATGGGAACGATGAACCACTTTGTGATGATACCCCTCCCACGGATAACTGTTGTATTGGTGGAACACCATGGTATGTGGGAGATGATCCAGCAAACATTAGGGGAGCTTGTAAAGGAAACTGTCCTTCAGGTCCTGTATCAGCAACTGTTCCTAACAGAGTAGAACACAGTTGGTGTTGTGAGACTCAGGCTGGTGGAATATGGAAATTAAGACCAGGAAGCCCAAGTAATGCGAGACTTCCACTTTCTTCATCTCCAAAGTCCCCTTTAAACGGAAGCGGAGGTGCCTTGTGTTGTTGGGGAGGCAGTGGCAGTGTTTTAGCATATGACAGTTCAAATCCAATGTCTTGTTTTGCACCTAATGTATGGAGTAAAAAACCACCAACATTGGTTACAGGGGTTGTTAATCATCCGTTGAAGAATACGGGTATGTCTTGTACAAAAAAAGGACCTAATGGTGGCACATCTTCAGATTCAGATGATGATGACGATGATGATTCAACAAAAACCTGTCCAACTGGTTATACATACAGTGATGCAGCTGATTCTACTGGAACAATCCCTGCACCAGGTTGTATACAGCAGCAAACTGCTATGGGTTACTATTGGTGTTGTCCAGATGATTCAACAAATTCAAACTCGAGATCTGTTGATAATTCTTTAGGAGATGGATCTTCAAAGTCTCGTTCATATTCTAACAATTCAGATTTCAATGATCCAGATTCCGGAGGTTCTGATTTTAATGATGACGATTCTTGTATTGTTCAGCCTCCTTTGCCACCCTTAGATATATATGGAAATGAAAATACTGATTGTTGTCCAACAGAAAAGAAAAACGGAACTTATCAAATAAATCCATATGTTGGTGCAAAAAAAGTTTCACCAGCTTGTTGTGATGCAATACCAAATATGACAACAGTTTATGGCAAAGGTGGTGATCGGTTCTGTAATTCAGAATGTTGTAATAGTGGAGAAATTAAAGAAGGATTTGCAAATTTTCAAAATGATCCAACAGCATCTAGGTATCGCTCTGGTATCTTTGTAAACGCCAAAGGGGCTTCAGTTCCATCAATGTGTTGTCAGTTGTTGGATGCAAATGGCTCTTCATCAAAATTCCAACATCCAGAATGTTGTGAAACTGATTTAGCTCACGATGTTGGAGATGAAGCTGGTCGTTGGGTTGGTATAGGTGAGATTACATTAAATATCACAGTTTATGATACAGAGACAGGAACATGCACTTATCAAATGATTTCAAGTGCTAAAAATGCTTGTTGTAAGAAAAATGAAAATGGGTATGATATTGAGTGTAATGAAAATGTTTTCTGTTGTGGAACCGATCAAGAAGAAAATAAAAAATCAGAAGTTTGCTGTCCGTTAGTTACAGGACATTATTGGAATGCAGAAAAAGGAGAATGTACGCCTTGTAGTGTTCCTGTTGATGGATGTGGGCCTTATTGTGAAGAAGTTGGTGAACACTGCTGTATTAAAGATATAAATGGCTGTTCTGAACCATATGCATGGGCTCCAAGGGGTGTAACCTCTTCTTCTAGTGGTGTTTATATCGAACAATCCTGTTGCCATGAGTGTATAAATGATACAGGTAAAAAGTTCATTGGCTTTACAAAAGCAGCATATGATAAAAAAGATAGAATTATTGGTGATTGTTATAATGGCTTTACGCTGAGATCGTCAACTAAACATTAGGGAGATAGAAAAATGAAGAAATGGACATACAAAATAATGGCAATTTTTTTCATCGTTAGTTCTGTCTCTTGGCAGGCATTAGGTGCAGTTGATTGTCAAAAAGTTTATAATAATATTGATTTAGAGTATAATTTAAACAATAAACCTGCTTCAGCCAAATGTTGTGTTGATATGTGTGGTGGAGTAGGTGGTCTTGACAATACAGGGGCTTGTTGCTGTGGGCCAAGATGTGCAGGAGATGATCCTTCAACCGAACCAACAGAACCACAAAATTGTGAAGAAGAAATAATGTGTTGCTTTGATGAGCCAGAATATTATGATAAGCATCCAGATTGTTGTGAGTTAAATGATAAATATGAGTTTGTGGCAAGCTATTATGAGGATAGTTGGGGTGACCTTTCTAAATTAAGACCTGAAAGTCAGTGTTGTATTAAAGATGAACCTAAGAATGTAAGTGGACAGGTAACAAAAACTTGTTGTGAAGGTTTAATGGGCTCTTATAGAAATGGAAACGTCTGGGCAGGTTCTTCTAGTTCTGAAAGTGGAAATCCTTCCAGTGTTGGAGATGGTGATGAAGCTTGTTGCAAACAAGGATATCCCTACAATTATGCTGGAGAGATGACTGGGCCATGCTGTGAACTTTATGGAACGGAACTCAAGTTTGATAAACCCGATAATACACATGAACAAACAGATCTGATAAAGCATTGTCATTTTTATGAAGACAATACACTGAATGTATCAGCCTGTTGCGTTAAAGGAAGTCGAAGGTTATGTGATAGCAATTCTGAAGACGAATATAGAGGGGCTCCGAGTTTTATTTGTTGTTATGCTGCACAAGGAGAAGTTTGGGTTAAGGTTAAGGATGAAGGAACTGAGAGATGGGAGCCTGCTAAAGGGAATATTGGTACGCATAAAAACATTGAACATGATTCTACTGCATGGAAGTGCTGTACAACATTTGGTTACAGAGGTGTTGGTGCAACCGATTGTACACCAAAAGATGGTGTTACAAGCGATTTTGATGATATAGATTGCAGTAAAGTGGTTAGCAATTATAATCCAAATTATAACTTAGAGCATAGAGCTGAAGCAACAGCTTGTTGCCAGGATTTCTGTGGGTCTTCAGGTTTTATTGATGATACGGGAACCTGTTGTTGTTCTCCTGGATGTGGTGGGGGATAATAAAACAAAAGCTAAGGTTGTTTAACAAAAAAACCACCGATTTTATCGGTGGTTTTCTATGAAAATGATAACGTCTATTCTGACAGTTTAAATTGAGAGAGTAACTCTGCTGATTTTGTTGCATTGCGAGGATTAATCATTGCATTTTTGTTATATCCTGCATCAACATGAATAATTTCACCCGTTACGCCAGCAGCTAAATCTGAACAAAGATACATGCCTGTGCCACCAACATCTTCAATTGTTACGTTGCGACAAAGGGCTGAATTGTTCTCTGTCCAGCCAAGAATTTGTCTGAAATCACCAATACCGGCAGCAGCAAGTGTGCGAATTGGTCCGGCAGAAATAGCATTCACACGAATGTTTTGATGTCCAAGGTCAAAAGCAATAAAGTGAATAGATGCTTCTAATGCAGCTTTTGCAACGCCCATTACGTTATAGTTTGGTAAATATCTTTCAGCACCTAAATAGGTGAGTGTTAAACAAGCGCCACCATCTGTCATTAATTCAGAAGCACGTTTACAAACATCTGTGAATGAATAACAAGAAATGAGCATTGAATTGGTGAAGTTTGCTTGAGTTGTGTCAACATATCTGCCTTTAAGTTCATTTTTGTCAGAAAAAGCAATAGCGTGAACAACAAAGTCCAATTTGCCCCACTTTTTTTTTAGTGTTGCAAAAACATTATCCATTGATTCTGGATTGAGTACATCGCATGGGATTAAAATATCTGAACCAATGCTTTCAGCCAATGGTTTAACACGTTTTTCAAGTGCTTCACCTTGGTATGTAAAAGCAATTTCAGCCCCTTGATCTGCCATGGCTTTTGCAATACCCCAAGCAATGGAGTGGTCGTTTGCAACACCCATGATGAGACCTTTTTTCCCTGCCATAATTCCTGTCATATTTTTTCCTTCCATAATATTTCACACATTATATTTTATAGACTATTCTAGATAAAGATATACGAAAAGTCAAAAAAAAGCAAATGACACTTTTATGACAGTTGTAAAATAAAGGCTAGTAGCTCAAAATGAGCGTTTTTTTTGTTTTTGTCTGGTTGACTTTTATTGAAAATAAGTGTATTATTTTTCAACATAATTTAAAGGAGTATAATATGAAAGCTGCTGAGTTAAGAAAAAAGTTTATCGATTTTTTTGTTTCAAAAAATCATGTGGAGATTAAAAGCGCTCCATTAATTCCTGATAATGATCCAACTGTTCTTTTTACAATGGCTGGGATGCATCCATTGGTTCCGTTTTTGTTGGGCGCTCCTCATCCAGCTGGGAAGCGTTTGGTTGATTTTCAAAAATGTATCAGAACAGGTGATATTGAAGAGGTGGGTGATAAGGTTCATTTAACTTTTTTTGAAATGCTTGGTAATTGGTCCATTGGTGATTATTTTAAAAAAGAAGCAATAGAATATAGTTTTGAATTTTTAACAAGCAAAGAATGGCTAGGACTTGATTTAGATAAATTAGCATTTACTGTTTTTGCAGGGAATGCGCATGCTCCTTTTGATGAAGAGGCTTATAATACATGGCTTTCATTGGGTGTTTCTCCAAACAAAATTGCAAAACTGGAAGCAAACTGGTGGGGTCCAGCAGGGGTAACAGGCCCTTGTGGTCCAGATACAGAAATGTTCTATTGGACTGGCTCAGAACCAACACCAGAAGTTTTTGATCCAGAAAATCCTCTTTGGGTCGAAATTTGGAATGATGTTTTGATGCAATATAATAAAAATGAAAAAGGCGAGCTTGAAAAGTTAGCCCATCCAAATGTTGATACTGGTATGGGTTTTGAACGTGTTGTTGCTGTATTAAATGGATTTGACAGTTGTTATGACACAGAACTTTTCGTTCCATTATTTGAAGCGTTGGATAAATTCCGTGGTATTGAAACGCCTTCTGAACGGACGAGAGAAGAACGCATTATTATTGATCATGCAAGAGCTGCCACGTTTATTATGGCTGAAGGGATTACTCCAGGGAATAAAGATCAACAATACCAATTGCGCCGTATCGTTCGCAGAATGTTAGGGGAAGGGCATAAATTGAATTTAGCTCCAGGTTTTGCATTACCTGTTGCTGAAAAAGTGATTGAAATGTATCAAGGATATTATCCAGAACTTGCTAAAAACAAAGAACTTATTTTATCAGCTTTTGAATTGGAAGAAAAAGATTTTTCAAAAACACTTGTTCGTGGTGTTCAAATGTTTGAAAAAGCTATTCAAGATGAAAAAAATGTTCAAAATGGCGTTTTAAGTGGTTTGGTTGTTTTTGATTTGGCTCAAACATTTGGGTTCCCAAAAGAAATGGCTGTTATGATGGCTGAAGAAAAAGGTCTTAAAGTGAATTTAAAAGAATTTGATGAAGCCTTTAAACACCATCAAGATATTTCTCGTGGGGCATCTGCTCCTTGTGGTTTAGCTGATAAAAAAGAAGAAACAACAGCACTTCATACAGCAACACACTTGTTGCACCAAGCACTCAGAACAGTTCTTGGAACTCATGTGGAGCAACGTGGTTCTCACATTACAGCTGAACGGTTGCGTTTTGACTTTTCTCATCATGAAAAAGTTTCTCCAGATGATTTGAAAAAAGTTGAAGATCTTGTCAATGAGGTTATTCAAAAAGATATGCCAGTTCTGTGTGAAGAAATGACTCTTGATGAGGCTTTACAAAAAGGAGCAATTGGTCTTTTTGCTAATAAGTATGGTGAAAAAGTAACTGTTTACTCTATGGGTGATTTTAGTAAAGAGGTTTGTGCAGGTCCTCACGTAACAAATACTGGTGTTTTAAAATCATTCCATATCATGAAAGAGGAAAGCTCTAGTAAAGGTGTTCGCCGAATAAAAGCAACGGTAGGATTTGTGAAAAACAATGCATAAAATCAAAATGGCGAATGGAAGCATTCGCCATTTTTTGTTGAGGGAAAATGTTTGGTGCAATTATAGGAGATGTTATTGGTTCTTCTTATGAATTTCATAATGTGAAAACAAAAGATTTTAAGTTGTTTACTGAAAATTCATGTTTCACAGATGATACAATTTTAACATGTGCTACAGCTGAATGGTTGCTAACTGGACAGCCTGCTGAAGTGATTTTAAAAAAATGGGGAAATAAATATAAAAACAGGTATTATGAGAATGGTCAAATTCCTCCTTTTGGGAAAGGATTTTCAAATTGGCTTGAAACAGGTGTTCCTTATGGGGCTAAAACAAATGGATGTGTGATGAGAATAAGCCCCGTTGGGTTGATGGAAAAGGATTTGAATATTGCATTAAAAAAAGCGCATTATTTTACAAATTTGACGCATAATCATCCAGAAAGTTTAAAATACGTTTCTATGTATATTGAAACGATGTTTTTACTGAAGAAAAATGTGCATCCTAATCAAATTAAAAAATATCTTTCTTCAAAATATGAATGTGATTTGTCAAAGTCAATTGATGATATAAGGCCATCTTATAACAAATTTTATGTTTCCTGCAAAAACTCAGTTCCACAAGCCATTGTGGCTGGATTAGATGCTACTTCATATGAAGATGCTATTCGAAGTGCTGTTTCATTAGGGGGAGATAGTGATACGTTGGCGTGTATGGCTGGGGGTATTGCAGAATTGAGGTTTTCAATCCCTCAAAAATTGCAAAAAAAGACGTTGACATATTTGGACCCTGTCATGAGAAAATTGATTTTTGATTTTTATCAAAAGAAAAGATAGTGATTTAATTTGTTAAAAAAGAGTTTTTATGGTAAAATAAAAATATGTGATACAAAAGAAAATAGGGGAATGGTCTATGGCTGATAATAAAATGCTTTCACTTCAAGAAAAAAGAAAATTAGCAAGTTGTTTTGATTTAAGCTTATTATCTCAAGATGATAGAGAATTTTTTTATTCCATATTATATAATCATTTAGATGAATTCCCTATTTTAACCATGCTTGCAAAAGATGTGATGAATGGTTCAAATAAAAAAATATTTATTAATGTGAAAAAGTTAGATTCTAACATAAATGGGTATCAAGGCAATGGTGAAATTTGTTTTTCAACGCAATTATGGCATTCTTGTAAACAAAAAAAAGATACAAAAAGAGCGGCTTCTACATTTTGGCATGAGATTATGCATGCAATTCAGCAAGATAAGTTGACTTATTCCTATTCAAAAAGAGGATATATGGTGTATCGTCAATTTATTGAAGCTGAAGCAATGAGTTATTCTAATTTGATGGTGCCTAGGTGCGAATTTGAAGATGAACTTTATAAATCAATTTTAAAAGATTCACCATCTAAGTTTGAGGCTCAAAAAAGATATATTGCTGTTTCTACAAGATTACGTTTAAATGCTGATAGAGAACTGGCAAAATTTGATGCTCAAAATATTATGGGAAAATATTTTTCAGAATCAAAATGGGAAGATTCTGAAAAATATACAATCAAAGGTTGGCGTGATTTTTATTATAAATATCACCAAGATTATGCTAAAAATATATGGGAAACAAAAGGAAGCTATGATAACAAATTAATTTCAGAAAGTGAAAAATATTTTGAAGACAGATATGGTATTAAAATTTCTGCAAAAGCAGCTATTTCTGAAGATGTTATTAATAATTATGGCTTATCAACTGGAATATTAAATACACGTATTATAAAGTTAAATGATGCAGAAGTTTTTGAAATTTCTAAATGGCGAGAACTGTCAGATAGACATGGTAATAAAGCATATACATTGGATATGCCAAATATGGATCCATCTTATATTAATGATGTGTATGGGCATATTCTTGCAAATGGAATTCATGTTAAAAAGACGTATGCAATCCATAGAGATGGGTTTTCATCAAGATTACTTCAGATTGTAAATACACCTGAAAATATTAAAAAGTTTATTGAAAAATGTGAGACATCAAAACAACCAAAAGTAAGAGAAGATATTTGGCCTAAACCAGATGAAAGAAAATGTGGCTATGGTAAGCAAATTTTTAATAATGCTATTATTGCTATTGATGTTGAAAATCCTCCCATTTTTCAAGTTGGAAAATACAAGAATATTAGTGTTGATTTTAATGAGTTCCTTTCCCCTAAAAATAAAAAGTTTTTAAAAGAAGGTGGTTTGATTTTTGTTGGTAAGCATCCAGATTCGTTAGCGATTGATCTTCCAAAAGAGGTGATGGATAAGGCTTGTAAATATTGTGCTTTTAAAGAAAGTGATCCAACTGTATCTCGATTGCAAGGATACTTGTTTGTTGATAGGGAAGGGTTTCTTTGTTACAAAGAGTGCTCAACAAATGGTTCGTTTGTTCAACGGGGTAATCCAAATAGATTAAACCAATGTAAAAATCGAGAGCAATATTCTATGTCAACAAGATAAAAGCGAATGTTTTTTAAATCTGATAGATAAAAATCATCTTGTTTTTTTTGTGATATTTTGATATGATTATCCCAATTTAGTGAAAGGGATTTTAAAATGAAAAAATATATCACAACACCTATTTATTATACAAATGGTGCTCCTCATATTGGGCATGCTTATACAACAATTTTAGCCGATGTATTCAAAAAATTTGAACAAATGAAAGGAAATGATGTTTTCTTTTCAACAGGGACGGACGAACATGGTCAAAAAAACCAACACTCTTGTGAGGCTTCTGGTTTATCTCCAGATGAATTTTTGACACGCCAAAGTCAGTTGTTCAGAGATTTGTTTGACAGAATGGGTATTGATTATGACTATTTTGTTAGAACAACTTCTGAAGACCATAAAAAAGTTGTTCGTAGAGTATTGCAAGATTTATTTGATCGTGGTTTGATTATCAAAAAATCATATGAAGGTTTATATTGTGAAGGGTGTGAACAATTTAAAAAGAAATGTGATTTAACAGAAGAAGGGTTATGTCCTGATCATTTGAAAGCTCCAAAAGTTATTTCTGAAGAAAATTACTTTTTCCGTTTAGAACCATATCGCCAATGGTTAAAAGAATATATTGCTTTAAATCCTGATTGGATTACGCCAACAAATTATGCAAAAGAAGTTTTGGGAATGCTTGAAGAACCTTTGGATGATTTGTGTATTTCTCGTCCAAAAGACAGAGTTTGGTTGGGTATTGAATTGCCTTTTGATGCAGATTTTGTTACATATATTTGGTTTGATGCATTGATTAACTATATTTCAACATTAAAATTTGGTGAAAATGAAGATTTTGCATCCTATTGGAAAAATTCATATCATTTACTTGCAAAAGATATTTTGAAACCACACTGCATTTATTGGCCAATCATGTTAAAAGCAATTGGTATTGATCCTGTCAGTCGTTGTATTGTTCATGGATATTGGATTGGTGAAGGCGGTGTTAAAATGTCCAAATCATTGGGTAACGTTGTTGATCCAAATGAAGTGATTGATATTATGGGTGT
The DNA here is from genome assembly GCA_045532865.1 of Alphaproteobacteria bacterium. Lineage (GTDB taxonomy): Bacteria > Pseudomonadota > Alphaproteobacteria > CAAHEQ01 > UBA3637 > RGIG4140. The sequence continues at coordinate 55,753 of JAZSGT010000028.1, forward strand.
TGAACCTTTACGATTCTATTTAATCAACAACATGAGTTTAAGCAATGATTCGCCAATTAGTATTGCACTTTTAAGACAAGGCTATAAATTGTTGGCAAACAATTTAGGTAACTTGCAAATGCGTGTTCTAAAAATGGTTGATAAGAATTTGGAAGGCGCTATTCCTTCTGATGTTGCTTTGTTACCTGAGGATGAAAAAGTTTTAACAGACATTTCAGCTGAATTTAATGCTGTGTATAAGAAAGATAGTTCTCTTGAAACAGCTGTTGAATTAGCAAGTAAAATTATGTCAGCTTGTAATCAGGTGAATGCTTATTTCGCTGCAAATGAACCTTGGATATTGGCAAAAAATCCAGAAAAAATGGAGCGCTTTAAACAAGTTGTTTACACAACTTTGGATGCATTGAGATTGATTGCAACAGCTTTATATCCTCTGATGCCAAACACAAGCAAATCTATTCTTGAAACATTGGATGTTAAAGAGGATAAAGTTGAAGCTTTGTTTGAAGCAAAAGCTTTGGATGAAGGAAAAATTACAGTTCCAAGTCCATTGTTCCCATTCTTGCCTGAATAGAAGTTGTGATGAAGATTGATTGTGGCAAAAGATATGCAATGCAGGCATTGATTAAAACGCACAAAGTTTTTGTTCAAAAAGGTATTAAATCAGAGGGTGATTATTCTTGTGTCAAAGTTGATTTTTCAAATGTAACTTCTGAAACGGCAAAAGCATTTAAACGTTGTTATAGAAAAAAATTGTTGAAAGAATTTGTAAAAAAAAGTTGCCATGACCAGCAGTTATTACGGCTTGTATTTCACCATTTGCATTGCTTTGGGTTGCAGGATGTGTGGATTTAGTGGATAATAAACCACAAAAAGATGCTTCTTATCAGATAAAGGTTGAAAAAATTAATTCACAGAATAAATCTATACCTCCTATTCATTATATAAATCGTGAGAAAAATTAAACTTTAAAAAATGAGACGGTTAATCTTAAAAAGATTGCCGTCTTTTTTTGTGGTGGATTTTAATATAATTTTAAAATTGACTTTCATTTTGATAAAGCATATAATCGTATGCATATAAAAATAAAGGAGTTGCTTATGTTTTTATCAAGATTAAAGTCTTTTTTTGTCCCCGATACAACAGATTTATTGCTTAAGAATGAAAATATTTATGTTGATAAAACATTCTTTAATCGGTGTTTAAAAGGGAAATATCTTTTGAATATGAAATATAGAAAAGTAAAAGTTGGTTTATTAAAACGCCAAATTGATAAAAAGATTTATGATTTAACAGAAAATGACTTGTATAAGTATCTTCAAAATCGTGAAAAAGAGGGAAAAATGAGTTCTTCTTTTGAACAGTTGATTGAAAATATTGAAAAAATGGATTCGATACAAAAAGTGTAATTATTTGTAAATATCGCTCAAATCTAATTAAAGATGGTCAACACAGAGCAATTTATTTGTTGTGGAAATATGGTCCAGATTATGAGGTTGATACAATCCATATTCGTGTAAAGAAAAGTTTATTAAGATTTCAATTGTTTCCTTGGTTGAAAAAGAAATTTTAAAAAAGAGAGGGTTTCCTCTCTTTTTTCTTGACTTAAATAACTAGTGATATTATTTTGCAACTTATGAAGTATATAAAATTATTTGATTTTTCTTGTGTTTTTAAAAGCGTATATGCATTTTGGTGGTGCTAACGCACCTGTTTATATATGATAGATTAACCATCTTAAAACGGTTCTTTATTTAATAAAAAAATCAAACATTATGAATATAAAAAAGGAAAAATGATGAAAAAATTTAACGGTTTTTTTGGCAGTTTTGGTGGTTCATATATATCAGAAAAATTGCAAAAAGAAATGAATAAAATTGAAAATGTATATAATGAATTAACAACAAATTCTGAGTTTATTGAAAAATTAAAATATATTAGAAAAACATATCAAGGTCGCCCAACTCCAATTACATTTGCTGAAAATTTAAGTAATAAAATTGGTGGTGCAAAAATTTATTTAAAAAGAGAAGATTTAAACCATACCGGAGCTCACAAATTGAACCATGCAATGGGAGAAGCTTTGCTCGCAAAATATATGGGGAAGAAAAAGTTGATCGCAGAAACAGGTGCTGGGCAACATGGTGTTGCAATGGCAACAGCAGCAGCTTATTTGGGATTAGAATGTGAAATTTATATGGGTGAAGTGGATATTGAAAAACAAAAACCGAATGTGCTAAGGATGAAATTACTGGGTGCAAAAATTGTCCCTGTAACTCAAGGTCAAAAATCTTTGAAAGAGGCAGTTGATAGTGCTTTTGATGCTTATTTGAGTGATCTTGATAATTCACTTTACTGCATTGGATCTGTTGTGGGACCACATCCATTTCCAATGATGGTGAGAGATTATCAAACAATCATTGGAGAAGAAGCTCGTGAGCAGATGGTAAGAGATTTTGGATCACTTCCAAATGCAGTTGTTGCTTGTGTGGGTGGTGGTTCAAATGCTATTGGTATTTTTAGTGGTTTTGTGGATGAAAAATCTGTTGCTCTATATGGGATTGAGCCTTTAGGAAAAGGTTCAAAAATAGGAGAGCATTCTGCTTCAATTAATTTTGGAAAAGAAGCGATTATGCAGGGGTTTAAATCTTTTGTGATTCAAGGGGTAGATGGTGAACCTGCGCCTGTTTATTCCATTGCGAGTGGTCTTGATTATCCAAGTGTTGGCCCAGAACATGCTTATTTGCACACAATTGGACGAGCAAAATATGTTTTGATTGACGACATAGAATGTTTAGATGCTTTTTATGAACTATCTAAAACAGAAGGTATCATTCCTGCGCTTGAAAGTGCACATGCTGTCGCTTATGCAATCAAACTTGCAAAAACGATGAGTTCAAATCAAAAGATATTAGTCAATTTGTCGGGCAGAGGTGATAAAGATTTGGATTTTATTGCTGAGAAATATGGAATTTGATTTTTTTACTAAAATAAGGTAAAATACAAATTACGAAGTTGCAATAAAATGTACTGAGGATAATTTATGTATCAACAACTATCTGTTTTAGATATTCAAAAAAACAAAATATTGTGTGATGTGTGGAAGTTTGTTTCTTCAGTTCATGCAGGTCAAACACGAAAAGGGATTAATCAAACAGGAATTTTGCCAAAACACACAGCGCATTTATTTCGTGTTATGGAAATCACAGCAAATGCATTGGGTAACCCTATGATGGTCTTAAAAAATAATGATTTACTACCACTTTTGAGTGCCGCTTTATTGCATGATACAATAGAAGATACGGTTGTTAATACGTCTGAAAAATTGGAGAGAGCATTAATGCCACTTGTGGGGTTTGATTGTTCAAAAAAAATAGCTGCTCTTGTTCAAGAACTTTCAAACCCTGCAGAGTGCTTTTTGGGAAAAACAAAAGAAGAAAAAGATAAAAACAAAAAGGAATGGCAAATCCAACATGCTCTTAAAATGTCCACTCCTGCTAAGTTGATTAAAATGGCAGATCAAATTGCAAATATAATAGATTCGGCAGATTTGGATATGGCAGGGATTAAAAGTAATCCTAACGCATGGAGTGAGGAAAAAAAGATTTTTTATGTTGGTAAAGCATTGGCTGTTTGCAATGCGTGTTCAGATGGGATAGAAAAATCAACTCTTTTGCAAAAGAATATGTTTTTAAAGTTGAATAATTTTGCGTCTTTTGCTGCAGAGTATGCGTTATTTAAAATCAAAAATCCACAATATGCACATTTGGATTTTTTTGAAGAGCTGAAATTAAAAAATAGAAGATGCTTTAAAAAACAACAGTTAATTGTTACTGATTATAAAGGAATAGAAAGAGTATAAGGTTGTTCGTTTTGTTTTGTGTTGTGTTGGGCATGCTGTCTCGCTAAAGCTCGACATTACGTTGTTGCACTCCGTCCGAGAACATGCTTCGCCTGTTCTTCTCATGCCACCCCAAATAAAAAAAGACGGTATAAAACCGTCTTTTTATGGTCGGGGCGACATGATTCGAACATGCGACACCTTGGTCCCAAACCAAGTACTCTACCAGGCTGAGCTACGCCCCGATGATTGAGTAGTTAACTATATACACTAAAAAAAAATGAAATGCAAGTAAAAAATTAAAAAAAATAAAAAAATGTCAGACAATCTATAAGCCGGGTTTTGTAATCGATAATCATTCGTCTGGGATAAACATTACTGTTTACCTCTAGCGACCTACCTCTTGAGAGCAGATCAGAAACGCTCTTTTTACAAAGAAAATCTTTGGCTCTCTTCACTTGGTCTTGCTTCCGATAGGGCTTGCCGTGCCATTTTAATCGCTTAAAATGCGGTGAGCTCTTACCTCGCCGTTTCACCCTTACCAATTAAAAAATTGGCGGTTTGTTTTCTATGGCGCTATCCCGTGGGTCACCCCAGCTGGACGTTATCCAGTATCGTGTTTCCGTGAAGCCCGGACTTTCCTCCAAAGTTGCCTTCAGCGATTATCCGATCGTCTGACGAGGTGTTTTATATCAAAAAAAAGACGAAATGTCAATAAAAAGCCTTTGATATAAAATGATATTGCTTATTTTTTCTTTTTTATATAGAATAAAGAAAAATAAAGGAGGTGTCGATGATAATGAAAAATGTAACAGTTGTAAATCATCCTATTCTTAAACATAACCTTGCTGTTATAAGGAATAAAACAACAACCAGAGAACAATTTTTGTCAGCTTTTAAAAAGATTAGTTATTTTTTGCTTGAAACAGCATTTTTAAAATTGCCAACAAAAACAGTTTTAATCGAGACTCCTCTTGAAACAATGAAAACAAAAGTTATTGATGAAAAGTATACTTATATTATAGCACCAATATTAAGAGCGGGTCTTGCTTTGACGGAGACGGCTGTTGAGTTATTGCCTCAAGCGCATGTATTGCATATTGGCATGTACCGAGATGAAAAAACAAAGAAACCTGTTTGGTATTATGACAAGACGCCTGCTGATTTGCCTCGAAAGACAAAGGTTTTTATTTTGGATCCAATGTTGGCAACAGGAGGTTCTGCGTTGGCGAGTGTGGAATTGTTTCAAAAAAAAGGTGTGGACATAAAAGATATGGTTTTTATTTCTGTTTTAAGTGCTCCAGAAGGAATAAAAACATTGAAAGATGTTTATCCTGATTTGAAAATAGTAACCGGAGCTTTGGATAACTGTTTGAATAACAATGCTTATATTGTTCCTGGTCTTGGTGATGCTGGGGATAGATATTTTAATTCTCTTATCCCTTAATTTTCAAGCTGTTTAAAGATGGTATTATGTTACCATTGCAAAAAAATGTTAAAAAACAATGAAAAAGATGTTGACAATGCATTTTTTTTATTGTATAAATGTGTGTCTTTAAAAAATAACAAGGATTAAATAACATGACAATGAAAACAACAAAAACAATTAATCCGGAAAATAGCGATATCAAATGGTACGTTATTGATGCTTCAAATTTGGTTTTAGGCCGTTTGGCAAGCCAAATTGCAACAATCTTACGTGGAAAAAATAAACCATGCTATTCTCCAAACCAAGATTGCGGTGACTATGTGGTTGTCGTTAATGCAGAAAAAGTTCAATTAACAGGTCGTAAATTAGAACAAAAAACATATTATCATCACACAGGTTATGTTGGTGGTATTAAAGGTGTTTCTGTTGCAAAACAATTAGAAGAACACCCAGAACGTGTTTTACAAAAAGCTGTTGAAAGAATGATTTCAAGAAATGCTTTAGGTCGTAAACAAATGAAAAAATTGCGCATTTTTGTCGGCCCAGAACACACACATCAAGCTCAAAATCCAATTGTTTTGGATATTGCTGCTAAAAATCCAAAGAATAAAAGAGGTGCATAATGGTTAGCAAAAAAACAACAACTTTAGAAGATTTGAAACAAGAAACAGCAACAGCTGTTGAAGTTGCACCAAGAACACCAAAAAAAGATGCTTTAGGTCGTTCACAATCTGTTGGTAAAAAGAAAAATGCAATTGCTCGTGTCATTATTAAATTAGGCTCAGGCAAAATCACAGTTAATGGTAGAAGTATTGAAAACTACTTCCCACGTCCTGTGTTGCAAATGATTATTAATCAACCATTTGCTGTTACAAACCGTGAAGGTCAATTTGATGTTCAATGTAATGTTTGTGGTGGTGGTTTGTCTGGTCAAGCTTATGCTGTCCGTCATGGTATCAGCCGTTGCTTGGATATGTTTGAACCAGAATTACATACAGCACTTAAGAAAGCTGGTTTCTTAACACGCGATTCACGTATTGTTGAACGTAAAAAACCAGGTTTGTCAAAAGCAAGAAAACGTTTCCAATTCTCAAAACGTTAATTGGTTTCAAATTCAAAAAAATCTCTACCATTTGGTGGAGATTTTTTTTGTTGAATTTTGAAAAAAAAGATCACTCAAAAAAAGTATTCTTTTTGTTTTTATTTTATAAAAAATTTATTGTCTTTGGGAACTGTCGCGTCCACCTGCATCGTATCTGCCAAAGTTTTTAACCAGTTGTTCAAGTACAGAAAGTTCTTTTCCTGTAACTTGCGTATATGCACTGTCATATGCAACATCATTTCCGTCGCTTAAGGTGAGGTGTCTTATATTTCGAACAGACTTGTCTTGTTTAAATGAAATAACATATACATCACGTTCAATTTCTTCGGGATGATAGAATGCTCTGTTTTCTTTTTTTGATTTAAAGTAAATATAAAAAGAATCGTTACCGATTTTGTTTTCAAAAATGGGTTTTCCAAGCAAATCAATAACTTTCTCTTGGGGCATTCCTGCTTGAATCATATTTAATCTTTGTTGTGAGGGTAAATCACCACTTTGATATGTTTCTAATCCACAAGAATTTAACAAAACTATACTTGATAATAAAGATGTATAAATAAGTTTCTTGAACATTTTTTCCTTCTTTGATATAATCATTTCTAATTGTATATATAAGCAGAAGAAAGGGTGTTCGTCAATGGAAAAAACAGCAAAAACAGAAAAAGACATTTTATTTGTTTTAGATGCAAGAACGGTGACAAAACAAGGAAAGGATTATTTGTTGGTTGCAAACAAAACGCAATGTCAAGAGTTGGCTGAATTTTATGAATTACCAGCAGTTAAAAATCTTTCTTTTGAGTTTAATGCTTGTTTGGAAGATGATGTTATTGAGTTGACGGGTGTTTTAAAAGCAAATATTGTTCAAACATGTGTTGTAACTTCAGAAGAATTTGAAGAAAATATTAATTATCCATTTGTGTTGTTGTTTTCAGAAGATGAGAATGTTGTTTTAACGCAAGAAAATAAAGTGGATTTTTCGCCCGATGACGAGAGTATTGAACTTATTAAAAATGGGCGCATTTACTTTTATGAAATTGTTCGGGAACAGTTGGGATTATCTTTAAATCCCTTCCCTAAAAAAACAGATGAACCATTTGTTTATTACGAAGAAAAAGTTGAGAGTGTGAAGGAGAATCCTTTTGCTGTTTTGAAACACTTGACAAAATAAATAAATGTGTTAGAATATAAGATAGGGTAGTGAAAGTATAGGTGGTTTCAATGGAAGATAAAAAGAAACAAGAAGCTCAAGAAGCTGTAAAAGATGAAAAAGCAGTTGATGAAATTGTCGATGTTGATTTGTCTTTGAAAAAAGATGAAAAAGATTCTGAAAGTCTTCTTCTGATTAATCAACAAGCGCTTCAATCACAATATATTGAAAAATTAGAGAAACTTTTATCAAAGGATGATGTGACAGATCAGGATATTAAAAACGTTGAGTTTTGTAAAGCTGAACTTTTGGCGCAATTTTTAGGAGTGATATCTTTTTCTTCTACATTGTCAAACACAGATGGTAGAAAAAAAGCAGCAGATGTTTTGTCTTCTCATCTTGCTAAGCTTTATTCAAAAGCAACAAAATTAAAAGAAAAATTGGCCAGAAAAGCTGATTTAGGCGTTCTTGGTAATGATGTAATGGAAACAAAATTTGGAGCTAGCAAACCTGATGTTGTAACGGATGATATGTTGGCTGGACGTGACTTGAAAAAAGTATGTATTTTGTTGGCAGGTGGTTTTGCTATGATATTTTCAAACCCAACATATCGAGAAGCTGCAATGAATCCTAGTGCTGAAACGCGTTCAAAAGCACTTGCAATGGTTAAAGCTCAAAATGCAACACAAAATTCTGGAACAGGAACATTGTTTTCTGTATTAACAGATCTTGTTTCAAGCCCAGAAAAGCGTTTAACTGCGCAATTGCCAGATTTATTGGATGAATTTAATCAAAAAGTCGTTGGTGAAGATCGGAATCAATTTACAAATTGGGCTGAAAGTTTAGTAACTGGTTTGTCAAATTTAGGTGGAAAGAATTCGATTTTAAATGCCTTGCAAGGTAAAGATATGTCAAAAATAATGGGCAATCTTATGGGGTCTAAAAATATTGCATAATTGAGGGAAAGATGGGCGAAGAGGCTTTTTATACACATGGTGTGCAAGAGTATCGTAAAAATTCAAGATTTCCAACATTAAGCAGATATCGTGATTTAATTGGCTTTTTGAAAAATGTATTCAAAGATGGAATCGTAACGGATGAAGAATTGCGAGTTGTTTCGGTAGTGGAACGTGATATTTTACTTGAATATGAATTGGCTGCTGTTATTTGTTCCTCGATTCCTCAATCTTCACCCAGACGTTTGGCAGCAGAGCGTTTGCTTAGTCATCTTTATCGTTGTTTTATTGTGATGAGTTTTGCAAAAGAAAGAGCTAAAATTCAAAATGCGAATCAAAAATTAAAAGGGCATAAGCAAGAAAGTGTTCGCTCAAAAGATTCAGACAGAGTTTTGACTGTGAAAATAAACCCTTTGCAGGGTGAGTTGTTGAAGGGATTGGCAACTGAAAGGCAAAGAATAGAGGCAGAACTACCAAGGATTCGCCGAGATTTGGCAAAACTTCCTGCAGATGAGCGTGTTTTGTATGAAGGGCGTGTAAATGCTGCTCTTGATTATTTGGAACAAATTAATTTGGAAAACTTAAATGCGCTTGAAGTAAACCGTTTGTTGGGACTTGAACGCAGGTTGGTAGAAGAAAAAGAAAGAGTTAAAGAATAATTTTTTGTATATTATATATAAAAAAATACTTGACTTTTTTGTGTAAAAATTGTATAAAGAATAACACTTTAAACAAAACAGGCCCTAGGCAGGCGGTCTGGCTATGCAATTAATTAGATAAATTAAGGAGAAATAAAATGAAACGCACATATCAACCAAGTAAGCTTGTTCGGACACGCCGTCATGGTTTTAGAGCAAGAATGGCGACTTTAGGCGGTCGTAAAGTTTTAAATGCACGTCGTCGTAAAGGGCGTAAAGTTTTAAGCGCATAATTAAGACGACGAATCGACTTTTGTTTGTCAGGTTAAGGGTAAAACAAATAGTCATAAAAGATTAAACAAAGGGAGCGATTCTTGAATTGTTCCTTTTTTTTATAGTGAATTTAAAATGGAAAAATCTTCTTTAAAATATTCCCGATTAAAAAAGCGGCGTCAGTTTTTAAAAGCGACACATAATGGCAAAAAGTTTGTGGCTTCGACAATGGTTTTGCAAGCTGTTAAACAAGATGAGTTTGATGGGATTCGTCTTGGTTTTACTGTAACAAAAAAGATGGGAAATGCAGTTGTTAGAAATCGGATTAGAAGAAGATTACGAGCTGTTGCGCAAGCTGTTTTTTTTAATCATGCATTGTTTGGTTATGATTATGTTCTTGTTTCCAGAAAAGCTGCATATGATGCACCTTTTGATGTGTTGAATAGAGATTTACTTTATTTAATGCGTTTGATGAAGAAAGCATTTGAAGAAAAAAATGATGAAGAAACTGGTGTTGTTGATGAAGAAGCTAATGCATAATTTGATGATGAATTTTTGTTTGTTTCTTATTCGGTTTTATCAGCTTTTTTTGTCTCCATTAAAAGGTCATTGCTGTCGTTTTGAGCCAACATGTTCTGATTATGCAAAAGAAGCTTTTTTGTTGCATGGGATACGAAAAGGTGCTATTTTAACGCTCAAAAGAATTTTAAAATGTCACCCATGGGGTGGGGATGGATATGATCCAGTTCCAAAAAATAATATAAGGGAAATAAAATGACTCAAATGAAAAAACAACAAAATGAAGAAGTTAAAAATGTTATCATTGCAATGATTTTGGTAACGATTATTATGTTTACATTTAATCGTTTTTCAACATCCAAACCAATGGATGAAAATTTGCAAGATGAAGCAATTAAAACCGTTCAGCTTGAACAGCAAAATACGCGTAATCTTGTGCCACAAACGGAAGTTGTTGTTGAAAAAAAAGCTGATCCTGTCTTACTTAAAAATGAATTTGTTGATGCTTCATTTGACCCTGCTTTAGGTGGATTTAATAAGGTAGCTTTATTAAAATATAAAGAAACGTTGGATGCAGATAGTAAAAATATTTCTGTTTTAGGGGATGATTATTTCACTTCACTTCTATGGAAAAGTAAAGATGTAAAAATGCCTTCAAAAAATTCTTTTTGGAAAGAGGATGAAACTCGTTCATCTGCGCAAAATAAAGTTTTTGTCTTTCAAAACGAAGAAGTTAAAATTGAGAGAGAATTAACACTTGATAATCAATATATGTTTCTAATTAAAGATACAATTACAAATTTAACACAATCTCCAATTAAGGCATATCAAGAAGGATTTATTTCTAGAAAAATGGAAGCTAATCCTCCAGTTTCAACTGTTCATCAAGGTTTTGTTGGTTATTTAAATGATTATTTAGTTGAAGAAAAATATGATCAAGATGAAAAAATTTATTCTGATAGAACAAAAGATGGTTGGTTTGGTTTTACAGATAAATATTGGCAAACATTAATGGTTTTAAATCCAAATGAAAATGTTTCAGTTTCATATACATCTGATAAAAATGCAACCTATAAAGCATATTTTGAAACAGATAACTTTTTAATTCAACCAAATCAAAGTGCTTCAAAAACAACACGTTTGTTTGTTGGTGCAAAAGATATTGATGTGATTAATGCTTATCAAAAAAATCAGAATATAACACATTTTGATTTAAGCATTGATTTTGGGTGGTTCAGATTTTTAACACAGCCATTTTTACATTTTTTAAATTGGTTGTATGCTTTATTAGGAAATATGGGAGTTGCGATTTTGGTTTTTGCAACATTAATTCGTTTTGCTTTGTTACCAATTGCGACAAAATCATATGAGAGCATGGCAAAAATGCGAAAAGTTCAACCAAAAATTAAAGAGTTGCAAAAAAGATTTAAAAAAGATCCACGAAGACTTCAAATTGAAATGGCAAATCTTTATAAGCGAGAAAAAATCAATCCTGCCTCAGGTTGTTTGCCTTTATTGTTACAAATCCCAGTATTTTTTGCCTTATACAAAGTGTTATCTATTTCAATTAATATGAGACAGGCTCCATTTTTTGGATGGATTCAAGATTTATCAATGCCAGATCCATTATCTCCATTTAATGGTTTTGGTTATTTTGATATTGGGTTGCCAGCTTTTTTAACGATTGGTATTTGGCCAATTTTAATGGGATTAACGATGTATATTCAACAAAAATTATCACCAGCTCCAGCTGACAAAACACAAGCAAAGGTAATGTTGTTTTTGCCTGTAATTTTTACATTAATGATGGGATCATTTGCTTCGGGTTTAATTATTTATTGGACGTGGAGTAATATTTTATCAATATTCCAACAAAAATATATTATGAAAAAAGTAGGGGTTGAATAATGACTTTTTTAACACTCGAAGAACAAACCGAAAAATTAAAAAAAGAGGGGAATGCTCTTTTTATTGAAAAGCCTACTTTTTTAAGGGGGGTTGCAAGTGTTGATCAATTACCAACAACAAATGTGGATGAATTTGCATTTGCTGGGCGTTCAAATGTTGGAAAGTCTTCTTTAATTAATGCAGTGACTGGTGTGCGAGGATTAGCACGAGCATCAAATACACCAGGGAGAACGCAAGAACTTAATTTTTTTGATGCAAATAAACAATTTTTTATTGTTGATTTGCCTGGATATGGTTATGCAGCAGCACCTGAAAAAATGGTTCAAGCATGGACCCGTCTTATTCATGATTATCTAAGAGGTCGTGTTCAATTAAAACGTGTTTTTTTGCTTGTTGATTCAAGGCATGGTCTTAAAGACGTTGATGTTAAAATTATGAAAATGTTGGATGCAGCAGCTGTTAGTTATCAAATTATTTTAACAAAAATTGATAAAATTTCAAAAGTACAATGTGATAAAGTATTTGCAGAAACAGTTGAAAAAGCAAAATCACATGTTGCAGCTTATCCAGAAATTTTAGTTACAAGTTCTGAAAAAAATATTGGGATTGAAGCTGTTCGTGCTCAGTTTGTAAAAGTTTTAAAAGGGATATAATAAAATGGCATATTCAATGGGTGAAACAATTTATGCCTTGTCATCAGGTGCTGGAAAAGGTGGTGTTGCCGTTATTAGACTTTCAGGTTCGGATGCACTTAAAATACTTTCATGCATGACAGGTATTGAAAATCCAAAACCAAGATATGCTTATTTTTCCCCTCTTAAAAATAAAGAAAATATCGTTATTGATCATTCATTAGTGCTTTATTTTAAAGGTCCTAACAGTTTTACTGGTGAAGATGTTGTTGAGTTTCAAGTTCATGGAGGCAGAAGCGTTATTGAAAGTGTTTTTGAAGCTCTTTCAATGTTTAAAAATGCACGTCCTGCTGAAGCTGGTGAGTTTTCAAGACGGGCTGTTGTTCATGGGAAAATGGATTTGACAAGTGCTGAAGGTTTGATGGATTTAATTGATGCACAAACGGAATGGCAACGAAGACAAGCTTTGACTCAAATGGAGGGAAAATTAGGAGCGCTTTATGAAGGATGGCGCCAATTATTGATAAAAGATATGGCTTATTTAGAGGCTTTTATTGATTTTCCTGAAGAAGATATTCCTCCAGAAAAAATGAAGCTAATTGACGAAGGGGTATTACGTCTTATTTGTCAAATTGAAAACCATTTAAAAGATAATAAAAAAGGCCAACGGTTAAGAAATGGATTTCAAATTGCAATTATTGGCGAACCAAATGTTGGTAAATCTAGCTTGATTAATTTATTGAGCGAAAAAGATGTTGCTATTGTTTCAAATATTGCAGGAACGACAAGAGATGTTGTTGAAACGTATTTAGATATTGAAGGGTTTCCTGTTGTTTTGGCTGATACAGCAGGTTTGAGGGATAATGCAGAAGAAATTGAAGCTGAAGGTATTAAACGTGCTGTTAGAAAAGCTGAAGAATCTGATTTAATTTTGCATGTATGCGACATTAAAAATTACCCAAATAAAGATTCTTTGCCTGAAAATTTAAAAGATATTCCATCAATTACTGTATGGAATAAGTTAGATGTTGTTCACAGAAAAGTAAGTGAAACAGAAATAGCTATGAGTGCCAAAACAAAAGAAGGATTTTCTAAATTAAAGAGTCAAATAGCCTCCTTTTTGATGGAAAATTTTTCACCAGACACAACTGGTGTTATCACAAGAGAAAGATATAGAAAAGCATTAGAAGATTGTGTTCATTCATTGAAAAGTTCATTGATGTCATATGAATTAGAATTAAAAGCTGAAGATTTGAGAATGGCATCAAGAGCATTAGGACGAATTGTTGGTAAAATTGAAACAGAAGAATTATTAGATGTGGTCTTTCGTGATTTTTGTATCGGAAAATAAAATTAAAGGATAAAAGGATTTGTGTATGAATAAAAAATATGATGTAATTGTTGTTGGGGGTGGGCATGCAGGATGTGAAGCTTGTGCAGCAGCCGCACGAGTGGGTGCAAAAACACTGTTAATAACGCATCATATTTCCACGATAGCTGATATGTCTTGTAACCCTGCAATTGGTGGTTTAGGAAAAGGAACTTTGGTTCGAGAAATTGATGCTTTAGATGGTTTGATGGGGCATGTTATTGATAAAACGGGTATTCAATTTCGCATTCTAAATCAGTCAAAAGGTCCGGCTGTTCAAGGTCCAAGAGCACAAGCAGATAAAGATGCGTATAAAAAATACATGCAAGAGATTTTGCTTTCTTATCCAAATTTAGAAATTTTAGAAGGTGATGCGCAAGAGATTTTGTTTGAGGATAACCAAATAAAAGGTATTATTGTTTCTGATGAAACAATTTTGGCAGATAGTTTGGTTATTACAACAGGAACATTTTTGAATGGATTAATGCATATTGGAACTGAAAAAGTTGAAGGTGGACGCTTTGGGGAAGACGCGTCTAAAGGAATTACGCCTTCACTTAAAAAAATGGGTTTTGTACTGGGTCGTTTAAAAACTGGTACGCCGGCTAGATTGGATAAAGATTCAATTGATTGGTCATTACTAGAAGAGCAAAAAGGAGATGAAGAACCAAAACCATTTTCTTTCATGACAACAGATTTTTATCCTGTTCAAGAATCTTGTTATATCACACATACAACGCCTGAAACGCATAAAGTTATTTTGGACAATTTGGATCGTGCCCCATTATATAGTGGACAAATTAATTCTGTTGGGCCAAGATATTGCCCAAGTATTGAAGATAAATTGGTTCGTTTTCAAGGAAGAGATTCTCACCATATTTTCTTAGAACCTGAAACAAAAGATGGCATCAGCATTTATCCAAATGGGATTTCTACTTCTTTACCAAAAGATGTTCAAGAAGCTTTTTTAAGAACAATACCTGGTTTGGAAAATGTGAAGATTTTGCGTTATGCTTATGCTATTGAATATGATTATGTTGATCCAAGAGAGCTTAAATTAACACTTGAAACAAAAAAAGTGAAAGGTCTATTCTTAGCAGGACAAATCAATGGAACGACGGGGTATGAAGAAGCTGCTGGGCAAGGTTTGTTGGCTGGGGTTAATGCGGCTCATTTTGCATTAAAAACAGGTAAAACGTTGGTGTTTGACCGATCGGATTCTTACTTGGGTGTTATGATTGATGATATTACAACACAGGGGATTGATGAACCGTATCGTCTGTTTACTTCTCGAGCTGAATATCGTTTGACGATGCGAGCAGATAATGCCGATTTACGTTTGACAATGCAAGGAATAGACAGTTCTTGTGTTGGTGAAAAAAGAAAAAAATATTTCTTAGAAAAAAAACGTTTGATGGATGAAGCAAGAGACTTGGTTTCAACTTTGTATCGAACACCAAAAGAGCTGAATGAACTTGGTTATAATATTAATCTTGATGGACAAAAAAGGAATCCATATGATTTACTTTCATGTCAAGGAATTGTTTGGGCAGATGTGATAAAAGTTTGGCCTGTATTGAAAGGAATAAGAAAAGACATTGCTGAACAGTTAGAGATTGAGGGTAGATATCATGGGTATTTATCCAGACAAAAATCTGATATTGAATCGTTTAAAAAAGACGAAGCACTTAAAATTCCTGAAAATATTGACTATTCAAAAATTGGTGGTCTTTCAAATGAAATTGTTATACGTTTAACAAGAAGTAAACCTTTAACAATTGGTGCGATGACAAGAATGATGGGGGTTACTCCAGCAGCTGTTACAGCTGTGATTGCATATTTAAAGAAAAAGTAAATAACATAAGTATTTATTTAAAATTTTCTTCTCTTGACAAAGCTTTAATTTAACCACACCTATAAGAGTGATTTAGCTGGGCTGTCGTAGAAAAACGAGGCTTTTTGTGAAATTAACAATTACTAGGGGGTATTATGAAAAAAGAAATGAATGATATAACATGTTTAAGTATTGAAGAAAGGAAAATCTTAAAAGAAGAAATTAAACAAGCATGGCCAGAGTTACCACTTGAACTGAAACAATTTATTGTTGAGGCAATGCAACAAAATTTAAAAACACTTTATATGTTGCAAGATTGGGCAAAGAAAGAAAATCATGAAACAATGCTTGATTTGGTTTCTCGCAAAATTGCTTATAAAGAAGATGTTGTTCAAAAAATGGAATCCTCAATATAGGTAAAGGAGGCCATATGGAGCAAAATGAAAAAAATTATCAAAAAGAAAATTACGCATTGGGTGATGGTTCCTTTTTGTCTGAACGACAAGTAGCTGTTTTAAATCAATTGGCGCTTGGTTTATCAAATAAGCAAATTGCGCATGTTTTAGGTGTTGCAGAACCAACGATAAAAATGCATGTGAGTTCGTTATTGAGGGCTTTTAAAGTTCAAAATCGTGTTCAAATTTTATTAAAAGCCAAAGAAAAAGATTTTGTGTAATGCAAAGGAACAAAAAAACAGGCAAGTTTAATGACTTGTCTGTTTTTTTATGTATATTTTTGATAATTGTATTTGTGATTATTTTTATATTTTGGGGTAAAAATAAATTGCTTTTGCCCTTAAAATTTGGTACGTTAAGAAAAGTAAAAAATAAATTTAAAGAGGGTTATATGATTAAATCACATTCATTTTTGTTTGGAGCTATTGTTTCAACTTTGGTATTATATAGTGGTTCAGAAGCTTGGGCAACACAAAATAACCAAACTGTGCCAACTCAAACAGAACAACAAAAAAAGATTCAAGTTCCTGTTTATTCAAAAGAGGATGTTATTTTTCATGAAGGTTTATTTTTGAAAAAGACTGATAAACAGCCTGTGAATGGTGTTCTTCAAGCAAAATCAGAGAGTGGAAAAGTAATTGCACAGACATTTTTTTATAATGGTATGCCTCATGGGGAGAGTGTTACGTTTTATGATAATGGGAAAACTAAAACTCATGAAAAATATAATCAAGGCCGTTTGCATGGAAAATCAGTTTCTTATTATGAAAATGGTAAAATTTTAAACGAATCCTATTTCTATATGGGTAGACCTGAAGGTAAATCAACAGTTTTTTATGAAGATGGAAGTGTCAAGTTTGAAACCATGTATAAAAATGGGAAGAAAAATGGGGATGATAAAGCCTTTTTTGAACAAGGAAAACCCATGTTGTTGCGCCATTATACAGATGGTGTTTTAGATGGACCTGTTAAAGAATACTATCAAAATGGTAATTTAAAGGGTGAGGGAGTATTTAAAAAAGATGGACCCGAAGGTATTGTGAAAACATATTATGAAAATGGTAAATTAAGAACAGAGGAAATGTACGTTAAAGGTAAAAAACAAGGGCCTTCTAAGTCATATTATGATTTTGGACAATTGATGCAAGAAGAAAATTATGAAAATGATTTGTTGACGGGTATTGCTAAAAATTATTATGAAGATGGTCGCATTGAAAAAGAGGCTACATATCAAAATGGAAAACAAGAAGGGGCTGTGAAAGTTTATTATAACACAGGACAAATAAAACTGGATGCGATTTATAAAAATGATTTGCCACATGGAAAATTAACAACATATTTCTTAGATGGAAATATTCAAACAAGTGTTGAAATGGTTGATGGCAAATTGAATGGAAAAATAGTTGAATATTATGAAAATGGACAAATTGCTTTAGAAAAAAATTACAAAATGGGATTAGAAGATGGCCCTGTAATTGCCTATTATGAAAATGGGAAGAAAAAAATGGCAACCATTTTTAAAGATGGTAAAAAAGAAGGGGAATTTGCAAATTTTTATGAGGATGGTTCTCAAAGTACACGAACAATGTTTAAAAATGACAAACCTCATGGTGAATTCAAACAATATTATCCAAATGGACAGCTCAATGTTGAAGGCGCATATATCGATGGTAAATTAAATGGAGTACAAAAAATTTATTACAATACAGGAAAGCTTCAAAGTGAAGATTTTTACAAAAATGATTTGCTAGAAGGCGAAAGTAAGACATATTATGAAAATGGTGTTTTAAGAAGTACTTCTTATTTTAAAGAAGGGAAGAAACACGGTAAGGCACTCATTTATGATGAAGCTGGGACATTGATTTTAGATATGACATTTGATATGGACAATTTAGTTGCTGCTAAAACTAAAAAAATGATGGATGATGAAGCAGCAGCTACTGGTGAAAAAAAGGTTGAAGCAAAACCAGCGATAGAAAATAAAGAAACTGCATCTATTCAAAATAAAGAATCTATAAAGACAACGAATTAAATGTTTGGTATATAGAATGATAAAAGTTCTTTACAAAAGAGCTTTTATCGTCTATGTAGGAAAGTACATATTTTTATATGTTTCAATTATAAGGATTTAAAAATGACTTGTTTTTCAAAATTTATAAATGTTGTTGGTTGTGGGGTATTGATTGCTTCAAGCACGGTTGCATTTGCTGGAGATGAATATCAAAAACCATCAGAACTCAGAGCAAATTTTAGACGTGTTGGTCTTGAAATGTCTTCAACGAAAGTTTCAAATGCAAAGGAATATGAGAATTCACCAGTTACGCAATTAAATGCTGATAACCAAAGTTTAATTAAAGGCGTGTTTGATTTTGTTTTAGAATATGACAATCAAGATATGCGTTGGGATAATTCTTTGTTTATGAATTATGGTAGAACCAAAATCAAAGGTCATGAAGAAGGGGATGTTTCTGAAACAAGCGAAAATGAAGATAAGATTTTGCTGACATCTGATTATGCTTACAAAATGTGGAAAGTGCGTGATATGGATTTAGGTCCATTTGCAAGTATTGCCTATCAAACGGAATTTACACGTAATGAAGATGCGCCAAGAATGAAAGTTTTTCGTGGCAAGAGTGGTTTAAAATTGTTTAGTGGTAAAATTGTTAAAGAATTATATGTTGCTGGTGTAGGTGAATATGATATCACATATAGTGATCATGTGGGTAAATTTGCAGCTGAAACAGGTTGGCGCTTAGAACATCAGTTAAGAGATGGTGTTCAATTGTCAACAGACGGTTATTTTAGAAAATATTTTACATATAGCCAGTATGTAGGAACAGACTTAAAATACGATTTAAATGTAACTGCAAGAATGGATGTTGATATTACTGAAACGTTAACATTTGGTCCATATATTTCATATCGTTTAGCGCAATCTCGTGAAGCAAGTAGTCATGCAAGTAACTTGATGATTGGTGTTTCATTAGCTTATAAAAATTTGTATCAATTATTTCAATAAAGGAGTATCAAAATGAAGTTATTAAATGAATTTAAAAAATTTGCAATGCGTGGCAATGTTTTGGATATGGCTGTTGGTATTATTATTGGGGCAGCATTCGGAAAGATTGTTGACTCACTTGTTAAAGATGTGATTATGCCTCCAATTGGGTTGGCAATGGGGAAAATTGATTTTGCAAACCTCTTTTTTGTGTTGAAAGATGGAGCCGGAGCATCTGGTCCATACCACTCTCTTTCAGCCGCACAAGCAGCTGGTGCGGTTACAATGAATGTTGGTATGTTTTTAAACACAATTATCAGTTTTACAATTGTTGCTTTTGCAGTGTTTATGCTTATAAAAGCAGTGAATACATTACAAGCTAAATTGGAAGCAGCTGAAAAAGAAGAAGCTTCAGCAGCAGCTCCAACAACAAAAGAATGTCCATGCTGTTTTTCAAAAATAGATATTCGTGCAACAAAATGTCCTAACTGTACATCTGATATAAAATAATAAATTTATTAAAATAACTTGCAAGGACGGTTTTTTCGTTGTAAAAATGTATGAGCATTTTAAAGACGATGACCGTCCTTTTTCTATATAAAAATATGGGGGAATAAAATGAAAAAATACTTTATGGCAGGATTGATGATGTGCTTTTTTTCATGTGTAGCGGTGAGCGAAGATATTCCTTCCTTTAAGTATAATAACGTTATTGTTAAAGCAAGAGAATTAGCTTCAAAAAAATATAAGCCACAAGAATTAAGGTTGCCACAAGAATTGGTTTCAATGGATTATGATGCATTTAGAAATGTGCGTTATGTTCGAGAAGAGGGACCTTGGTATGGGAAAAACATTCCTTTTGAAATTCAATTTTTTCATATGGGGTCAATTTTTAAAAATTCTGTTCGTGTTAATGAAATTATTGGTGGAAAACCTGTGTATATTCCTTATGAAGGGCATGCATTTACAAACAATAATAACCCATTAAATGCAAAAGGATTTGGTGATATTGATTATGCTGGTTTTCGTTTGCATTATCCTTTAAATACACCAGATTACTATGATGAATTGATCACGTTTTTGGGTGCAAGCTATTTTAGAGCTTTAGGACAAGGTCAAAAGTATGGTATCTCTGCTCGTGGATTAGCAATTGATACTGGGCTTCAAACGGGAGAGGAGTTTCCTGTTTTTAAAGAATTTTGGGTGAAACGACCAGCTCAGCGTAATAGGAATATGACAATTTATGCTTTGCTAGATAGCAAAAGTGTAACAGGGGCTTATGAATTTTTTATTCAACCAGGAAAAACAACAAAAATTGATGTAACTGCAACAATTTTCCCACGAGAAGACATCAACAAATTGGGAATTGCACCTTTAACGAGTATGTATTTGTTTGGTGAAAATACAAAAGCAAGATTTTTTGATTATCGGCCAGAAGTTCATGACAGTGATGGACTGCTTGTTTTAAATGGAAATGATGAATGGTTGTGGCGGCCATTGGATAATTCAAAACAACTTAGAATGAGTTCTTTTGTTGATAACAATCCAAAAGGATTTGGATTGTTGCAACGTGATAGAAATCCTGACCATTACCAAGATATGGAAGCTTATTATGAACAACGACCAAGTGTTTGGATTGAACCATTATTTGGTTTTTCAAAAGGAAGTGTTCATTTGGTTGAAATTCCATCAGATAGAGAAATTCATGATAATGTTGTTGCCTTTTTTTGGCCAGATAAAAAAATTGAAAAAGGAAAGGAATATCTATTTAAATATCGCATGCATTGGATGAGTGATGCTGTTCCTGAAATTTCAGATAAGGCATATGTTGATTCAACATATTCAGGGGTTGGAGGTGTTGCTGGAAGTCCAAGAGAGACATTTACAAAATTTGTGATTGATTTTAAAGGTGGGAAATTAGATTCAATTGAAAATGAAAGTTTTTTAAATCCAGTTGTTTCTGCTTCATCTGGTCATATAAATAATGTTGTTGTTCAAAAGAACACAATTTCAGGAGGATATAGATTATTTTTTGATTATAAACCAAGTGAAAAAACAGCAGAGCTTCGTGCATCACTTTCTTCAAAAAAAGATGAAGATGCTGGTGCTATTTTAACAGAAGTTTGGTCATATCAATTTTTACCATAGGATAAAAAATGGAAGTTGTAAAACTCTATCAGGTAGATGATTGGATTAAAGCTTATTTAAAATCTTGGGGATATGAAGATGATGAGCTTGTTCAAAAAATTTATGAGGAGCTTAAACAAAAAAGTTCAAAAAATATAACACCAGAATACGTGATGAATTATTTGGATACTTATGTAACGAATTATCTTGATTCAAATTTGGATATTGCCTTAACAGGTGTTCAAAAATTAAATTATTTTAAAATGATTTTTTTAATAAATAAAGCCTACAAAAAATGTCAAATTTTTGATCAGATTTCTGAAGAAGAAAATTTGTTTTTAAGAAGTTGTTTTGAAAAAGAAAAATATCTTATCACACCAGATATTATTCCAGCAAATATGTTTAGGCAGAGTATCAAAACATTCCATCCGATTTGGCAAATTAAAAAAGCAGTTGCTAAAAGTGTTCAAAAAATAATTATCCCATCTAAAAAAAGAAGTATAAAAAAAGAGGGTAAAAATGGATAACGAATATATCATTTTATCTGATATCAACAAAAGACAAGTTTTATTTAGACGAATTGTCCTTTTTGGATTGGTTTTAATAAGTGTTATTTTTGCAACAATCAAATGGGCTTTGTTTATTCCAAGTGATTTGAACCAGTTTTTAAGATATGGTTTGATTTTTTTGTTTTGTGCTACATTTGGGTGGATTTCGCTTTACTTCTGGTCAAGTATTTTTGGTTTTTTTGAGCTACTGAGACGCAAAAAAATGCCAGGGATAAAAAGAGCTCCTGCGCACAAAAGGTTAACAACAAAAACAGCTATTTTAATGCCTGTTTATAATGAAAATCCATTAAATGTGTATGCAAATTTATTGGCTATGGCAAGGGATTTGGAAAAAACAGGACAAGAAACAGCTTTTGATTTTTTTGTGTTAAGTGATACAACAAAACCAGATGTGTGGGTGCAAGAAGAAGCTCTTTGGTTGGAAATTAAAAAGAAGTTTCCTAAAAATATTTCAATTTATTATCGTCACAGGCCTAAAAATACGGCAAGAAAAAGTGGTAACATCGAAGACTTTTGTGTCAGATGGGGACGTCATTATGATTTTATGATTGTTTTGGATGCAGATAGTTTGATGACGGGTTCAACCGTTGTTCAAATGGCACAGTTGATGGAAGTAAACACAACAACAGGTATTATTCAGGCTCCTCCAATGATTATTAATACAAACAGTTGGTTTGCACGTGTGCAACAATTTGCAGGTCGTGTTTATGGTCCAATTGTAAGTGCTGGTTTGGCTTATTGGCAAGTTTGGGATAGTAACTATTGGGGGCATAATGCCATTATCAGAGTTAAAGCTTTTATTGAAAGCTGTGGGTTACCTGTTTTCCCTGGCCAAGCTCCTTTTGGTGGGCATATTTTGAGCCATGACTTTGTTGAGGCGGCCCTTATCAGAAGAGATGGTTGGCTTGCTTGGATGCTTCCTGAGTTAAAAGGTAGTTATGAAGAATGTCCTCCGTCTATGATTGATTTTGCCGTGCGAGATCGCCGTTGGTGCCAAGGTAATTTGCAGCATTTAAGGATTTTATTTTCAAAAAAATTACACCCAGTGTCAAGAATTCACTTTACTATGGGGATTATGTCTTATTTATCCTCCCCATTGTGGTTTTTATTTTTGTTGTTTGGTCTTGGGATAGCTTTGTGGCGCGAGTTTTTTCCTCCAGAATATTTTTCTGATACAAAAACGCTTTTTCCATCTTGGCCGGTGTTTGATTTTTTTGGGACAATAATGCTTTTTGCTTTATCCATGGGGATGCTTTTTTTACCAAAAATACTTGGATTTTTGATTGTTCTTATTCAAACACCTAAAAAGAAAACATACGGTGGTTATTGGGGGTTATGCAAAACGTTTTTTGTTGAAACCTTATTTAGTGCAATGACTGCTCCAATTATGATGTTGTTTCAAACAAAAATTGTATTTGATATTTTAATGGGCTTTGATGCTGGCTGGTCGTCTCAAAATAGAGATACAAAAGGTACTTCTTGGTCTGAGGCATTTAAAAGACACTATATTCATACGGCTCTTGGAATTGCTACAACAATTATAGTTTATTTATATGCTAATAGCTTATTTTATTGGATATTACCAATTACAGTTGGGTTAATCTTGTCTATTCCAATTTCTGTTTTTTCTTCTAGGGAAACAACAGGGTTGTGGGCAAAAAGGCATAAACTATTTTTAATTCCAGAAGAATATAAAAAACCAACAATTTTAAGAATGGCAGAAGAGGCTTGTGAAGAACTTTCGCTTGTTGCTCCTTGTGAAAAGGGTATCCATTTGTTGTTGAAAAATCCAATATACAGAGCGTTGCATATTTATATGTTGTCGGTGAATTCGCCAACTCCTGATTTTAATGCAGAGGTGGAAAAAAGTACTCTTAAAAAAGTGCAGCTATATGCGAACACCCATCAATTGGATTTATCTCCTGATGAAGTAAAATATTGTCTTTATCAACCAGCTTTGTTAGAGGGAATGGCTCTTTTATCAGCTTAATTATTCAAATACTTTGATTCGTTTTTGAATTTCTAAAAAGGTTTTTTCATCAGCTGGTTTTTCGACACTGCCAAAATTCATTTGAGCAAGCAATTTCCAAGAAGCAGGGGGAGAAAATGTTTTTTGAACATAATCGTCGACGAGGGGATTATAATGTTGTAAATTAGCCCCTAATCCCAGTTCTGTTAAAGCAAGCCAGACGCAATATTGAAGCATTCCTGCAGATTGCATACTCCAAATAGGGAAGTTATCGGCATAGAGAGAAAATTTTTTTTGCAACATTTGAATGGTATGTTGTTCTTCAAAAAAAAGAATAGAGCCGATTCCTTTTGAAAAAGAAGTTAATTTTTCTTTTGTTTTTTCAAATTGCTCAGGAGGGGTTATTTTTTTGAGCGTATTTTTGGTTGAAATCCAAAATTGTTTGTATGGTTCGTTAAAAAGAACAATAACACGACCAGTTTGGGAATTAAAAGCTGTAGGGGTTTGTTTTAAACAGTCACAAATGGTTTGAACAATCTCTTGAGGGGAGATGTCACTCTTTTTTCCTAAATGATAGATTGATCTTCTTGATTTGATGAGAGAGATAAAATCTGACATATTGCCTCCTTTTGGTTGTTTATAAAAAAGATAGAGCATAACGTTTTGAAAATCAATATAGATTTTATAACTAAAAATAATGTAAAAACATAATAAATTCAAAGGGAAATAAAAAAAACATAAAAACAATAAAAAAAGTATTGCATTTTTTAAAATAAAAGTGTATAAATACAACATCTTACGATGACCCCATCGTCTAGAGGCCTAGGACATCGCCCTTTCACGGCGGTAACCGGGGTTCGAATCCCCGTGGGGTCGCCAATAAAAACCACCGAAGGGTGGTTTTTTTTATGGCGAAATTCAAACGGGGGCAAGAACCCCATAGGTGTTCAGTCGCGAAGCGTAAGCGAAGTGGACGCCAGAGGTGGTCCGAAAGGACGAGCGTTAAGCTCGCAATCCTCAGTGGGGTCGTGGGTAAAAACCACCGAAGGGTGGTTTTTTTTATGGCGAATTTCAAACGGGGGCAAGAACACCATAGGGGTTCGGTCACGAAGCGTAAGCGAAGTGGACGCCGAAAGGCGGTCCGAAGGGACGAGCGTTAAGCTCGCAATTTACATATTCTGATTATAAAATAAAGAAACTGCCTGAAAAGGCAGTTTCTTTATTGGGTAGATTATCTGGAGATTGGTTTGTATTTGATGCGATGTGGTTGATCTGCATCTGCCCCTAATCTGCGTTTTTTGTCAGCTTCATATTCTTCATAGTTACCTTCAAAATAAACAACTTGACTATCGCCTTCAAAAGCAAGAATATGAGTTGCTAATCTGTCTAGGAACCATCTGTCGTGTGATGTGATAACAGCGCAGCCAGGGAAGTTCATTAATGCTTCTTCCAATGCGCGCAATGTATCAACATCTAAGTCGTTTGTAGGTTCGTCAAGCAAAAGAACGTTTGCTCCTTGTTTAAGCATTTTTGCCATGTGCACGCGATTGCGTTCACCACCAGAAAGTTGGCCAACTTTCTTTTGTTGATCTGGACCTTTAAAGTTGAATTGTGAAACATATCCACGAGAGTTCACTTCACGTTTGCCAAGTGTTAAAATATCTTTTCCTTCGGAAATTTCTTGCCAGACAGTTTTGTTATCATCAAGAGCATCTCTTGATTGATCGACATATCCAAGAGAAACAGTTTCACCCACTCTGAATGAGCCACTATCTGGTTGTTCTTGACCTGTGATAATTTTCATCAATGTGGTTTTCCCAGCGCCATTTGGACCAATGATACCGACGATACCCCCAGCAGGTAATTTGAATGAAAGATTTTCAAATAATAATTTTTCACCATAAGCTTTTGTGAGATTTTCAGCTTCTAAAACAACTTGCCCCAATCTTGGACCAGCAGGAATGATAATCTGAGCGACTTCTGGTGCTTTTTCTCTTTCTTGTGATTTTTTAAGCAATTCTTCATAAGCTGTGATACGTGCTTTTGATTTTGCTTGACGGGCTTTTGGAGATTGACGCACCCATTCAAGTTCTTCTTTTAATGTTTTTTGACGGTTGTTGTCGGCATTTTGCTCTTGTTCCATTCGTTTTTGTTTTTGTTCAAGCCAACTTGTGTAGTTTCCTTCAAAAGGAATGCCTTCACCACGGTCCATTTCCAAAATCCAACCAGTTACATTGTCAAGGAAGTATCTGTCGTGTGTTACCATAACAACAGTACCTGTGTAATTTTTTAAGAATACTTGTAACCAAGCAACAGATTCTGCATCCAAGTGGTTTGTAGGTTCGTCAAGTAAAAGCATGTCTGGTTTTGATAATAATAAGCGACATAAGGCAACACGGCGTTTTTCACCACCAGAAAGTTTTGTTACATCTGCATCGGCAGGTGGGCAACGAAGAGCATCCATGGCAATTTCAATTGTGCGTTCTAATTCCCACCCATTACAAGCATCAATTTTTTCTTGCAATTCGGCTTGTTCAGCTAAAAGAGCGTCCATATCAGCATCTGGATCAGCAAATTTCATATTCACTTCTTCAAATCGTGCAAGTAAATCTCTAATTTCTCCAACACCATCCATGATGTTGCCCATGACGTCTTTTGAAGGGTCGAGTTGAGGTTCTTGAGGCAGATATCCAACTTTAACACCATCTGCTGCAAAAGCTTCGCCTGTGAAATCTTGATCTAGACCTGCCATAATTTTAATAAGTGTTGATTTACCAGCACCATTTGGACCGATAACACCAATTTTTGCCCCTGGGAAGAATGAAAGCCAAATATGTTTTAACACCTCTTTTCCACCAGGGAATGTTTTGCACAAATCTTTCATGACATAAATGTATTGATATGAAGCCATTTTTTATCCTTTCCTTATAATAAAATTTATCTGGTTATACCAATAAATCTAAAAAAAATCAATATAATTTATTAAATATTTTAAATAAATTTGTTTTAATAAAAATAATTGACAAATTTATGTTTTTATGGTACTATTGTTGTATTCAAGGATAATAGGAGTTCTTTATGTACCAAGTATTAAATGAAAAAGAAATAACAAATCTTTTTTCTTCCTTTCATCAAGGCTTAAAAGAAAATGCCAAGCTGTATGTGGAAAATTTTTGCCAATCACGGCCTGATGTTTCTAAAAAAGATCAGAATAATCTTGTAGAAGTTATCTATGATTTATTGATTGCTTCGCATCTTTTTAACAGAAATAAAATGAAAACATTTTCTGGAATAAAAGAGATTTTTGATGCGTTTAACAATAATGAGAATATTGAAGAAAAAGCAATAAAAATTAAAAAAGAGTGGGATATTTATAAAGATGAAATAGAAGATGCAATTGACTATGGATTAAATATAAGAGATAAGGTAAATCCTTATTATCCAGCGTGTTTCAATGATACTGAAAGAGTGTTTTTCAAAGTAGAAGAACAAGGCTCATTAACCTCTATTTTTAACCAGTTTATTCAAAAATACAATGAGATTTTACCTAACACCTATAAAATGGTATTAGAAAGGGTGGATAAAGGGTTGAATAATAATTCTATATCTGCTGGTCGTTTTTTAATGCAACAAATCAAAGCATTTGAACGTGCCAAAAAACAACTTGCTGAATTTGCGACAGAAAGCTTATCCACTGTTGTTCTTGAAATTAACAATCAAAAAGAGGGGATTGTACAATATCAAAAAGATGCTTCTGTTGTACCTCAAAAGAAAATAAAGGTTAATCCATTTGTTTTTTATGTTTTGAAAGATAAAATGTGTCAATTATCCAAAGAGGATTCTTTGAATGAGTTAGTAACCCTCTTAACAAATGAAATAAATGAATTATC